>NZ_JBIWFN010000011.1:0-250319 GCF_044763085.1 Streptomyces sp. NPDC096311
GGGGGCGCGGCGGGGGGGGGGCCGGGGGGGCGGCCCCGGGGGGGGGGGGCCCCCGGGGGGGGGGGGGGCCGTCGGGCCGGGGGGTGGGGGGGGGGGGGGGGGGGGGCGCCCCCCCCGCCCCCCCTTCTCTCTCGGCTCTCTCTCAGTGCGTCACTTGTTGACGATGACGGCCTGTACGGCGTTGCTGTTGGCGTCGTAGACGCCGATGACCTGCTGCCCGTAGGCGAAGGCCTGCTGGACCTCGTCGTGGGTGACCTGGTTGGGGTTCACCAGGGGGCGCCAGGCGTTGTCGATGAACAGGTAGAGGATCGACGGCTGGCCCGGGAGCGGGGTGACCACGTCCCAGAAGTGCTGGGCGATCCCGCTCGTCAGGACCTGCGCCTGCTGTTGCTGCTGCCCGCCGAGCTGCTGGAGCAGCTGCTGGAACGGCTGCTGCTGCCCCATCTGCTGGAGCTGCTGCTGGAGGTGCTGCGGAATCTGCTGCTGCGGGATCGGCGGTTGCGGGTTCTGGTGCTGCGGGTTCTGGTGCTGCGGGATCTGGAGTTGCGGGTTCTGCAGCGGGCCGAACGGCTGCTGCATCTGCTGTCCGAACGCCATGGGCTGCTGCTGTCCGAACTGCTGGGGCGGCGCCGTGCTCGGTCCCTGCTGCCCCAGCTGGATGCCTTGCTGGATGCCCTGCTGGTGCCCTTGCTGCTGACTCATCTGCGGGGTGGTGCTCATACGGGTGCCACCTTCCGTGAATCATCGAATCGTTGACTTGCGGCTACGCCCTCGGACACGTCAGCCCGTGACCACCAGGCCGACGATCTCGTCGTCCGAGAACCAGACACGTACGTCGGGCCGTCCGCCCGCGAAGGCGGAGTGCACCGCCTGACGGATCTCGGGGGAGGGGTTGGCGAGGTTGCGCCAGTCACCGGCCACGAACAGCCGGAGCCTGGGCGGGAGTTCGCGCGGGTACGGCAGCAGCTCGTCCCAGTACCGTTCGGCCTGGCCCGAGCCGACCGCCTCCGGCAGCAGACGGGTGACCGCCGCTTTGATGTCCGGCCGGTTGCCGATCCGCTGGGAGGCGGGCCGGCCCGGAGCGTCCTGCTGCGGGGAGCCGGTGGCCCGCAGCACCGCGCGGGCACGCTCCGGGGACATCGGTTCCTGGACCGCCGCCCTGAGCATGCCCTGCAGCGCGGCCAGGGCGCCGACCACCACCGGGGAGGCGGAGGAGGTCCCGGAGAACGTGTCCGTGTACCAGCCGATCTCCTCGGCACCGCCCTGCAGGTCGCCGGGCCGGTCCCAGAAGCCGCCGGTGGTCGTGACCTCGCGCCCCCAGCCCTGCGCGTCCACCCGCGCCCCGTAGTTGGAGAAGGCGAGGCGGGAGCGGTCCGGGCCGTGGTCGCGGCCGTGCGTGCCGGGCGGCGGTGCGCCCGCGCCGACCACCACCGCGCCCGAGGACGGGTTGGCGGGGTTGAAGGGGTTGCGCCACCACGCGGGGAACCCGGCGGGGCGCCGCTCGTACACCGCGTCGTCGAGCGACTCGGCTCCGTTGCCCGCGGCCGCCACGACGAGCACCCCCTTGGCGGTCGCGTACCGGATGGCCGCGAAGTTGTCCGGCCACCACTCGATCGCGATGTAACCCTGCTGGTCGTCGCGCTCCTCGAAGTCGAACCGCGGCCCTGGGGCGTGCAGTTCGACCAGGATGATGTCACCGGGGCCCAGCCGGTCGGCCGCCGCGTGGATCGCGGCCGCCGTGCCCATGCCCTGGAAGGACGCGGCGGCGGTCACCGCGTCCGGCGCGATGCCGGTGATCCCGCGCTCGTCGCGGTCGCCGCCGATCACCCCGATGACGGCGGTGCCGTGGTTGCGCCAGGCGAGGTCCGTCAGCGGGGTGCCGACGACCACGCCGGCGAGCTTCGCGGTCAGGTCCTCGTGGCCCAGCTGCCACGCCCCCTCCACGTCGATCACCGTCACGCCCTGGCCCGTACCGCCCGGCCGCTGCCAGGCCCAGTGGGCGTCGATGCCCTCGGGCGCCGGCCGCAGATAGCCCTGGCGGCCGGTGAAGTCCGGGGTGACCGGTGCCCCTTCCTTCGGCCGTCGGCCGTCGTCCGCGCTCGCCGAGCCGTTCGTGCTCCGCCCGACCGACCCCACCGAGGCGGGGACGGCGCCAGGCTTCACGTACGCCGTGTCGATCTCCGGCAGCGCGGCGATCCGTGCACGCAGCTCCTGGGCGCGGCTCTCGACGCCGCGCACCCGGTAGAAGAGCGCGAGGTCGCTTCCGCCCCCGCCGTCCGCCACCTCGGACTGCCGCAGTCGTTCCTCGCCGCCGAACAGCGGCTCCAGGGCGAGCTGTTCGTCACTGAGGAACATGTTGAGGGCCGACACGTCCGAGCCCGCCGCCGAGCGGACGCCCTCGGCCCCGGCGCGCAGCCGGGCCTCGGGGCGTGCGACGACGATCAGCTCCTGCTCGGCTCCCCGGTAGGTGAACCCCGCTCCGTCGGGTCCCGGCCCGGCCGTTCCCGGGCCCTGCGTCGGCTGTACATGGTCGGTCATCGCGTACCGCTCCTCTCGGTTCGGTTCTGCGGGTGTTGCCATGTCCCGTCCCCGGGCCGCGTCTTCGGGGCACAACCTGGCACGCCGACGGCGACTCGTCCACCCCGGCGTCGCCAACTCGGTTTGAAAACAAGTTGAATGGGGAAACCTGTGCAATCCGTCCTGAAACAGATGTCACGTAGCAATCCGGCCAAAGGCTGCGGTGTCGTGGGTCATGTGGTGGGGTGGCAGGGACAGTTGATCGCTGGACCGGTCAACTCCCGGTCCCGCCCGGAAGGACGCACCGTGACATCCACGCACCGTTCGCTCCCAGACCGTCTCAGCCGCCGAAGACTGCTCACCGCCGGTGCCGCGGCCGCCGGCGCCGCGCTCGCCGGGTCCTCGGCCGGCCCGGCCTGGGCAGCGGAGAACTCGTTACCCACCGTCATCCCTCTGCCGAACGGCATCCGCCCGGAGGGCATCACCATCGGGGGCGGCCCGTACGCCTACCTCGGATCCATCGCCGACGGTTCGGTCTACCGCGCCGATCTGCGCACCGGACAGGGCCGGACCATCGCCCCGGGGCCGGGTACGGCGGCTGCCGGGCTCAAACTCGACGGCAGGGGGCGGCTGTTCATCGCCACGGTCGGTACGGGCGCCCGCGTGGTGGACGTCCGTACCGGCGCCGAACTCGCGTCGTACGTCCTCGCCACGGAGCCCGAGACCTTCGCCAACGACGTGGTCCTGACCCCCCGCGCGGTCTGGTTCACGGACTCCTACCAGCCCACGCTGTACGCGCTGCCGCTCGGCCCCGGCGGCGCCCTGCCGGACGCGGCCGACGTCGTACGGCTCCCCCTGAGCGGCGACTGGAGCCAGGTGCCCGGCGCCACGATCAACGCCAACGGGATCACACGGACGCCGGACGGTGCCGCCCTGCTCGTCGTGCAGACCGGGGCCGGCGGCCTGCACCGGGTCGATCCGAGGACCGGAGTCACCCGGCTCGTCGACCTCGGCGACGCGGCGCCCCTCGTCAACGGCGACGGGCTGCTGCTCACCGGCCGGACGCTGTACGTGGTGCAGAACATGCAGAACGCGATCGACGTCTTCCGGCTCTCGCCCGACGGGCGCCGCGGCGTCTTCCAGTGCCGCCTCACCGACCCGGACCTCGACGTGCCGACCACCGTGGCCGCGTACGGGGACCGCCTGTACCTGCCCAACGCCCGGTTCACGACCACGCCGACGCCGGACACCCCGTACGACGTGATCGCCGTCGCGCGCTGACGCGAGGAGACCGCGAGGCGCTGAACGCGGAGGGGCGGTGCGCCAGGTGCGCACCGCCCCTTCCGTCGGCCCGGCTTCCGCCCGGCCCGGTCCGTCCGCTCAGTCCTCCGGGGAGTCCTCGTCCTCGGTGCCGGTCTCCGGCCGCGGGGACTTCGGAGGCTTCGGACGACCGCCGGGGTTGTCCCGCAGATACGAGGAGCTGTCGCTGCCGTCGGCCGTGGCGTGTCCGCCGGGGGCCGGACCCGCCGGACCGCCGCCGTCCCGCCGCCGCAGATAGCGCTCGAACTCGCGTGCGATCGCCTCGCCCGACGCCTCCGGCAGCTCCGCGGTGTCCCGGGCCTCCTCCAGCGTCTGCACGTACTCGGCGACCTCGCTGTCCTCGGCGGCCAGCTGGTCCACGCCCAGTTGCCAGGCACGCGCGTCCTCGGGCAGCTCGCCCAGCGGGATCCGCAGGTCGATCAGGTCCTCCAGGCGGTTGAGGAGGGCCAGCGTCGCCTTCGGGTTCGGCGGCTGCGACACATAGTGCGGTACGGCCGCCCACAGTGACACCGCCGGTACGCCCGCGTGCGTGCACGCCTCCTGGAGGATGCCGACGATGCCCGTGGGGCCCTCGTACTTGGTCTCCTCCAGGTCCATCGTGCGGGCCAGGTCCGGGTCGGAGGTGACCCCGCTCACCGGCACCGGACGTGTGTGCGGGGTGTCACCGAGCAGTGCGCCCAGGATCACCACCAGCTCCACACCCAGCTCGTGCGCGAAGCCGAGCAGCTCGTTGCAGAACGAGCGCCACCGCATCGACGGCTCGATCCCCCGGACCAGCACCAGGTCGCGCGGCTTCTCACCGCCGACCCGGACCACCGACAGGCGCGTGGTCGGCCAGGTGATCTTGCGGACCCCGCCGTCCAGCCACACCGTGGGGCGGTTCACCTGGAAGTCGTAGTAGTCCTCGGCGTCCAGCGCCGCGAACACCTCGCCCTTCCACTCCTTGTCGAGATGCGCGACCGCGGTGGAGGCGGCGTCGCCGGCGTCGTTCCAGCCCTCGAACGCGGCCACCATGACCGGGTCGATCAGCTCGGGAACCCCCTCGAGCTCGATCACCCAGCGCCTCCTTCCGACGTGCCCCTTACGTACGACCCAACCTTACGGCGTGCCGAGGGGGCCTCCGCAGCCCCCTTGCACGGGGGTGTGAACGGATCACTGCCCCACCGAGGGGCCGGAAACACGCGTGATCGCCACCATGAACCACCGCCCGAGTCATCCGAGCTGTTTCTACAGGGTGCTGCGCAGCCACTGCTCCACGCTCGCGATGTGCACCGTCGCCCACGAGCGGGCCGCCTCCGCGTCGCGGTCCCGCAGGGCGGACAGGATCGCCCGGTGCTCGTGCAGGGTGCGGCTGACCGCGTCCTCCTGGGTGAGACCGCGCCAGATCCGGGCCCGGGTGGTGGGCCCGGAGAGGCCGTCCAGCAGCGAGCACAGGACCGAGTTCCCGGAGCTCTGCACGATGCCCCGGTGGAACTCCAGGTCGCAGGCGACGAGTTCCTCCACCGAGGGGGCGCCGCCCAGCGCGTCCAGCTGGGAGGTCAGGACGTGCAGTTGCTGCTCGCTGATCCTCGAGGCGGCCATCGCCGTCGCGGCGGGCTCCAGGATCCGGCGCACGGCGAGGAACTCGAGCACCGTGTCGTCCCGATGGAAGTCGACGACGAAGCTCAGCGCCTCCAGGAGGAGCTGGGGGTCCAGGCTGGTCACGTACGTGCCGTCGCCCTGCCGTACGTCCAGGATGCGGATCAGCGAGAGCGCGCGCACCGCCTCCCGCAGGGAGTTGCGGGACAGGCCGAGGTCGGCGGCGAGCTCGCTCTCCTTGGGAAGCCGGTCGCCGGGGCGCAGCGTGCCGGAGACGATCATGCCCTTGATCTTCTCGATCGCCTCATCGGTGACTGCCATGGCCGACCTCCCTGTCACTCCGGACCGTCACTCCGGATGGCGCTGAGTCATCCGATGTCTTGGGCCATTATGTGGGGTCACCAGGCCGAACGGACAGAAACACCGGCGTTTCTCGCGCTCATGTACGGTGTCGCGGACGTTCGGAACATCAGGAGTGCCCGCCATGTCCCAGGAACTGCGCGCCGTCGACTGGACCGGAAGCAGCCTCGCGCTCATCGACCAGACGGTCCTGCCGCATCGCACCGAGATTCTCGAGATCCGTGACGTGGACGCGCTGGTGGACGCCATCCAGCGGCTCGTCGTGCGCGGCGCGCCGGCGATCGGGGCGGCGGGGGCGTACGGGGTGGCGCTCGCGCTGTTGCAGGGCGGGCGCGAGGGCTGGTCGGCCGAGGAGACGCGGGCGGCCGTGGCCCGCGTCCGTGCGGCGCGCCCGACCGCGGTGAACCTCATGGTGTGCGTCGACCGGGTGATGGCCCGCTTCGACGAGGGGCTGGTCGCGGTGCTCGCGGAGGCCGCGGCCGTCCAGCGCGAGGACGTCGAGGCGAACCGGGCGATGGGGGCGTACGGCGCGGACTGGCTGCTCAAGAAGGTCGGGGTGGACCGGCCGCTGCGGGTGCTCACGCACTGCAACACCGGTGCGCTCGCCACCGCCGGCTGGGGCACGGCGCTCGGCGTCATCCGTGAACTGCACGCGCGCGACCTGGTCGAGGTCGTGTACGCCGACGAGACGCGTCCCCTCCTCCAGGGCTCCCGCCTCACCGCCTGGGAACTCGTCCAGGAGGGCATACCGCACTACGTCCAGGCGGACGGTGCCGCCGCGGGAACGATTCTGAGGGGCGAGGTCGACGCGGCGATCGTCGGCGCGGACCGCATCGCCGCCAACGGCGACACGGCCAACAAGGTGGGCACGGTCGGGGTCGCCCTGGCCTGCGCGGACGCCGGAATCCCGTTCCTGGTGGCCGCCCCCACCACGACGGTCGACCTGACCACGGCCAGGGGCGCCGACATCCACATCGAACTCCGTGGCGAGGACGAGGTACTGGAGTGGTCGGGCGTACGAACGGCGCCGGCGGAGTCCCGAGGCCACAACCCGGCCTTCGACGTCACCCCGGGCCGCCTGGTGACGGGCCTGGTGACCGAACGCGGGGTGCTGGAGATATCGGCGGGCGAACTCCCGGCCCACCATCTGCCCTAGCCGCCTGGGGTGGACTCACACGGTGCTTTCCTCCCGGGTGAGTCCACCCGCCGCGGTGACTCAGCGGCCCGTCAGTTCCAACTCCAGCAGCCACTCCACCACTTCGGTGTGATGGCGGGCCCGGCGTGGGTCCGTGCCCCAGACGTACAGCCCGTGGCCTGCCACGACGACCGCCGGCATGCGGGGGTCGCGGGCCGCTTCCAGGCGGTCGCCCAGGACCTTCATGTCCTGGCTGTTGGCGATGACGGGGAGGGTGACCTCGACGTCGTGGGCGGGCAGGCCGACGCCCTTGAGCATCTCCAGGTCCCGGAACACGATGCCCCCGGGCTCCCGGCGCCCCATGGCCACGGACGCGACCGTGTGGACGTGGACGACGGCCCCCGCACCCGTGAGCGCGGCCACGCGCGCGTGCAGCTCGGCCTCCGCCGACGGCTTCCCGCCCGCGACCGCCGCACCCGAACCGTCCACCAGCACCACGTCGTCGGGCGTGAGTTCGCCCTTGTCGTGCCCGCTCGCGGTGACGGCGAGCCGCAGCGGGTCCCGGCTCAGGACGACGGACAGGTTGCCGGACGTGCCGCGCATCCAGCCGAAGGAGGCGAAGCGGGCCGACTCGGCGGCCAGGACCGCGCCCGCCTCCTTGAGGTCGAGGGCCGGCGTCTCGGCGGTCATGTGGTGCTCCTCGCGATGGTGATCTCGTCGAACGTCCCCGCCTGCGGGTGATCGCCGACGCCCTGCTCGTAGTACGGCTCCCCGGGGCGGCGCACCCCCACGGTCCGCCATCCGGCAGCCCGCGCCGCGTCCAGCTCGCCCGGCCGGTCGGAGAGGAAGAGCAGCCTCTCTGGCGCGGTGCCCAGCCCCGCCGCGATCGTCTCGTACGACGCCGGTTCCTGCTTGGGCCCCGCGTTCTCCGTGTCGTACAACCCCTCGACGAGCGGCAGCAGATCGCCCTCGGGGCTGGACCGGAACCACGCTCGCTGCGCCGCCACGGACCCCGACGAGTACACGTGCAGCCGTACGCCCGCCGCGTGCCAGGCGCGCAGCGCCGGGACGACGTCCTCGTAGAAGTGCGAGACGAGGTCGCCGCGCGCGAAGCCCTCGGACCAGATCATGCCCTGGAGGGTCTTGAGCGGGGTGGCCTTGCGGTCCTCGTCGAGCCAGCCGTTCAGGGCCTTCTCGACGCGGGCGGCGTCCGCATCGGGCTCCGCGATCAGCTCCCGCACCTGCGCGGTCGCCCGCGCCACCGCCGGATCACCGCTCCGCTCCGAGAGCAGTGCTCCGAATCGAGAGCGGGAGTACGGGTACAGCACGTCCACGACGAATCCCGTGGCGCTCGTGGTGCCCTCGATGTCGAGCACCACGGCGTCCACGTCGAACCGGAGCGTCACGCCGTGGCCCGGTCGTGCTGGTACCTCGCGTCGATCGTGTCGAAGTCCGGGAAGCGGTCCGCGATCCGGTCACCGGTGAAGTTCCCGACCCAGCCGTCCTCCTCGTGGAAGAACCGGATCGCGGTGAACGACGGCGACGTACCCATGTCGAACCAGTGCGTCGTACCGCGCGGCACGCCCAGCAGGTCGCCCTTCTCGCACAGCACGGCGTGCACCTCGCCGCCGACGTGGAGGTAGAAGATCCCGGAGCCCGAGACGAAGAAGCGCACCTCGTCATCGTCGTCGTGTGTGTGCTCCTGGAGGAACTTCGCACGCGCGGCCTTCGCCCTGGCGGGGTACTCGGGGTCGTCGCTCGGGTGCAGCCCGAGGACGTCGACCGTCGTGAAGCCCTCCTCCGCGTTCAGCTTCTCGATCTCGGCACCGTACGCGGCGAACACCGTGTCGCTGTCCGCGTCCGCCGGCACGTCCTCGCGGACCGGCCACTGCTCGTAGCGCACACCGATCGGCGCGAGCGCGGCGGCGATCTCGGCCGGGTCGGAGGTACGGCGCACCAGCGTCTCGGGTCCGGACTCGGGCCACGTCGTCAGCAGGGTCATGGGAGAAACTCCAAGGGGTGGATGGGGTGTCCGGATACCGAGACTGGCATCGATGTCCGGCCCGGAGATGAGGAGGGCGGCGTGCGGGAGGCGGGAGGGCCGGTGGTCAGCCGCGACATACCGCGCCGGTGCAGCGGTGCGTCGCTGTCGCGCAGGGTGTCGTCATCGGAAGCCTCACTGTCCAACGTCGTCCGGCGATCGTAACTCCCGCCCGTTGATCGGCCGAGTGTGAGGAAGCGGTTGTTCCACATACTGAGAAACGACGTCCAATACTTTGACGGCTGGCTGGGATCGTTCACATGATCTGCCTATGAAGACGCTGCTGCTCGTGCGGCGGCTGTACGTGGACTTGCTCCGGTCGACCACAGCCCGCTGTCGCTGACCTTCCCCCCCCGGAGCGCTCAACCACGCCCCGCC
This sequence comes from Streptomyces sp. NPDC096311, assembly GCF_044763085.1. Lineage (NCBI taxonomy): Bacteria > Bacillati > Actinomycetota > Actinomycetes > Kitasatosporales > Streptomycetaceae > Streptomyces > Streptomyces sp. NPDC096311. The sequence continues at coordinate 9,330 of NZ_JBIWFN010000011.1, forward strand.
CTCGGTGCGTTCCCCGTGAACCCGAGGCACCCGCCCGTGTACGAGACGTATGCCGCCCTGGCATGTCTCCTCCCCGGCGCTCCGGACCGGCACTCCCTCTTCGCCCGCTCATTTCCGCCTTCCCCGCCCTGGAGCCCGCATGTCCCGTACCGCCCGCACCCGCGTCCCCCTCGCCGCGCTGTCGCTCGCTTCCGTCGCCGCGCTCTTCCTCGCGGGCTGCTCCCAGTCCTCCAACGCCTCGCGCAGCACCGGCGACCGGGCCGCCTCGGCCGCCGCCGCGACCGGCAAGAAGCCCGCGCCGTTCAGCAAGGGCAACGTGAAGGTGGCCCTGGTCCGGCAGAGCGGCGCCGGCGACTACTTCGAGCAGTGGGGCAACGGCGCCAAGGCGCAGGCCAGGGCCCTCGGCATCGACCTGACCGTGTACGACGCCCAGGCGGACAACGCCAAGCAGGCCACCGACCTGTCCTCGGCCATCAACTCCGGCGCGCAGGCCATCGTCGTCGACCACGGTTTCCCTGCCACGATCCAGCCCGAGATCGACCAGGCGGTGAAGAAGGGCATCAAGGTCGTCGTCTACGACGTCGAGACCACCAACAAGAGCGTCGTCAGCACCAAGCAGGACGACGCGAGCATGGCGCAGGCCGTGCTCGACGTCATGGCGAAGGACCTCGGCAAGAACGCCAAGGTCGGTTACGTCAACGTCACCGGGTACGCCGCCCTCGACAAGCGCGACAGTGTCTGGAAGAAGACCGCCGACGCCCATGGCTGGAAGCAGGCGTTCAAGGTCGGCAAGGTCACCGACTCCACCGCCACCGACAACGTTCCCCTGGTGTCCGCCGCGCTCACCCAGAACTCCGACGTGACCGGCGTCTTCGCCCCCTACGACGAACTCGCCAAGGGCACCGTCCTCGCCGTCCAGAACAAGAAGCTCCAGGGCAAGGTGAAGGTCTTCGGCGCGGACGTCTCCAACGCCGACATCCAGAACATGACCGCCGAGGACAGCCCGTGGGTCGCCACGGCGGGCACCGACCCGTCCGCGGTCGGCGCCGCGGTGGTCCGTACGGCCGCCCTGGAACTGGCCGGTCAGCTGAACACCACCTCGGTCGAGTTCCCGGCCGTCGCCATCACCCAGGACTTCCTGAAGCAGAACAAGATCGAGAACATGGACCAGCTGCGCACGGCGCTGCCCGCGCTGAACCTCTCCAAGGTCAGCACCGCGGACTGGATTGCCAATGTCGCCCACTGACGCTCCGGCGGAGAGCGCGGCGGTCGCCCTCCGCGACGTCAGCATGGCCTTCGGGGGCAAGACGGTGCTCGCCTCCGTCTCCCTCGACATCGCGCCGGGCAGCGTCGTCGCGCTGCTCGGCGCGAACGGCGCGGGCAAGTCCACCCTCATCAAGATCCTCTCCGGCGTGCACACGGAGCACGGCGGCCGGGTGAGCGTGAACGGGGTGCCCGCCGCGCTCCACTCCCCGCTCGCAGCCCGCCAGTTGGGCATCCAGACGGTGCATCAGCGCATCGGCGAGGGCATTGTTCCCGGCCTCTCGGTCGCCGAGAACCTGGTCTTCGAGGAACTGGCCCAGACGCGTGGCAACCCGTTCCTGAGCGGACGCCGGACGCTGGCCCGGGCCCGTGAGATCCAGTCGGCCCTCGACCTCGGCTGGAGCGACGCCGTGCTGAGGCGCGACGTCACCGAACTCGGCATCTCCGACCGCCAGTTGCTGATCCTGGCCCGCGCATTGGCGACCCGGCCTCGCCTCCTCGTCCTCGACGAGCCGACCTCCGCACTCTCCGCCGCCGAGGCGGAGCGCCTGTTCGCGCTCGTCGAGCGGATGCGGTCGGAGGGCATCGCGGTGCTCTACGTCTCCCACCGCCTCGGCGAGATCGACGCGCTCGCCGACCGGCTGGTCGTCCTGCGGGACGGCCGTCTCACCGAGGACCAGGTCAAGCCCTTCGACTGGGACAGGGCCCTGCGCGCCATGCTCGCCCAGGCCCAGGAGACGACCACCGCCCGGCCGCGGCACACGGGCGAACACGGCGAGGTCGTCCTCTCCCTGCGCGGCGTTCCGTTCCTGGCCGGCCACCCGCCCCAGGACCTCGACGTGCGCACCGGCGAAGTCACCGGCGTCGTCGGGCTGCTGGGCGCGGGCAAGACCGAACTGGCCCGCGGCCTCTTCGGCGCCGAACCCTTCACCGGGGGAGCCGTCGAGCTGGACGGGAAACCCTACGAGCCGCGCCGCCCGGCCGACGCCATCCGCGGCGGCATCCACCTGGTCCCGGAGGACCGGCACACGGACGCGCTGGTCCCCGGCTGGTCGGTGGCCCAGAACATCTCCCTGCCGTTCCTCAGGTCGCTCTCCACGGTGGGACTCGTGAGCCGCTCCAAGGAGGACGCGCTCGGCCGCGCCACCATCGAGCAGCTCGGTGTCGTCGCCCGGAACGAACACAGCACCGTCGAGGAGCTGTCGGGCGGCAACCAGCAGAAGGTCGTCGTCGGCCGCTGGCTCGCCGAGAACCCCCGCGTCCTCATCCTGGACGAACCGTTCCGAGGAGTGGACATCGGCGCCCGCCGCGACATCGGCCGCCGCGCCCGCGCGCTGGCCGCCGAAGGGGCGGCCGTCCTCGTGCTGTCCGCCGACATCGACGAGATCCTCGAGATCGCCGACCGGGTCGTCGTGCTGGCCGCGGGCGAGATCCGCCTCGACGCGTACGGGGAAGACGCGGAGCGCGACCGCGTGATCCAGACCATCTCGGCGTCCGTCTGATGCCCGGCACACCAGGAAGCACGCCATGACCACCACCCAGAGCACCTCCGTGCCGACGGCGGCCCCGTCCGCACCCGCCGTCGCCCACCGGATCCAGAACGCCGTCATCAAGTACGGCTTCATCTTCGTCACCGTCACGCTCTTCGCGTATTTCGCGATCAGCGAGCCGTCCTTCCGCGACTCGGCGACGCTCCTCGACACCCTCCGGTACGTCTCCGTCGCCGCCATCCTCGGCCTCGGCGTCACGCTCACCATGGCCGTCGGCGGAATGGACATGTCGGTCGGCGCCGTGGCCGGCCTCGGCGTCACGGTCGCCGCGAAGACGATGGTCACCTACAACCAGGTCGGCACGGTCGCGATCCTCGCGGTCGTCGCGGCGGGCGCCCTGGCCGGGTTGCTGAACGCCCTGCTGATCGTCGTCCTCAAGATCCCCGACATGCTCGCCACGCTCGGCACCATGTTCGTGATCCAGGGCACCAAACTCATCCTCGTCGACGGCCAGTCCATCACCCCCGGCATGACCCAGTCCGACGGGACCACCGCGCCCGGCAGGTTCACCGAGGGCTTCCTGCGCATCGACCGCGGCACCTTCCTCGGCGTACCCGTCTCGGTGCTGATCTTCGGCGCCCTGACCGTCGTCGCCTGGGTGTTCCTGGCCCGCACCCGCTGGGGGCGCGTGCTGTACGCGATCGGCGCCAACCCCGAGGCCTCGCGGCTGGCCGGCATCCGCGTCGGCGCGTACCGGGCGCTCGCCTACGTCCTCTCCGGCGTCCTCGCCTCCATCGGCGGTCTGATCCTGGCCTCCCGCATCGGCCAGGGCGATGTCTCCGCCGGTACCTCCCAGCTGCTCGAAGCCGTCGCCGTCGCCCTCGTCGGCACCTCCGTCCTCGGCCGGGGCCGCCCCAACGTCTGGGGCACGGCCCTCGGCGCCGTCCTGATCGGGATCATCACCACGGGTCTGACCATCGAGGGACTGCCGTACTACACACAGGACGTCGTCGAGGGCGCGGTCCTCATCCTCGCCCTGGTCTTCAGCTTCACCCTGTCCAAGCGCCGCACCGCATAAGGGAGTTACGAGTCGATGGGCTACCGCATCCTGGAGACCGAGGACGTCGCCGGCTATCTGCGCGAGCGCGGCCACTGGGGCACCGACGAGCCGGAGGTCCGCGAGGTCTCCGACGGCAACATGAACCGCGTCTTCCTCGTCACCGCCACCGACGGCACCCGGGGCCTCGCCGTCAAGCAGGCCCTGCCCTGGGTGCGGGTCGCGGGCCCCTCCTGGCCGATGAGCCCCGAGCGCGCCGACGCCGAGGCCCGTGCCTACGAGCAGGTCGCCAAGGTCGCCCCGGACAAGATCCCGGCGATCCACGGCTACGACTCCGACAACTACGCCCTCGTCATGGAGGACATGTCCGACCTGGAGGTGCTGCGCACGATCCTCAATGAGGGCGGCGCCTACGGCCCGGACACCTCCCGCCGTATCGGCGAGTTCGTCGCCCAGCTCTCCTTCGCCACCAGCGACTTCGGTATGCCCTCCGCCGAGCGCAAGGCGCTGATCGCGGCCTCCGTCAGCCCCGAGCTGTGCAAGATCACCGAGGACGTCGTGCTCAGCGAGCCGTACCTCGAGCACGAGCACAACCACTGGCACCCCGGCCTCGACGACCTCGCCGCCGCCTTCCGCTCCGACCCTCGGCTGCGCACCGAGGTCGCCGAACTGCGCCACCTCTTCATGACCGGCGCGCAGGCCCTGCTCCACGGCGATCTGCACACCGGCAGCATCATGACCGGCGCGCGCCAGGGCGCCCCGGTGGTACGGGTCTTCGACCCCGAGTTCTCCTTCGTCGGCCCGATCGGCTTCGACCTCGGCCTGTACTGGGCGAACACGCTCGTCTCCGCGGCCCGCGCGGACGCGCTGGGCGTCGAGGGCGACCACGGCGGCCAACTCCGGCTCTCCTGGGACGCGTTCAGGGCGGAGTTCCGCCGTCTGTGGCCGACCCGTGTCGACACCTTCTTCGACGACGCCTTCCTCGACCGCTTCCTGGACCGCGTCTGGACGGAGTCCCTGGGCTTCGCCGGTGCGGAGATCGTCCGCCGCATCATCGGCTTCGCCCACCTCACCGACCTCACCACCCTGCCGGACCCGGTACCCGCCTCCCGGCGTGCGCTCCTCCTCGGGCGCGAACTGATCGTGCGCCGCGCGGAGTTGACGTCACCCGAGGACGTCGAGGCACTCCTGCGCTGACGGGCCGTCGGCCGGCCGTCCGACACCGGCGAGCCGTCGTTGCGGCCGCCGGTGGCGGAACTCGAGGGTGAGCAGCATCGCGAACAGGAAACCGCCGAACAGATCGGGCAGCGGCCCGTCGGTGACGGCGCCGAAGCGGAACCCGCACCGCAGGTCGTCCAGGGCCGTGACGCCCAGCCACAGCACGGTGGCGGCGGCCGTGGTGAGGGCCGGCGGTCTTCGAGGAAGGCGGCCACCGACACGACGGCGGCGATCACGCAGACGAGCACACCCGCGGTGCTCTCGCGCGTCACGCACCACGGCCGCCTGTGCCACGAGGGCCGCCGCGTACTCCCCGAAGGCCGCGCGCCGCCGCATCCGCGCACTTCGCCACCAGCCGCCCGGCACGCCCGATCCCCCTGGTCCGATGGTCCCGTCCTGTGCCGTTCGCCGTTGTACCCGGCATTCGTGGTGCGAACGGTCGAACGCGGTACGGAGGCAGGGGGCGCGCGAGGCCCGGGGGGCTGACGGGTGCTCGGCCATGTCGGCGCACGCAGAAGGGCGGCTCCCCCCGTGGGAGCCGCCCCTCAAGCCGATCGGATCATCCGCTCAGGATCCGATCACTTCCTGGTCACTTCTTGTCGAGCAGGTCCTGCACCTTGCCGCGGACCTCGTCCGTGGCGAGCCCGCGGATCGTCAGCGTCGTACGGCGGCGCAGCACGTCGTCCGTCGTCTCCGCCCACTCGTGGTCGCGGGCCCACACGACCTGCGCCCAGATCTCCGGGGCGTCCGGGTGGACGCGCTCGCCGAGCTCCGGGTTCTCGTTCGCCAGGCGTGCGATGTCGAAGGCCAGCGAACCGTAGTGCGTCGCCAGGTGCTTGGCGGTGTCGGCACCCATACGGGGGCCGGGCGCCGGGCCGTCGACGAGCAGCCGGTGGGCGACCGCGCGCGGGTTGGCGACACCCGGGAGCGGCAGCTTCTTCGGCAGCTCGGAGATCGGCTCGAAGTCCTCGCCCAGCGGGCGGCCCGGCAGCGACTCCAGCTTCTTCATGACCGTACGGCCGATGTGCCGGAAGGTGGTCCACTTGCCGCCCGCGACGGACAGCATCCCGCCACGGCCCTCCGTGACGACCGTCTCGCGCTTGGCCTTCGAGGTGTCGCCGGGGCCGCCGGGCAGCACCCGCAGACCGGCGAAGGAGTACGTGATCAAATCACGGGAGAGCTGCTGGTCGCGTATGGAGAACGCGGCCTCGTCCAGGATCTGGGCTATGTCCTTCTCGTTGACCGCGACGTCCGCCGGGTCGCCCTCGTACTCCTCGTCGGTCGTACCGAGCAGCAGCATGTCCTCCCAGGGGAGGGCGAAGGTGATGCGGTACTTGTCGATCGGGGTGGCGAGCGCGGCCTTCCAGGGGGAGGTGCGCTTGAGAACCAGGTGCGCGCCCTTGGACAGGCGGATGGACGGCGCCGCGTTCGGGTCCTCCATCCTGCGCAGGTGGTCGACCCAGGGACCGGTGGCGTTGAGGACGAGGTGCGCGTTGACGCCGAACTCCGCGCCGTTCGTACCGTCCTTGAGGTCCGCGCCCGTGACCCGGCCCTTGGTGAAGCGCAGGCCGGTCACCTCCGCGTGGTTGAGCACGACCGCGCCCGCCTCGACGGCCGCGCGGACCGTCATCAGCGCCATGCGCGCGTCGTTCATCTGGTCGTCGCCGTACACGGCCACGGCCTTGAGGTTCTCGGTGCGCAGCTCCGGCACGTCCTGCTGCGCCTTGGCCGGCGAGAGCAGGTGGCCGACGCCGTCCCCGAACGCCGACAGCGCGGAGTAGGCGAAGACGCCCGCCCCGAGCTTCGCCGCGCCGTGCGGCCCGCCCTTGTACACGGGGAGGTAGAACGTGAGCGGGTTCGCCAGGTGGGGGGCCACCTGACGGGAGACCGCACGGCGCTCGAAGTGGTTCTCCGCCACCAGCTTCACCGCGCCGGTCTGCAGGTAGCGCAGACCGCCGTGGAGCAGCTTGGAGGAGGCGGAGGAGGTGGCGCCGGCGAAGTCGCCGGCGTCGACCAGAGCCACCCGCAGACCGGACTGCGCGGCGTGCCAGGCGGTGGAGATGCCCAGGATGCCGCCGCCGATCACGAGAAGGTCGTACGTCGCCTTGGAGAGCTGCTCCCGGGTCTCGGCGCGGCTCGGGTTGGAGCCGGAGGCCGGGTGCGTACCGAGGGCAGGCACGGTCTGCAGGGTGGACTGACTGGTCATTGCGGGTTCTTACTCCTCGTCAGTTCTCGTCTTCGATCCAGCCCATGGTCCGCTCCACGGCCTTGAGCCAGCTCTTGTACTCACGGTCGCGGATCTCCGCGTCCATGTTGGGGGTCCATTCCGCGGCCCGGCGCCAGTTGGCGCGCAGGTCCTCGGTGTTGGTCCAGAAGCCGACGGCGAGGCCGGCGGCGTAGGCGGCGCCGAGGCAGGTGGTCTCGGCGACCATCGGGCGCACCACGGGGGCGTCCAGGACGTCGGCCAGGGTCTGCATCAGCAGGTTGTTGGAGGTCATGCCGCCGTCGACCTTGAGGGCCGTGAGCTCGACGCCGGAGTCCTTCGTCATGGCGTCGGTGATCTCACGGGTCTGCCAGGCGGTGGCCTCCAGGACGGCGCGCGCGATGTGCGCCTTGGTGACGTACCGGGTCAGACCGGCGATCACACCGCGGGCGTCGGAGCGCCAGTACGGGGCGAACAGACCGGAGAAGGCCGGTACGAAGTAGGCGCCGCCGTTGTCCTCGACCGAGGACGCGAGCGTCTCGATCTCGGCGGCGGACTTGATCAGGCCCATCTGGTCGCGCATCCACTGCACCAGCGAACCGGTGACGGCGATGGAGCCCTCGAGGGCGTAGACCGGGGCCTGGTCCCCGATGCGGTAGCCGACCGTGGTCAGCAGGCCCGAGTACGAGTTGATGATCTTGTCACCGGTGTTCATCAGCATGAACGTGCCGGTGCCGTACGTGGACTTGGCCTCGCCCTCGGAGAAGCAGGTCTGGCCGAACAGGGCCGCCTGCTGGTCGCCGAGCGCGGAGGCGACCGGGATGCCGCCGAGCAGCTCGCCGAGCCGGCCGCCGGTCACCTCGCCGTACACCTCGGCGGAGGAGCGGATCTCCGGCAGCATGGCCAGCGGGACGCCGATGGACTCGGCGATCTTGTCGTCCCACGCCAGGGTGTGCAGGTTCATCAGCATGGTGCGGGAGGCGTTGGTGACGTCGGTGACGTGATGACCGCCGTTCGCACCGCCCGTCAGGTTCCAGATGACCCAGGTGTCCATGGTGCCGAAGAGGATGTCCCCGGCCTCGGCGCGCTCGCGCAGGCCCTCGACGTTGTCGAGCAGCCAGCGGGCCTTGGGACCGGCGAAGTAGGACGCGAGCGGCAGGCCGGTCTCGCGGCGGAAGCGGTCCTGGCCCACGTTGCGGCCGAGCTCCTTGCAGAGCGCGTCGGTGCGGGTGTCCTGCCAGACGATGGCGTTGTGGACGGGCTCACCGGTGTTCTTGTCCCACAGCACGGTGGTCTCGCGCTGGTTGGTGATGCCGATGGCCTTGATGTCGTCGCGGGTGATGCCCGCCTTCTCGATGGCCCCGGCCACCACTTCCTGGACGTTGGTCCAGATCTCGGCGGCGTTGTGCTCGACCCAGCCCGGCTTCGGGAAGATCTGCTCGTGCTCCTTCTGGTCGACGGAGACGATGCGTCCGTCGCGGTCGAAGACGATGCAGCGGCTGGACGTGGTGCCCTGGTCGATCGCGGCGATGAAGGGGCCGGCGGTGTGTGCGTCGGTCACGGTGTGCTCCTGAAGGTTCCGTATGAAAGGGGCTGGCTCACGGCTTACTGCTCACGGCCTGACGGCGTATTGCTTACGGCTCGGAAAACCTTGCGGTTCAAGGAGAGCCCGAGGCCCGAAGGCCTCGGATCTTTAAGCAAAGGCGACGTTGTACAGACCTGCAGCGATCGCACCGCCGATCAGCGGACCGACGACCGGAACCCAGGCGTAGCTCCAGTCGGAGCCGCCCTTGTTGGGCAGGGGGAGCAGTGCGTGCACGATGCGCGGGCCGAGGTCACGGGCCGGGTTGATCGCGTAGCCGGTGGGTCCACCGAGGGAGAGGCCGATGGAGACAACCACCAGCGCGGTGATCAGGGCGCCCAGGGGGCCGAGGCCGTTGCCCTTGTCGTTGAGACCCTGCGTGAGGATCGCGAGCACCAGCACCACGGTGGCGATGATCTCCGTGGCGAGGTTCTGCACCGCGTTGCGGATCTCGGGGCCGGTGGAGAAGATACCGAGGACGGGGCCCGCGCCCTTCTCCTCCGCCTCGACCGCCTTGCTCTCGGGAGCGCCGACGATCTCGGAGTCGGTCAGGTGCGCCTGGAACTGTCCGTAGTACACGACCCAGACCAGCGTGGCGCCGATCATCGCGCCGAGCAGCTGGCCGCCCCAGTACACCGGCAGGTTGTCCCAGCCGCCGTCCTTGATGGTCAGCGCCAGCGTCACGGCCGGGTTCAGGTGTGCGCCGGACAGCGGCGCGGAGGTGTAGACCGCCGTGAGGACCGCGAAGCCCCACCCGAAGGCGATGGCGAGCCAGCCGGCGTTTCTGGCCTTGGAGGCCTTCAGCGTGACGGCGGCACAGACGCCACCGCCGAGCAGGATGAGTATGGCGGTACCTATGGTCTCGCCGATGAAGATGTCGGAGCTGGACACCCGCGACTCCTTTGTCCTTCGTCCAGGGGAAGGCGAACCCCGGGTCCCTCCGGTGGTTCGCGCCCTCGGGGGTGAGGGCGATGCCGGCCCATGGCGTTGTCACACTCTAACTCGTATTGCCGGTAGGTGTTCGACAATGCCGACCGATGGACGGGAGTCTTGCTCCGGGGTTACCAGCTCGTCAAGAGTTCCGTTATCGAAAACACGATCGTTATTGATCGCTGCGAGTTATCGATCTTGAGGGGCTCGGGCAGCCGACGCGCGCATGCCAAAGGGGCCGGTACGTCGAACACGTACCGGCCCGTTGTCGTACGGGGGTCAGATCGTCCTTCGGGAGGTCAGAACCGCCCGGCCCCCAGGTCCCGGGAGACCGCGCGGGCGCAGTCCCGCACCGCCGCGATCAGCTCGGGGCGCAGCTCGCCGTCCCGGCAGATCCGCTCCACGGCTCCCGTGATGCCCACCGCGCCCACCGGCATGCGCCGCCGGTTGTGGATGGGTGCCGCGACCGAGGCGACGCCCGTCCATGTCTCCTCGACGTCGTCGGCGTACCCGCGCGCGCGGGTCAGGTCGAGGACTCCCTCGAACTGCTCCGGTTCGACCGTCGTACGGGCCGTGAACGTCTTCCGCTCGGCCTCCAGGACCTCGCTGTGCGCCACCGGGTCGTAGGCCGACAGGACCTTGCCCAGGGCCGTGGAGTGCAGCGGCTGCATGGCCCCGACCTCCAGCACCTGACGGCTGTCGTCGGGCCGGAACACGTGGTGCACGATCAGTACGCCATGTTGGTGCAGCACACCGAGGTAGACGCTCTCGCCGCTGGAGCGGGCCAGGTCGTCGGTCCACACCAGTGCCCGCGCGCGCAGCTCGTGCACGTCGAGATAGGTGGTGCCGAGCCGCAGCAGCTCGGCGCCCAGCTGGTAGCGCCCCGAGACGCTGTCCTGTTCGACGAAGCCCTCCTGCTGGAGGGTGCGCAGTATGCCGTGGGCCGTGCCCTTGGCCAGGCCCAGCGAGGAGGCGATGTCGGACAGGCCGAGCTGCCGCTCGCCGCCCGCGAGGAGCCGCAGCATCGCCGCCGCCCGTTCGAGCGACTGGATGTTCCGTGCCATCGCCGTGCTGCCTCCGTCCCCTTCGACCGACAGCGTGCTCCTCCGCTACCGCCGTTCGGCAATGTCGAACACTACCGTTCGTTGCCGAGCTCCCGCTAATGGGTCGTCGCAACATGTTCGGTCTGTCTTAACACCCCGGACGCTCCCGCCACGCCCGTCCGCCCCGTGGACGGCCCTGACCCTGCGACGGTGCTCGGGCTACCCTGGCGGCGTGCGCCTTCCATGGGAAGCGCAAAGCCGACAGCCGTCGCACTTCAGGGAGCACCCTTCATGGCTTCGTTGCCGAACCCGTCCCTTTCGTCCGAGCTTGCCGAGAACCGGACCCGCATCGCCGCCCTCCGGGAGGCGCTCGCCGAGCGTGTCGTGGTGGCCGACGGCGCGATGGGCACGATGTTGCAGGCGCAGGATCCGACGCTGGAGGACTTCGAGAACCTCGAGGGCTGCAACGAGATTCTGAACATCACCCGCCCCGACATCGTCCGTTCCGTCCACGAGGCCTACTTCGGGGTGGGCGTGGACTGCGTGGAGACGAACACCTTCGGCGCCAACCACTCGGCCATGGCCGAGTACGAGATCTCCGACCGCGTGCACGAGCTGTCCGAGGCGGGCGCCCGCATCGCCCGCGAGGTGGCCGACGAGTTCGCCGGCCGCGACGGCCGCCGGCGGTGGGTGCTGGGCTCCATCGGCCCCGGTACGAAGCTGCCGACCCTCGGCCACATCGGCTTCCACACGCTGCGCGACGGCTTCCAGGCGAACGCCGAGGGCCTGATCGCCGGCGGCGCGGACGCCCTGATCGTCGAGACCACCCAGGACCTCCTCCAGACCAAGTCGTCCATCCTCGGCGCCCGCCGGGCCCTGGACGCGCTCGGGGCCGACGTGCCGCTGCTGGTCTCCCTCGCCTTCGAGACGACCGGCACGATGCTGCTGGGCTCGGAGATCGGCGCCGCGCTGACCGCGCTGGAGCCGCTGGGCATCGACATGATCGGCCTGAACTGCTCCACCGGCCCCGCCGAGATGAGCGAGCACCTGCGCTACCTCGCCCGCCACTCCCGCATCCCGCTGCTGTGCATGCCGAACGCCGGGCTGCCCATCCTCACCAAGGACGGGGCGTACTTCCCGCTGACCCCGCCCGAGATGGCGGACGCGCAGGAGACCTTCGTCCAGCAGTACGGCCTGTCCCTGGTCGGAGGCTGCTGCGGCAGCACCCCCGAGCATCTGCGCCAGGTCGTCGAGCGCGTGCGCGGGATGGCACCGACGCAGCGGCGCCCCCAGCCGGAGCCGGGTGCCGCCTCCCTCTACCAGACCGTCCCGTTCCGCCAGGACACCGCGTACATGGCGATCGGCGAGCGCACCAACGCCAACGGCTCGAAGAAGTTCCGCGAGGCCATGCTGGAGGCCCGCTGGGACGACTGTGTGGAGATGGCCCGCGACCAGATCCGCGAGGGCGCCCACATGCTCGACCTGTGCGTCGACTACGTCGGCCGGGACGGCGTCGCGGACATGGAGGAGCTGGCCGGACGCTTCGCCACCGCCTCCACGCTGCCCATCGTGCTGGACTCCACCGAGGTCGAGGTCCTGCGCGCCGGCCTGGAGAAGCTCGGCGGTCGCGCCGTCATCAACTCCGTCAACTACGAGGACGGCGACGGCCCCGAGTCCCGCTTCGCCAAGGTCACCCGGCTGGCGCAGGAGCACGGCGCGGCGCTGATCGCGCTGACCATCGACGAGGAGGGCCAGGCCCGTACCGTCGAGACCAAGGTCGCCATCGCCGAACGGCTCATCGAGGACCTGACGACGAACTGGGGCATCCACGAGTCGGACATCCTCATCGACGCCCTGACCTTCACCATCTGCACCGGCCAGGAGGAGTCCCGCAAGGACGGCATCGCCACCATCGAGGCGATCCGCGAGCTCAAGCGCCGCCGCCCCGACGTGCAGACCACGCTGGGCCTGTCGAACATCTCCTTCGGTCTCAACCCGGCGGCCCGCATCCTGCTCAACTCGGTCTTCCTCGACGAGTGCGTCAAGGCGGGCCTGGACTCGGCGATCGTGCACGCGTCGAAGATCCTCCCCATCGCGCGCTTCGACGAGGAGCAGGTCACCACCGCCCTCGACCTGATCTACGACCGGCGCATCGCCCAGCAGGGCGACGAGCCTGCCTACGACCCCCTCCAGAAGCTGATGGCACTGTTCGAGGGCGCCACCACCAAGTCGCTCAAGGCGGGCAAGGCCGAGGAACTGGCCGCGCTGCCCCTGGACGAGCGACTCAAGCGGCGCATCATCGACGGCGAGAAGAACGGCCTCGAGGCCGACCTCGCCGAGGCCCTCCAGACCCGCCCCGCCCTCGACATCGTCAACGAGACGCTGCTCGACGGCATGAAGGTGGTCGGCGAGCTGTTCGGCTCCGGGCAGATGCAGCTGCCGTTCGTGCTCCAGTCCGCCGAGGTCATGAAGACCGCGGTCGCCTATCTCGAACCGCACATGGAGAAGTCGGACGCCGAGGGCAAGGGCACCATCGTGCTCGCCACCGTGCGCGGCGACGTCCACGACATCGGCAAGAACCTCGTCGACATCATCCTGTCCAACAACGGCTACAACGTCGTCAACCTCGGCATCAAGCAGCCGGTCTCCGCGATCCTGGACGCGGCCGAGGAACACCGGGCCGACGTCATCGGCATGTCGGGCCTGCTGGTCAAGTCCACGGTGATCATGAAGGAGAACCTGGAGGAGCTCAACCAGCGCGGTCTGTCCGCCGATTACCCGGTCATCCTCGGCGGCGCCGCCCTGACGAGGGCGTACGTGGAGCAGGATCTGTACGAGATCTACGAGGGCGAAGTCCGCTATGCCCGGGACGCGTTCGAGGGCCTGCGTCTGATGGACGCGCTCATCGGGGTCAAGCGGGGCGTGCCGGGGGCCGTACTGCCGGAGCTCAAGCAGCGCCGGGTGCGGGCCACCGCCCCGACGGTCGTCGAGGAGCGCCCGGAGGAGGGACACGTCCGCTCGGACGTCGCCGTCGACAACCCGGTGCCCACGCCGCCCTTCTGGGGCACCCGTGTCATCAAGGGCATCCAGCTCAAGGAGTACGCCTCCTGGCTGGACGAGGGCGCGCTGTTCAAGGGCCAGTGGGGCCTGAAGCAGGCCCGTGCGGGCGACGGACCGACGTACGAGGAACTCGTCGAGACCGAGGGCCGGCCCCGGCTGCGCGGACTGCTGGACAAGCTCCAGACCGACAACCTGCTCGAAGCGGCCGTCGTCTACGGCTACTTCCCCTGTGTGTCCAAGGACGACGACCTGATCATCCTGGACGAAGAGGGCAACGAGCGCACCCGCTTCACCTTCCCGCGCCAGCGCCGCGGACGGCGGCTGTGCCTGGCCGACTTCTTCCGGCCCGAGGAGTCCGGCGAGCGGGACGTCGTCGGCCTCCAGGTCGTCACGGTCGGCTCCCGCATCGGTGAGGAGACGGCCAAGCTCTTCGAGGCGAACTCCTACCGCGACTACCTCGAACTGCACGGCCTGTCCGTGCAGCTGGCCGAGGCCCTCGCCGAGTACTGGCACGCCCGCGTCCGCTCCGAGCTCGGCTTCGCCGGTGAGGACCCCTCGGCCATCGAGGACATGTTCGACCTCAAGTACCGCGGTGCCCGTTTCTCCCTCGGCTACGGCGCCTGCCCCGACCTGGAGGACCGCGCCAAGATCGCCCGGCTCCTGGAGCCCGAGCGCATCGGCGTCCACCTCTCGGAGGAGTTCCAGCTGCACCCCGAGCAGTCCACGGACGCGATCGTGATCCACCACCCGGAGGCGAAGTACTTCAACGCGAGGTGACCCGGCGCGAGGCGCGTCAGAGGGCCCCCTCATAACCAACAGGCACTTCACCTGACGCCGTCGTACACTGGACGGTCCACAGCAGGCCGGTTCCCCCTGAGGGAACCGGCCTTCTCGTCCCTCAAGGAGGTGCGCCAGGATGACCACTACGGTTCCCGCGCTCGGTACCCGTACGGCCGAAGGCTCAGCGCTGCAGGCCGTGCTCCTGGACATGGACGGCACCCTGGTGGACACCGAGGGGTTCTGGTGGGATGTCGAGGTCGAGATCTTCCGGACGCTCGGGCACACCCTCGACGACTCCTGGCGTCACGTGGTGGTCGGCGGACCCATGACCCGCAGCGCGGGTTTCCTGATCGAGGCCACCGGGGCCGACATCACGCTCGGCGAGCTCACGGTGCTGCTCAACGACGGTTTCGAGGACCGTATCGACCGGGCGCTGCCGCTGATGCCGGGGGCGGCCAGACTCCTCGCGGAGCTCGCCGCGCACGAGATCCCCACCGCCCTGGTCTCCGCCTCGCACCGGCGCATCATCGACCGTGTCCTGGCCTCCCTGGGACCCCAGTACTTCGCGTTGACCGTCGCGGGCGACGAGGTGGAGCGGACCAAGCCCTACCCCGACCCGTATCTGCTGGCGGCGTCCGGACTCGGCGCCGAACCGGCGCGGTGCGCCGTCATCGAGGACACCGCCACGGGCGTCGCCGCCGCGGAGGCCGCGGGCTGCCACGTGGTCGCCGTCCCCTCCGTCGCGCCGATCGCCCCCGCCGTCCGGCGCACGGTCGTGACCTCCCTGGAAGAGGTCGACCTGCCTTTTCTCCGCGGGCTGATGACGGAAATGCGCTAGGCGTTCACCCAGCGTGCGTAACCGAATGTGCCGATAACCCCTGCGTATCCGCAGGTAAGGGCCCCGGACCTGCCGCGGGAAATTGATTCCGGGGCCGGATGGCCGAATTCCGGTACTCTCCCATCGAGTTGGCAGTGTGAGGTTCGTCACTTGACGGGGGGTCGACATTCGGCCTGTCCTGTGCCGTAACCCCCCTTTCGGGGGTGGTCGGCGTGCCCTTGTGTCCCGATTGGTGGAACGCTGCACGAATCCTTCCGCTGTCGGGTTATCGGTGCGTCCACGCCCGGTTTCGCAGCGTGATGGGAACTCAACTCCGGTCTCTGCGGGCCGTCCTGGTGGTGCGGACTAATGTCGTCGCGAGAACCTCGCCATAACCCCGGTGACTCGCCCGCACCACCCCTGCATGGCGGGTACACGGACACGACAGCTCTGGAGAAACTCGAGCATGAACCGCAAGACTTTGGTGCTGCCGGCCGTTGTCGGCTTGCTCGCCCCGGTGCTCGCCGCGTGTGGCGGTTCCGACAGCGGGGGAAGCGGCGGCGACGCGATCGTCGTGGGCACCACGGACCGGTTCACCGCATCGAAGGATGCCCCGGCTCCTCTCGACCCGGCGTACGCGTACGACGTCGGCACCTGGAACATCCTGCGCCAGACCGTACAGACGCTGATGGTCCAGCCCCGCGGTGACGGCGACCCCCAGCCCGAGGCCGCCGAGAGCTGCGGTTTCACCGACTCCGGCAACGAGCGCTACGCCTGCACGCTGCGCGACGGACTGAAGTTCGCGAGCGGTGACCCGATCACCGCCAAGGACGTGAAGTTCTCGATCGACCGCGCGATGTCGCTCAAGGCCGACAGCGGCGTGTTCGCGCTGCTGTCCACCGTCGACACCGTGGAGACGCAGGGCGACCGCCAGGTGATCTTCCACCTGAAGACCGCGGACGCCACCTTCCCGTTCAAGCTGTCGACCCCGGTCGCCGGCATCGTGAACCCGAAGGACTACGAGAAGGGCAAGCTGCGCGACGGCTTCTCCGTCGACGGTTCCGGCCCGTACACCCTCCAGGCCGACGTCAAGAACGACGAGGCCGTCAAGATCACCTTCACCAAGAACCCGAACTACAAGGGTCTGTTGAAGCCGAAGAACGACAAGGTCGAGATGCGCTCCTTCGAGAGCGCCGACGCCATGGGCACCGCGCTCGACAAGGGCGACATCGACCTCATGACCCGCGCGATGACGCCGGAGCAGATCAACAAGCTCGGCGCCGCCGGTGCGACCGGCAAGGTCAACCTGGTCGAGATGCCCGGCCTCGAGATCCGCTACCTCGGCTTCAACACCGACGACCCGTCGGTGAAGAACAAGGCCGTCCGCCAGGCCATGGCCGAGGTGATCAACCGCGGGGAGCTCGTCTCCAAGGTGTACGGCTCCCAGGCCGAGCCGCTGTTCTCGATGGTCCCGGCCACCATCACGGGTCACTCCAACTCGTTCTTCAACAAGTACGGCGACCCGAGCGTCTCCAAGGCCACCACGACGCTGAGCAAGGCCGGCATCACCACTCCGGTGAAGCTCACCCTGCACTACACGACCGACCACTACGGCTCGGCCACCGCGAAGGAGTTCGAGGTGCTGAAGCAGCAGCTCAACTCCAGCGGCCTGTTCAGTGTCGAGATCAAGGGCGAGCCCTGGACGACGTTCCGCCCGGCCGAGAAGAAGAACGAGTACCAGGTCTACGGCATGGGATGGTTCCCCGACTTCCCGGACGCCGACAACTACCTGGCGCCGTTCCTCGACAAGGACAACACCCTCGGCTCCCCGTACGTGAACTCCGCGATCCGCGGCACGCTGATCCCGGAGTCCCGCCGCGAGGCCGACCGTCTCACCGCGTCGAAGAGCCTCACCGACATCCAGGACAAGGTGGCCGACGACGTACCGCTCCTGCCGCTGTGGCAGGGCAAGCAGTACATCGCCGCGCGGGACGACATCACGGGTACCGAGTGGGCGCTCAACTCGTCCTCCACGCTTCAGCTGTGGGAGCTCGGCCGCGGTGTGAGCGGCTGACCGGTCCTTCTCAGGGCGCCGGGTCCTGTGGGCCCGGCGCCCGACCGCACGACCCGGCGCCCGCTCCATGTGGCGTCCCAGAGAAACAACGACAAGGCACCTCCTCGTGAACATGCGCAACCAGTGGCCAGTCCTGTCCGTCGCGACGGGGCTGGCCGCCGGTCTGCTCGCCGGCTGTGGCTCGCAGACGAGCGACACCGGCAGCACCGGCTCCGCCCTGGTGATGGGGATGTCCGACGACGTCCTGGCCACCGACCCCGCTTCCGGCTACGACCCGGGATCCTGGCTGTTGTTCAACAACGTCTTCCAGTCGTTGCTGAGCTTCCCCAACGGTGGTACGGAGCCGGCTCCCGAGGCGGCCAAGGAGTGCGCGTTCTCGGACGCCACGACCAAGGTCTACACGTGCACGCTCCAGGACGGCCTGAAGTTCAGCAACGGTGACGCCCTCACCTCCGAGGACGTCAAGTTCTCCTTCGACCGCATTCTGAAGATCGACGACGCCTCCGGCCCGGCCGTCATGTTCCCCATGCTCGACACGGTCCAGACCCCGGACGCGAAGACCGTCGTCTTCAGGCTGAAGTACGCCGACGCCACCTTCCCCAGCAAGATCGCCTCCGGCGCCGGCTCGATCGTGGACCACCGGCAGTACGCGGACAACGGGCTGCGCAGGGACAACCAGGCGGTCGGCTCGGGCCCGTACAAGCTGGACTCCTTCGGCAAGGACCAGGCCGTCTTCTCGGTCAACGACAGCTACAAGGGCACCGCCAAGGTGAAGAACTCCGGCATCACGCTGAAGTTCTTCCACGGCGACCAGACCGCTCTGAAGAAGGCGCTGCTGAACCACCAGGTCGACATCGCCTACCGAGGTCTCGCTGCCGACGACATCGCGGACATCAGCAACGACACCTCCACCGGCAGGGGCGTCAACGTCGTCGAGGGCACCAGCGCCGAGGTCCAGCACATGGTCTTCAACATGGACGACCCGGTCGCGGGCAAGCTCGGCGTGCGCAAGGCCATCGCCTATCTGCTCGACCGCGAGGCCCTGGTCAACAAGGTCTACGAGGACACCGCGACGCCGCTGTACTCGATCGTCCCGGCCGGTGTCACCGGCCACACCACGGCCTTCTTCGACCGCTACGGCGCCCGCCCCTCGAGGACGAAGGCCGCCGCCGCGCTCCGGGCCGAAGGCATCACCGGCAAGGTCAGGCTCACGCTCTGGTCGACCCCCTCGCGCTACGGCCCCGCCACCGACCAGGAGTTCAAGGCGATCGCCCAGCAGCTCAACGCCAGCGGGCTGTTCGACGCGACCGTGAAGTCCGTCGCGTACGACCAGTACGAGAAGGACATCGCCAAGGGCAAGTACGGCGTGTATGTGAAGGGCTGGGTGCCCGACTACCCGGACCCCGACAATTTCACGGCACCCTTCTTCGGCAAGGGCAACGTGCTGGGCAACCACTACACGAACAGCACGATCACCGGGCGGCTCATCCCGAAGACGGCCGCCCAGAGC
The DNA here is from genome assembly GCF_044763085.1 of Streptomyces sp. NPDC096311. Taxonomy (NCBI): domain Bacteria; kingdom Bacillati; phylum Actinomycetota; class Actinomycetes; order Kitasatosporales; family Streptomycetaceae; genus Streptomyces; species Streptomyces sp. NPDC096311. The sequence continues at coordinate 28,357 of NZ_JBIWFN010000011.1, forward strand.
GACCGCTCCTCGACCGACACCGAGTACGGCAAGATCCAGAGCATCGTGGCCGAGGACCTCCCGCTCCTCCCGATCTGGCAGGCCAAGCAGTACGCGATCGTGCGGGACAACGTCTACGGCCTCGAGAACTGCCTCGACGCCTCGACGGTGTTCCGCTTCTGGGAGATCAGCAAGGACTGACTCCACCACCGCCGGTACCGACGCCGAGGGCGCCCTCTTCGTGGAAGGGGCGCCCTCGGTCGTGCTCCTGGGACCCTTGGTCGTGCTCCTGGGACCCTTGGTCGTGCTCCTGGGACCCTCGGCCGAGCTCCTGGGGAAGTGGACGGCGTCCGGGGGTTACTGCTGTGCGCCCGGGCGCACCAAACCGCTCTCGTACGCGTACACCGCGGCCTGCACCCGGTCGCGCAGCCCCAACTTGGTGAGCACGTGGCCCACATGCGTCTTGACGGTGGTCTCGCTGACGAACAGGTCGGCGGCGATCTCCGCGTTCGACAGGCCGCGCGCCACCAGCTTCAGCACCTCGACCTCCCGATCGGTCAGGGTGTGCAGCGTGTCGGGCACCGGCTCGTCGCCCGACGGCAGATGACCCGCGTACTTGTCGAGAAGCCGGCGGGTGATGCTCGGCGCGAGCAGCGCCTCGCCCGCGGCGACCACGCGGATCGCCTGCACCAGCTCATTGGCCGGCGCGTCCTTGAGGAGGAAGCCGCTGGCCCCGGCGCGCAGTGCCTCCACCACGTACTCGTCGAGGTCGAAGGTCGTCAGGACGAGCACCTTGGCCGGCCCGTCCCGCCCCGGCCCGGTGATCTGCCGGGTCGCCTCCACCCCGTCCATCCTCGGCATACGGATGTCCATCAGAACCACATCGGGCTGCAGCGCACGAACCTGATCCAGTGCCTGCAGACCGTCACCGGCCTCGCCGACGACCGCGATGTCCTGCTCCGCCTCCAGAATCATCCGGAAGCCGGTACGCAGCAGCGGCTGGTCGTCGACCAGTAGGACGCGGATGGCCACGCAAGTCTCCTTGGGTCTGTCCGGCGGACCAGGCCGGAGGTGAGCAACAACGCCGGACAGGCCCTAGTCCCGCCCCATTCTGCCCTGCTCGGTGACGCCGGAATCCGGCGCCCTGACCGGCAGCGGGTAAGGCGGGGGAGTACCGCCGAATTCCGGACAAACCGCTTGGTGGTCGCACCAGCCGCAGAGCTTGGTGGGCCTCGGTCGCCAGTCGCCCGTCTCGGTGGCCTGCTGGATCGCCTCCCACAAAGCGAGCAGTTTGCGCTCGACCCGCTCCAGGTCCTCGACCATCGGGTCGTACGTCACCACGTCGCCGCTGCCGAGGTAGACGAGCTGGAGCCGGCGCGGGACCACCTGCTTCAGCCGCCACACCACCAGGGCGTAGAACTTCATCTGGAACAGCGCACCCTCGGCGTACTCCGGCCGCGGCGCCTTGCCCGTCTTGTAGTCGACGATCCGGACCTCGCCCGTCGGGGCCACGTCGACGCGGTCGATGATGCCGCGCAGCTTCAGCCCGGAGTCGAGTTGGGCCTCGACGGACAGCTCACGCTCGGCGGGCTCCAGCCGCGTCGGGTCCTCGAGACTGAACCAGCGCTCCACCAGCTGCTCGGCCTCGCCGAGCCAGCGCGTCAACCGCTCGCCCTCGGGATCGTCGGCGAACAGCTCCACGACCTCCGGCCGCGTCTCGCGCAGCCGGTCCCACTGCCCCGGAATGAGTGACTTGGCGCGCGGAGCCGTGCGCTCCGCCGCCGGGGCGTCGAAAAGGCGCTCCAGCACCGCGTGGACCAGCGTGCCGCGGGTGGCCGCCTCGCTCGGCTTCTCGGGGAGTCTGTCGATCACCCGGAACCGGTAGAGCAACGGGCACTGCATGAAGTCGCCCGCCCGTGAGGGCGACAGCGAGCTCGGAGGCAGGGCCGGGCGGGGCGCGGGAACCGCCGACGCGTCCGTCGCTTCAGCCACGGCGGCTTCGGCCACGGGGGCTTCGGCCATGACGGCTTCGGTCGGCTCGGGCGGCACGGCGCCCCCGGTGCTGGTTTCCATGTCCACAGACCTTACGGCCCGCCACTGACAGTGAGTGCACAGTCGGGGCTTGTGCGCGCTTGTGCGACGGAGCGGAAAACAGAGGGGGTGCCGGGGCGGAACGCGTCGCGACGGACGCATACCATCGACCCAGACCCTCCTGCTTCGCATGATCGGGAGCGGGAGACGCTTCGAACGAGGGGACATCGTGGACGAGAGCGGCGGGAGCGGGCAGCCGCGGTCCGGCACCGACGAAGCGACCGAGCGCCACGGGGAGCAGCGGGCCTCCTCGGCCCCGGCCGCGGATGCCACGCGCCCCGGACCGGAGCGCCCCGAGCACCCCACCGGGCCGACACCACCCACGGCCCCGGGCACCTCCGAGGCCGCCCCGTCCCCCGACCGACCCCACGACCCCACCGACTCCGGCCGCGCGGCCGCGACGCACAGCGACCCTTCGAGCGGGGCCGAGGACGGGGCCGAGCCCGGCGCTTCCTCGGACCAGGTCGAGGCACCCGCCGGTTCCGGTTCCTCGGACGAGGCCGGGTCGTCCGCCCAGGACGCGCCCCACGGCTCCTCCGCCGGACGCCACCCGCACCCCGAGCCCGAACACCCCCGAACCCTCGCCCACTCCGGAACCGGCACCGGTACCGGCAAGCCGCAGCCCCCGCGACGTGGCCGGGAGCCCGGTGGCGGGCTGCTGATGGGGCGGCCGTTCGGCGTGCCCGTGTACGTGGCGCCCAGCTGGTTCCTCGTGGCCGCGCTGATCACCTGGGTGTTCGGCGGCCAGCTCGACCGCGTGCTGCCCGAACTCGGCGCCCTGCGCTACCTCGTGTCCCTCTTCTTCGCGGTCGCCTTCTACGCCTCCGTCCTCGTCCACGAGCTGGCCCACACGGTCGCCGCCCTGCGCTTCAAACTGCCGGTGCGCCGGATCCAGCTGCAGTTCTTCGGCGGCGTCTCGGAGATCGAGAAGGAGGCCGAGACCCCGGGCCGTGAGTTCGTGCTGTCCTTCGTCGGACCACTGCTCTCCCTCGTCCTCTCGGGCCTCTTCTACCTCGCCATGCTGGCCGTCGAGCCCGGCACGGTCCCCGGCGTGCTGCTGGCCGGCCTGATGATCTCCAACCTCATCGTGGCCGCCTTCAACCTGCTCCCCGGCCTGCCCCTGGACGGCGGCCGCATGCTCCGCGCCGTCGTCTGGAAGATCACCGGCAGGCCGATGAGCGGCACGATCGCCGCCGCCTGGGTCGGCCGCGCCCTCGCCGTCTCCGTACTGATCGGGCTGCCCCTGCTCACCCAGTCCGGAGCGCTCGGCGCCACCCAGGACAACATCGGCGGCATGGACACGGTCACCGACGCCCTGCTCGCCGCGATCCTCGCCGCGATCATCTGGACCGGCGCCGGCAACAGCCTCCGCATGGCCCGTCTGCGCGAACACCTGCCCGAGCTGCGCGCCCGCTCACTCACCCGGCGTGCGGTCCCGGTCGAGACCAGCACCCCGCTCTCGGAGGCGCTGCGCCGTGCCAACGAAGCAGGCGCCCGCGCCCTGGTCGTCGTCGACGCCGACGGCGAACCGCTCTCCCTCGTCCGCGAGGCCGCCATCGTCGGCGTACCGGAGCACCGCCGCCCCTGGGTCGCCGTCAGCGGCCTCGCCCAGGACCTCACCGACGGCATGCGCGTCTCCGCGGAGCTCGCCGGCGAGGCACTCCTGGACACCCTCCGTGCCACCCCGGCGACCGAGTACCTGGTGGTGGAGGATTCGGGCGAGATCTACGGAGTCCTCTCGGCGGCAGACGTCGAGCGAGCCTTCGTCAAGGCCATGGCCCGCCCGTCCTGAGCGCGGCCCGAACGTGGTCGGCGCCCCGCGCAGGGACCGGTAGGCTGGTCACATGTCCGAACCGACCGGTGCCGCCCGCAGGCGCGGGCCCTTCAAGGTCGGGGACCAGGTTCAGCTGACCGACCCCAAGGGCCGCCACTACACGTTCACGCTCGAGGCCGGGAAGAACTTCCACACCCACAAGGGTTCCTTCCCCCACGACGAGCTGATCGGCGCTCCCGAGGGCAGCGTTGTCCGCACCACGGGGAACGTCGCCTATCTCGCGCTGCGCCCCCTGCTCCCCGACTACGTCCTGTCCATGCCCCGCGGCGCCGCCGTGGTCTACCCCAAGGACGCGGGGCAGATCCTGGCCTTCGCCGACATCTTCCCCGGCGCGCGCGTCGTGGAAGCGGGCGTGGGCTCCGGCTCGCTCAGCAGCTTCCTGCTGCGCGCCATCGGCGACCAGGGCATGCTCCACTCCTACGAGCGCCGCGAGGACTTCGCCGAGATCGCCCGGCAGAACGTGGAGCGCTACTTCGGCGGCCCGCACCCCGCCTGGGAGCTCACCGTCGGCGACCTCCAGGACAACCTGAGCGACACCGACGTCGACCGCGTCATCCTCGACATGCTCGCCCCCTGGGAGTGCCTGGAGGCCGTCTCCAAGGCGCTGGTCCCCGGCGGCATCCTGTGCTGCTACGTTGCCACCACCACCCAGCTCGCGCGGACCGTCGAGTCCATCCGCGAGATCGGTTCCTTCAACGAGCCGACCGCGTGGGAGTCGATGATCCGCAACTGGCACGTGGAGGGCCTGGCGGTCCGTCCGGACCACCGGATGATCGGCCACACCGGCTTCCTGCTCACCGCCCGCCGCCTCGCGGACGGCGTCGAGCCGCCCATGCGCCGCCGCCGCCCCGCCAAGGGTGCCTACGGCGAGGACTACTCCGGCCCGAACGCCGACGGCGGCTCAGGCCGCTGACCCGACCGGCGCCCACGCCGTCGACGTACTCAACGCACCACACCTGTGGCCGAGTTCCCGGAAGCACTCGGGAGCTCGGCCGCGGTGCGTTCCCGCGCCGGGGTGGCGGAACCGGTGGGCAACTCCGCCGCAAGCCCTTTCCGTTGACGTGCCGCGTTGACGCGCCGCCGGAAGTCCGGACCCTGCCGTTCCACCCCACTGTGACGTGTGGCACCATGCTGGCCACCCCACCCCCACCGTCACGGCCCTCCCAGGAGACGCTCCTAGTGCAGCAATCCGTCGTCCCGGAACTGGCACACACCCACACCCGGCCCATCCACTGGCTCGCCACGGCCACCGCCCTGGCGGGAGTCGTCGCCCTCTCCTCGGTCCTGCAGCCCGGCTCCGCGACGGCGGCCCAGCCCCGCCCCGGGGCCAAGTCCGCCCCGGCCGCGACGGCGCCCCCGGACCCCGCGGGCGTCACGTTCCCGATCGAGTGCGGGCCCGTCAAGGTCCTCGTGCAGAAGAAGGCGTCCGGAGACCTCGACGGCGACGGCAGTCCGGAGACGGTGGCCGTGGTCCGCTGCGACGCGGGCATCGGCACCCCGCCCAACGGCGTCTACGTCATCACCCAGGGCGGGTCGGGAGCCAAGAAGCCCCGCGTCGTGGCCACCCTGGTCGACCCGAAGGACCGCCTCAACGTCACCGACTTCGCGGTGCGTGACGGCTCCGTCACGGCGACCCTGCTCGGCTACTCCTCTGCCGACGTGCCGAGTTGCTGCCCGGACGTGAAGGAGCAGGCCAAGTGGCAGTGGAAGAACGGCACGTTCATCCGCTCGACACCCTCCGGGGCACAGAGCGCATGAGAAGCATGTGAGAAAAGAGACATATCGCGACGCGGAGTATCCTTCGGGTCACTCCGCGTCGGGACCGTAGACCTCGACCCTGTCCGAAACTCGACGTACGTGGATGCAGTCGCCCGGGCACTCCTTCGCGGAGTCGGCGACATCCCGCAGAAGCGTCAGCGGTACGGGCGTTGTGGCGCCCGGGGCCTGCAGGAGCTCGTCCTCGGCGCTCTTCACATAGGCCAGGCCGTCGATGTCCAGCTCGAAGACCTCCGGCGCGTACTGGGCGCAGATACCGTCTCCGGTACAGAGATCCTGGTCGATCCAGACCTCGAGAGCCTCGCTGTCGCCTGGGGCCTCCTGCTGCACGGTCATTTCTCCTGCCGTTTCCTGCGTCGAGCGATCCGGAGACTGGGGAATCGGGCCAGCTCTGACGGGTGTTGAACACGTCGACCCTACCTCCGCCCGCTTCCCGACCGTGTTCGGTGGGTATTCCCCTGGCGTGAGGGAGAGCGCAAGGGTGAAGATCGGACACACCTCGACAGTCTTTGTGATCTAGGGGTTTCAATCGACACCCACCCAGGTAGGGTCTGGAAGCGTCCAGCTCCCCTTGGAGGAGGTGAGGACCGTGGCAGCCCACGACGACGACATGAACCGCGGCATCCGCCCGGGACGAGGGTCCGATGACCCTGCCGGGCAGGTTGCCTACCTTGAGCAGGAGATCGCCGTCCTGCGACGCAAGCTCGCCGACTCTCCGCGGCACACGAGGATTCTCGAAGAGCGGATCGTCGAACTGCAGACCAACCTGGCCGGCGTGTCCGCACAGAACGAGCGGCTCGCCAATACGCTCCGTGAGGCCCGCGACCAGATCGTGGCCCTCAAGGAAGAGGTCGACCGGCTGGCGCAGCCGCCGGCAGGCTTCGGTGTCTTCCTCGTGGCGAACGAGGACGGCACGGCGGACATCTTCACCGGGGGCCGCAAGCTCCGGGTGAACGTCAGCCCCAGCGTGGAGCTCGAAGAGCTCAGGCGCGGCCAGGAAGTGATGCTCAACGAAGCTCTCAACGTGGTCGAGGCCATGGAGTACGAGAGTGTCGGCGACATCGTCACCCTCAAGGAGATCCTCGAGGACGGCGAACGCGCCCTCGTGGTGGGGCACACCGACGAGGAACGGGTGGTACGGCTCGCCGAGCCGCTGCTGGACGTCACCATCCGTCCCGGAGACGCCCTGCTTCTCGAACCGCGTTCCGGCTATGTCTACGAAGTTGTCCCCAAGAGCGAGGTCGAGGAGCTCGTCCTCGAAGAGGTTCCGGACATCGGCTACGAGCAGATCGGCGGCCTGGGAAACCAGATCGAACTGATCCGCGACGCGGTCGAGCTCCCCTACCTCTACCCCGACCTCTTCAAGGAGCACGAACTGCGGCCGCCCAAGGGTGTGCTGCTGTACGGGCCTCCCGGATGCGGTAAGACGCTCATCGCCAAGGCGGTCGCCAACTCGCTGGCCAAAAAGGTCGCCGAGGTCACCGGCCAGGCCACCGGGAAGAGCTTCTTCCTCAACATCAAGGGCCCCGAGCTCCTGAACAAGTACGTCGGCGAGACCGAGCGGCAGATCCGCCTCGTCTTCCAGCGTGCTCGTGAGAAGGCCAGCGAGGGCACCCCCGTCATCGTCTTCTTCGACGAGATGGAATCACTCTTCCGCACCCGTGGATCGGGCGTCAGCTCGGACGTGGAGAACACCATCGTCCCCCAGCTGCTCGCCGAGATCGACGGCGTGGAAGGCCTGGAGAACGTGGTCGTGATCGGCGCCTCGAACCGCGAGGACATGATCGACCCCGCGATCCTGCGCCCCGGACGACTCGATGTGAAGATCAAGATCGAGCGCCCGGACGCCGAGGCCGCCAAGGACATCTTCGCCAAGTACCTCACACAACGCCTCCCGCTGCACTCCGACGACCTCGGAGAGCACGGCGGGGACCGGGCGGCCACCGTCCACGGCATGATCCAGACCGCTGTGGAACAGATGTACGCCGAGTCCGAGGAAAACCGCTTCCTCGAGGTCACCTACGCCAACGGCGACAAGGAAGTCCTGTACTTCAAGGACTTCAACTCGGGCGCCATGATCGAGAACATCGTCGGCCGCGCCAAGAAGGCAGCGATCAAGGCCTTCCTCGAGCAGAACCAAAAGGGCCTTCGGGTCTCCCACCTCCTCCAGGCGTGCGTGGACGAGTTCAAGGAGAACGAGGACCTGCCGAACACCACCAACCCGGACGACTGGGCCCGAATCTCCGGAAAGAAGGGCGAACGGATCGTTTACATCCGTACGCTCGTCACCGGAAAGCAGGGTGCGGACACCGGACGCTCCATCGACACGGTGGCGAACACCGGGCAGTACCTGTAAAAGACAGGGCGGCTGCGGGTGCCCTCCACGGGTACCCGCAGCCGACTGCTTTCCGGGGCACGGCTGGAGCAGAGCAATGACGCAAATGATCTCCCCACCAGCGCAGAGGCGTTCTAGGCTCTTTCGTACCGCCGAGTCGCGCGTTGCGGGGACGGGCACCGCACACGCACCGGAGCACCAGCGGTACTTGAGCAGCGCCCCCGACCGAGGGCGCTGCCGGGCAAGGAGGGCCGCATGACCGTACGGCGAGTAATGGGCATCGAGACGGAGTACGGGATCTCCGTCCCCGGCCACCCCAACGCCAATGCCATGCTCACCTCGTCCCAGATCGTCAACGCGTACGCGGCGGCGATGCACCGGGCGCGCCGCGCCCGCTGGGATTTCGAGGAGGAGAACCCGCTGCGGGACGCGCGAGGCTTCGACCTCGCCCGCGAGGCCGCCGACTCCAGCCAGCTCACCGACGAGGACATCGGCCTGGCCAATGTCATCCTCACCAATGGCGCACGGCTGTACGTGGACCACGCGCACCCGGAGTACAGCGCTCCCGAGGTCACCAACCCGTGGGACGCCGTCCTGTGGGACAAGGCCGGCGAGCGCATCATGGCGGAGGCCGCGGAGCGCGCGGCCCAGCTCCCCGGCGCCCAGCCGATCCACCTCTACAAGAACAACACCGACAACAAGGGCGCCTCGTACGGCACGCACGAGAACTATCTGATGAAGCGGGAGACCCCCTTCTCGGACATCGTGCGCCACCTCACGCCGTTCTTCGTCTCACGCCAGGTCGTCACCGGAGCGGGCCGCGTCGGTATCGGCCAGGACGGGCACGAGCACGGCTTCCAGCTCAGTCAGCGCGCGGACTACTTCGAGGTCGAGGTGGGCCTCGAGACCACGCTCAAGCGCCCCATCATCAACACCCGCGACGAGCCGCACGCGGACGCCGAGAAGTACCGCAGGCTGCACGTGATCATCGGTGACGCGAACCTGTCGGAGATCTCGACCTACCTCAAGCTGGGCACGACCGCCCTGGTCCTGTCCATGATCGAGGACGGCTTCATCGCCGTCGACCTGGCCGTCGACCAGCCCGTGCGCACGCTGCACCAGGTCTCGCACGACCCCACGCTGAAGCGGCTCGTCACGCTGCGCAGCGGACGCACGCTGACCGCGGTGCAGCTCCAGATGGAGTACTTCGAGCTGTCGCGCAAATACGTGGAGGAACGCTTCGGGGCGGACGCCGACGACCAGACCAAGGACGTCCTGGCCCGCTGGGAGGACACTCTCAACCGCCTGGAGAACGACCCGATGAGTCTCTCAGGGGAGCTCGACTGGGTCGCCAAGCGTGAGCTCATGGAGGGCTACCGGCGCCGTGACGGCCTCGACTGGGACGCGGCACGGCTGCACCTGGTCGACCTCCAGTACGCCGACGTACGGGCCGAGAAGGGCCTGTACAACCGTCTGGCGGCGCGCGGCAAGATGAAGCGGCTCCTGGACGAGCGGGACGTCGAGCGGGCCCGTACGAAGCCGCCCGAGGACACCCGTGCGTACTTCCGCGGGCGCTGTCTGGAGCAGTACGCGGACGATGTGGCGGCGGCCTCCTGGGACTCGGTGATCTTCGATCTGCCGGGCCGGGACTCGCTCCAGCGCGTCCCAACCCTGGAGCCGCTTCGCGGAACGCGTAATCACGTCAAGGAGCTCCTCGACCGCTGCCGTACGGCGGAAGACCTGGTCAGGGTCCTGTCGGGCGGCTGACCTGGCCGCCAGGGGCGTCGGAGCCCGGGCGGCACAACGGGGTGGAAAGACACGACGTCCGGGAATCATCGAGGTGGCTCCCGGACGTTGTGGCAACTGCGGGGCCGATGTCGGACCCTGCTTGTAGGGTCTGATCAAGAACGTCGAACCGAGCGGGGTGAGGGTTATGGCGACCAAGGACACCGGCGGCGGACAGCAGAAGGCGACGCGTTCCACCGAGGAGGTCGAGGAGACGGCGCAAGACGCGCAGGTCTCCGAGGACCTCAAGGAGCGCCAGGAGAAGCTGAGCGACGACGTCGACTCCGTCCTGGACGAAATCGACGACGTACTCGAGGAGAACGCCGAGGACTTCGTTCGCTCATTTGTGCAAAAAGGCGGACAGTAACGGGCGTGTCGGACTCGCTCGAAGCTAAGCGGTGTACCGGATGCGGGCAGGAGTTACCGCTTGCTTCGTTCGCTGCCGACAGGAACCGGCGTGACGGGCTGCAGGTGCGGTGTCGGGAGTGCGTGGCGGAATATTCGGCCGCGCACTACCGGCGGCGCAGGGAAGTGCTCGGCAAGACGGTGCGCGAGAAGGTGGACCTCCCTGCAGGGCACAAGCTGTGCCGAACCTGCGGGGAGGTGAAGCCGCACAGCGAATGGCATCGAAACTCGTCGGCGTCGGACGGCCTGTCCACCCAGTGCAAGGCGTGCAGGGCCATCAGGGGGCGTGAGGATCACCTGAAGCGTCAGTACGGCCTCACCGAAGCCGAGCGTGACGAGATGGTCGCCTCTCAAATGGGGCTCTGCGTGATCTGTTTGAAAGCTCCTGCAGTTCATGTGGATCACTGCCACGAGACGGGTAGGGTCCGTGGCGTACTGTGCTTCAACTGCAATTCGGCCATCGGCAAGTTGGGAGATGATCCCGACGCTGTTCGTCGGGCTGCCGCCTACTTGGAAGGATCCCCGTGGAAGCCAACACTCGTAGCACCGGGCGTCTACCGGCTGCCTTCCTGACGCCCGGTTCGTCGTCCTTCATGGACTTCCTGTCCGAGCACCAGCCGGAGATGCTGCCGGGCAAGCGGCAGCTGCCGCCCGTCCAGGGCGTGATCGAGGCCCCGCACGGCACGACCATCGTCGCCGTCACGTTCCCCGGCGGAGTGGTCCTCGCCGGCGACCGCCGGGCCACCATGGGCAACATGATCGCTCAGCGCGACATCGAGAAGGTCTTCCCGGCCGACGAGTACTCGGCGGTGGGCATCGCCGGTACGGCCGGTCTGGCCGTCGAGATGGTCAAGCTGTTCCAGCTGGAGCTGGAGCACTTCGAAAAGGTGGAGGGCACCACGCTCTCCCTGGAGGGCAAGGCGAACCGGCTCTCCACCATGATCCGTTCCAACCTCGGCATGGCCATGCAGGGCCTCGCCGTGGTCCCCCTCTTCGCGGGTTACGACGTGGACCGCGACAAGGGCCGCATCTTCTCCTACGACGTCACGGGCGGCCGCTCCGAGGAGCACGGCTACGCCTCCACCGGCTCCGGCTCGATCTTCGCGCGCGGTGCCATGAAGAAGCTCTACCGCGACGACCTGACCGAAGAGCAGGCCACGACCCTCGTCATCCAGGCGCTGTACGACGCGGCCGACGACGACTCGGCGACCGGTGGTCCCGACGTCGCCCGCCGGATCTACCCGATCGTCACCGTGATCACCGAGGACGGCTTCCGCAGGCTCACCGACGACGAGTCCTCCGACATCGCCCGCGCGATTCTGGAGCGGCGTCTGGAGCAGCCGGACGGTCCGCGGGCCGCGCTGCTCTGAGCCCGGCTCCTTTTGCCAAGGTGACCCAGTGACTTCGACAGAAAGGGACGGATAACCGGTGTCGACGCCGTTCTATGTCTCACCCCAGCAGGCCATGGCCGACCGGGCGGAGTACGCCCGTAAGGGCATCGCCCGCGGTCGCAGCCTCGTTGTGCTGCAGTACGCCGACGGCATTGTGTTCGTCGGCGAGAACCCGTCCCGTGCGCTGCACAAGTTCAGCGAGATCTACGACCGGATCGGCTTCGCGGCCGCCGGCAAGTACAACGAATACGAGAATCTGCGGATCGGCGGCGTGCGCTATGCCGATCTGCGGGGTTACACCTATGACCGTGATGATGTGACCGCCCGTGGTCTGGCGAATGTGTACGCACAGACGCTGGGCACGATCTTCTCCTCGGCCGCCGAGAAGCCGTACGAGGTGGAGCTCGTCGTCGCCGAGGTGGGGGAGACCCCCGAGGGCGACCAGATCTATCGGCTGCCGCACGACGGATCCATCGTGGACGAGCACGGGTCCGTCGCGGTGGGCGGCAATGCCGAGCAGATCAGCAGTTATCTGGACCAGCGCCACCAGGACGGGATGTCGCTGGCGGAGGCGCTGAAGCTGGCCGTGCAGTCGCTGTCCAGGGAGCCGAACGGGGGCGAGCGGGAGATCCCCGCGGAGCGCCTGGAGGTCGCGGTCCTGGACCGTACGCGTCCGCAGCAGCGCAAGTTCAGGCGGATCGTCGGGCGTCAGCTGGACCGGCTGCTGGAGGAGGGCGGCGCGGAGACCGCCACGGAGGCCGAGGACGCCGAAGACGAGGAGTGACCGTTCGTCCCGCCCCGCCCGCCGGTGCCGGTGGGCGGGGCGGGGCCGTGCCGGTACATCCAGCCCGTCGCCGCCGGATCGGAGGTTGCCCTGTGGGGAGCCGTTTCCAGATCCGGACGTGAGCGACGGGCTTCGGATGTACCGGCACGGACCGTTTCGTGCGTCGGCGGGTGCGGGTGCGTGGGGCGAGCGGTCTACGGGGAGCTTGGTGGGGCCGTGGAGCCTCGTACGACCAGCTGTACCGGGATGTCGCCCACGGGGGGTGTCCGGCCGTCCAGGACGGCCAGGAGGGCTTCCATGCCGCGTTCGCCGAAGCGTTCCGCGTCCAGGCGGACGGTGGTGAGCTCCGGGTCGATGGCCTGGGCCAGGGCCAGGTCGTCCAGGCCCGTGACCGAGAGGTCCTCGGGGATGCGCAGGCCCAGGCGGCGAGCCGCCTTGTAGGCGCCTGCCGCCAGTTTGTCGTCGTCGCAGACCAGGGCGGTGGGGCGGGGGCCGGGGGCGGCCAGGGCCGATCCCGCGGCGGCCACCGCGTCCTCGATGGAGATCGGGGCCCGGGTGGTGCGCAGGTCCGTGCCGGGGACCTCGGACAGGCGCGTGGCCAGTTCCCGGGCGCGTACCGCGAAGGTCCAGGACGGGATGTCCGCCGCCAGATGGAGGAAACGGCGGTGGCCCAGGGACAGGAGGTGCTCGGCCACCTGTCGTACGCCGTCCGTGATGTCGAGATTGACGGTGGCCGCGCCCAGGCTGCCCTCGGGGTCGCTGTCGAGCATCACCAGGGGGAGCTGGTCGCCCCGGATGGCGGTCAGGGCATCCGCGGCCATGGAGGACGCGATGACGCCGTCCAGGGCGGCCGCCGCGGAGCCGAACGGGTCACGGGCGGGGCCGATGCCCTCGGGGGAGGGGTACAGGACCACGCCGAAGCCGTGTTCCGCCGCGACGCGGGCCGCGCCGGTGTAGACCCCGGCGAAGAACTCGGTGGTCAGCGCCGGGACCACCAGGAGGACCGTACGGGTGCGGCCCAGGCGGAGGTTGCGGGCGGCCAGGTTCGGGCGGTAGCCGAGTTCCTGGGCGGCCTCGCGGACGCGTTCCGCGGTCGTCTCCGAGACCCGGCCGCGCCACTTGTCGCCCAGCACCAGGGAGACCGCGGCCTGGGACACCCCGGCGGCCTGGGCGACGTCACGGCTCGTCGGGCGGGTGCTACCTCGTGCCACCGGCGACCTGCTCCTTCGTCTGGACTCGCGGACTGGGCACATGGTACGTATGACACAGGGAGTTATACGTAAAACCTCGTGTGCATGACCATCGGGCGTCACGCGTGACCGGAAGGGCATGACATGGCCGCGGGATACCTGGAGATCCTCAGGGCGAGGCACGCCGCACGGCTGCTCGCCGGCACGCTCACCGGGCGGCTGCCGAACGCCACCGCCGCCATCGCCGTCGTGCTCTTCGTCCGGGCGGAGGGCGGGACGTACAGCCTGGCCGGTGCGCTCGCGGCCGTGTACGGGGTGGGCAATGCCGTGGGGCAGCCGCTCCTCGGGCGGCTCGTGGATCTGTACGGGCAGCCGCGTGTCCAGTTGCCGGCCGCGCTCGTCTCGGCCCTCGGGATGGGCGTCTTCGCCTTCTCGGGCACCGACCCGCTGTCGGTGGCGTATCCGGCGATGGTCGTCGCCGGGCTCTTCACGCCGCCCCTGGAGGGCGGTCTGCGGGCGTTGTGGCCCTCCGTGCTGCGCCGGGAGGAGCAGGTGCACACCGCGTACGCGATGGACGCCGTGGCGCAGGAAGTCATGTTCACCGTCGGACCGTTGCTGCTGACCCTGTGTGCCTCGCTCTGGTCCGCCCGGGCGGCGCTGCTGATCCTGAACGTCGTCGGGGTGCTGGGCGCCCTCTCCGTGGTCCTCTCGCCACCCTCGCGCGCGTGGCGTTCGGCACCGCGCGAGGCGCACTGGCTCGGCGCGTTGCGCTCACCCGGGCTGCTGGCGCTGCTCGGCGCGTTCCTGTTCGTGGGGATCGCGCTCGGCTCGATCACGGTCGCCGCGGTGTCGTACGCCGACGACCACGGCGGCGACGCCGTGTACGGCTGGCTGATGGCGGCCGTGGGGCTCGGGGCCCTCGTCGGTGGGACGGCGTACGGGGCGCGGCGGTGGAGCGGCGCGCCCGAGCGGCGACTGCGGGTGCTGGTCGCCCTTCTGGCGGTGTGTTATCTGCCACTCGTGCTGATGCCGGGCGTGGTCGCCATGACGGCCCTCGCGGCACTCGCCGGGGTCTTCCTGGCGCCCTGCATCGCCTGCGCCTTCATCATCGTCGACCGGCACGCGCCCAGGGGCACCGTCACCGAGGCGTTCTCCTGGCTTGTGACGACGTTCACCGTGGGCGCGTCGGTCGGAACGGGCCTCGCGGGCCCGGTCGTCGAGTGGGGCGGGGCGGTGTGGGGCTTCGCCCTGCCGGGTGCCGCGGGTGCCGCCGCGTTGGTGGTTCTGCTGGCCACGGGGCGGGTCCTCGCAGCTACCGGGGACGGTGCGGTCGTTGCGGTCTCATCGGAAAATGATCCAAACCGTGCCGTCGAACCCCGTTTCAGCTCGGGGGATCGGGCGTAATGTTCAGTCATGGACCGCCGCATTTTCGGGCTGGAGAACGAGTACGGCGTCACGTGTACGTTCAGGGGACAGCGCCGCCTGTCTCCCGACGAGGTGGCGCGGTACCTCTTCCGCCGTGTCGTGTCATGGGGCCGCAGCAGCAATGTCTTTCTGCGGAACGGTGCCCGCCTCTATCTCGACGTGGGATCACATCCGGAATACGCGACACCCGAATGTGACAACGTGACGGAACTCGTCACCCACGACAAGGCCGGCGAGCGCATTCTCGAAGGACTCCTGGTCGACGCCGAACGACGCCTGCACGAGGAAGGAATCGCGGGCGACGTCTATCTGTTCAAGAACAACACCGACTCGGCGGGCAACTCCTACGGGTGCCACGAGAACTATCTGGTGGCCCGGCACGGGGAGTTCTCCCGGCTCGCGGACATTCTCATTCCCTTCCTGGTCACCCGGCAGCTGCTGTGCGGTGCCGGCAAGGTGCTGCAGACTCCGCGCGGCGCCGTGTACTGCGTGAGCCAGCGCGCCGAGCACATCTGGGAGGGCGTCAGCTCGGCGACGACCCGCTCCCGGCCGATCATCAACACCCGCGACGAACCGCACGCCGACGCCGAGCGCTACCGGCGGCTGCACGTCATCGTCGGTGACTCGAACATGTCCGAGACGACGATGCTCCTCAAGGTCGGCGCCACCGACCTGGTACTGCGCATGATCGAGGCCGGTACGGTCATGCGCGACCTCACCCTGGAGAACCCCATTCGGGCGATCCGCGAGGTCAGTCACGACATCACGGGCCGGCGCAAGGTGCGTCTGGCCAGCGGCCGGGAGGCCTCCGCGCTGGAAGTGCAGCGGGAGTACTTCGAGAAGGCCGTGGACTTCTGCGAGCGCCGCGGCATCCGCACCGGCACGGTCGAGCAGGTGCTCGAACTGTGGGGCCGCACGCTCGACGCGATCGAGGCCGAGGACCTCGACCGTATCGGTACCGAAATCGACTGGGTGATGAAGTACAAGCTCATCGAGCGGTACCGGGCCAAGCACAACATGACGATGTCGCATCCCCGGGTCGCGCAGATAGACCTCGCATATCACGACATCCACCGGCGTCGTGGTCTGTACTACCTGCTGGAGAGGAAGGGACAAGCCACCCGGATCTGCAACGATTTGAAGATCTTCGAAGGCAAGTCCGTACCGCCGCAGACCACTCGGGCCCGGCTGCGCGGCGACTTCATCCGGCGCGCTCAGGAGCAGCGCCGCGATTTCACCGTCGACTGGGTCCACCTCAAGCTCAACGACCAGGCACAACGCACGGTGTTGTGCAAGGACCCGTTCCGTTCGGTCGACGACCGGGTGGAGAAGCTGATCGCGGGAATGTGAGCGCTGAGTTCCGGGTGTGATGGCGGAACGCAACGCGGGGCGCCGTACGTTTTCCGTACGGCGCCCTTCTCACGTCGTAGAGTTGCGCGCACGCCATCAACCAAGATCGATCGATACGAGGCCCTCACCGTGCGCCGACGCTCCCTCATGATTGCCGTACCCGCCGGACTGGTCACGCTCGCCGGATGCGGTGACGACAAGTCGGACAAGGCCAAGTCCAGCACCAGTAGCCCGTCCCCGTCGGCCGCCGCGTCCGCCTCGGCGGCGCCGCCGCCGAAGATCGTCGACGGTCCGCTGCCGGCGATCACGGCCGGGGCGAAGTTCGGTGAGAAGCCGACCGTGGCCAAGGGCAGCGGCTCCCCGTCGAAGGATCTGGCGGTCAAGACGGTCATCGCGGGCGGCGGCAAGACGGTCGCGGAGAACGACTACATCCAGGCCAACTACCTCGGCCAGATCTGGGACACCGCCAAGGTCTTCGACAACTCCTACGACCGTAAGACGCCGCTGATCATCCAGCTCGCGCAGGGCGGCATCATCGACGGCTGGCGCTATGCCCTGGTGGGCAAGAAGGTCGGCAGCCGCGTCCAGATGTCCGTGCCGCCCACCTGGGGCTACGGCTCGCAGGGCAACACGCAGGCGGGCATCAAGGGCACCGACACGCTGGTGTTCGTCGTCGACATCGAGAACACCTTCAACGCGAAGAGCTCCGCCCAGGGCAAGGAGGTCGCGCAGAGCGACGCCGCCCTCCCGAAGGTCGGCACCAACACCGACGGCAAGGCCCCCTCCATCGACGTGCCGAAGGCGGCGGCCCCGACGAAGCTCGTGGCGAACTACGTCCTCGAGGGCGACGGCGACGAGGTCAAGGCGGACAGCAGCGTCCTGGTGCAGTACAAGGGCGTGCTCTGGGACACCGGCAAGGAGTTCGACTCGACGTACAGCAGCGGCCGGCTGGCGTCGTTCTCGCTGCAGCAGGTCGTCAAGGGGTGGGCGCAGGGCCTGACCGGCAAGAAGGTGGGCAGCCGCGTCCTCATCACCATTCCCCCGGCGCTGGGCTACGGCAACAACCCGCCGAGCGGCAGTGGCATCAAGAAGGACTCCACCCTGGTGTTCTCGGTGGACATCCTGGCCAAGATGTAACGCGTTGCGGGATGTGAGACTGTCGGTGTTGCTTTAAGGCCTTTACGCGAACAAGCAGGAGCTAGAGACGTGAGCATCGAGAAGCCCGAGATCGACTTCCCGGGCGGCGAGCCCCCGGCGGACCTCGAGATCAAGGACATCTGGGAGGGCGAAGGCCAGGTCGCCAAGGCCGGCGACTTCGTCAAGGTCCACTACGTGGGCGTGGCCTTCTCCACCGGCGAGGAGTTCGACGCCTCCTGGAACCGCGGCGCCCCGCTGGAGTTCCAGCTCGGTGTCGGTCAGGTCATCAGCGGCTGGGACCAGGGTGTGCAGGGCATGAAGGTCGGCGGCCGTCGCCAGCTGGTCATCCCGGCACACCTCGCCTACGGCGACCGTGGCGCCGGCGGCCGAATCGGCCCCGGCGAGACGCTGATCTTCGTCTGCGACCTGGTCGCGGTCTGATCCACAGTCGGATCGGGTCGTGATCCGATCCGCATGAGGGTCGGGTTCCCGCCCGATCTTCGTACGCTCTGTGATCGGGATTCGTCCGAAGCCGATCACCTGGGGCCCATGCCTGTCCGGGCATGGGCCCTCGGCTTTTGCCGGGGCCCTCCGGAGCGGTACGGTCATCGGTCGGAAGCACCATAGGAAGGGCGTCGATGGCCATTGCCAAGGCCGAGCGGCTGATGAACCTCGCGCTGTGTCTGCTCGGGACGCGGCGGCCGCTCAGCAAGCGCGAACTCCGCGAGTCCATCGAGGCCTATCTGGAAGCCGGGTCGGACGACTCCTTCAACCGGATGTTCGAGCGCGACAAGGACGATCTGCGCGAGCTGGGCCTGGTCATCGAGACGGTGGAGAACCTCGACGGCGAGGTCGGCTATCTCGCCCGCCGCGACAGCAACCGCCTGCCGCCCGTCACCCTCGACGCCGAGGAGGCCGCCGCCCTCGGCCTCGCCGCCAAGGTCTGGCAGCAGGCCCGGCTGGCCGGCGCGGCCAGCGGTGCGTTGCAGAAGCTGCGCGCCGCCGGGCTACCCGAGGACTTCGACCCCTACGAGGCGCATGGCGCCCTCGAGCCGCACATCCCCGTGCACGAGGCGGCCTTCGAGCCGCTGATGCTGGCCTGCCGCGACCGCCGCCCGGTCGTCTTCGACTACCGCAAGGCCACCGCCGCCCACCCCGAGACCCGGCAGGTCGAGCCGTGGGCGCTGGAGTGCTGGCGCGGGCACTGGTACCTCGCGGGCTGGGACCGTGATCGTGGCGCCGAGCGCGTCTTCAGGCTCTCGCGGATCACCGGCCGGGTCCGCTCCCGCGCCGGGCGGTACACCGCCGAGGTGCCCGACGTCGTCACCGTGCGGGAGACCGTGGCGAGCTGGGCGGGCGAGATCGCCGACCGCTCCGCGCTGATCCGGCTGCGCACCGGCTCCGGCTACCCGCTGCGGGCCAAAGCGGTCTCCGTACGGGAACTCGGCGACGGCTGGGACGAGTTGGAGATTCCGTACGGGCACGGCCTGGACGCCTGGCTCGTCGAGTTCGGGCCCGACGTGGTGGTCCTGGAGCCCGCCGAGCTGCGGGCCGATGTAGTGGACCGGCTGCGCGCCGTGGCCAAGGGCTGAGGGGGAACGTAGAGAACGTGGCAGGAAAACCGGCCAGGCCCACGAACGCGATCGACCAGACCCGGCGGATGCTGTCCCTGGTGACCTATCTGCGCGAGCGCCCCGGTGCGCACGTCGGTGATGTCGCCCGGGCCTTCGGGATCACCGAGGACGAGCTGATCTCCGACCTCGACGTGCTGCCGCTGTGCGGGACCAGCTTCCGCGGCGGTGACCTCCTCGACATCGACACCGACGGCGACCGCATCTGGTGGCACAACCCCGACGACGTCGCCGAACCCCTGCGTATCGCCGCGGACGAGGCGACCGCGCTGCTGGTGGCCGCCCGCGCGGTCTCCACGCTGCCCGGGCTGCGCGAGGGCGACCGGCAGGCGCTGCTGCGCGCTACCGCCAAGGTGGAGGCAGCCTCGGGCGAGGCGGCGGGCGCCAGCTCCCGCCTCTCGGTGACCTTCGAGTCCGAGGGCGGGGTCTTCGCGGACGTCGACCGGGCGATCTCCGAGCGGCGCAGGCTGTGGATCCGCTACTACTCGCCCTCGCGTGACGAGCTCACCGAGCGCGAGATCGACCCGATCCGCCTGGTCAGCGTCGGGCACACGTACGTCGAGGCCTGGTGCCGCCGCTCCGAGGCGCGCCGCACCTTCCGGCTCGACCGGGTCGCCGAGATCCGCATCCTCGACGAGCCGTCCGCGCCGCCCGAGATCGAGCTGCGGGACCTCTCCGAGGGCCTGGTGCAGCCCGCGGCCGAGGATCCCGAGGTGGTCGTCGAGGTCGGTCCTGGCGGGCGCTGGGTCGCGGAGTACTACCCGCACGACAGTGCGGATGAGCTGCCGGAGGGCGGGCTGCGTATCACCTTGCGGACCCCCGACCCCGCGTCGCTGCGACGGCTGGCGCTGCGCCTGGGCCGGGACGGCCGGATCGTGTCGCCCCCTGAGCTGGCGGACAGCGCCCGTGAGGCGGCTCGGGAGGCACTCGCGGCCTACGACGGGCTCAAGGGCGATCAGGACGGACCGTACGACAGGCAGGAGCAGGGGCTTTGACCACGTCGGCGATGTCGGGCGCGTCGGGGAATGCCGGTACCTCGCAGAGGGCCGGCGGGTCGGTGAAGGCGGGCGGTACGGAGCGCGCCGGTGCGTCCTCGGGCGCGGCGGAGATGACGGTCGTCACCGCGTTCGCCGGTATGCGCAGAGTCGCCGACGTGCTGTTCAAGGCCGGCTGCCCCGACTGCCGGGCCGCTCTGGAGCTCAGGGCGAACGCCCTGATGCTGGCCATCGGCGCCACCAGCCGCACCACGTTCTACTCCTTCACCTGCACCGAGTGCGGCTCGGCCGTCCGCAAGCCCGCGGGCGAGCGCATCGTCGAACTCCTCACCGGCGGCGGGGTGCGCACACTCCGCCTGCACTCCAAGACTTAGGCTCGACCCCATGTTCTGGCCGATGTTCGCGATCGTTGTGGGTTTTCTGGGAATCGCCGTTCTCGGCGTGCTCGCTGTCCGTGTCTTCGTGGAAGCGGAACGTCTGGGCAAGCAGGTGACGGACTCGGCGCGCCGGATCAACCAGGCGGCCGACGACCTGGAGCGGGCGGCCGTCGGGGTCGCGCGCTCTGTGGATGCCGTATGACCTTCCAGGGATCCAGGTATGAGTCCGTCGAGGTATGGGCAATGAGGCGTTTGAGCCTGTCGACTTGCCGGTGAGGGCGGGTACGCTTCTGATCGCGGTCCGGAGAACGAGGCGCGGGCCGCGAACTGGGAGTACGCACAGGGATTGCCCCGCGTTCACCCCTGAGCGTTACGATCGCTGTCATCACGATGTTCGGGCACATGTCCGACCGATCGGACAGCATCCCGACCCAGCCGCCTCGGTGAGAAGGTAAAGACTTATGTTCGGAAGGCTCGGCGCTCCCGAGATCATTCTCATCCTCGTCGTCATCATCCTGCTGTTCGGCGCGAAGAAGCTTCCGGACATGGCGCGCTCCCTCGGCAAGTCCGCGCGCATCCTGAAGAGCGAGGCCAAGGCGATGAAGGACGAGGGCAGCAACCCCGCCCCGGCCGGTCCGCCCAGCACCGACGAGCAGACCCCGGCTCAGCGCACGATCCAGGCCGCGCCCGGCGATGTGACCAGCTCCCGCCCGGTCACCGAGCCGACGGACACGACCAAGCGCTGACGCAGGGCCGGACGCCTCCGGCCCGCCGCACGAGATGAGGACGTGGGTTGCTCAAGCCTGCCCGCAAGAAGGAGAAGGATCCCGAGGGACGGATGCCCCTTGCGGACCACCTTCGTGAGCTCCGCAACCGCCTCGCGAAGGCGATGCTGGCCATCGTCATCGTCACGGTCGTGGCCGCCTTCTACTACAACGACATCATCAACTTCTTCACCAAGCCGGTGCTGGACTCTGTCGGGTGTCCTTCGACCTTCGCCCAGCTGGCGAAGATGCCCAAGGGCCAACAGTGCGCGCAGATCACGATCAACGGTCTGCTCGCTCCCTTCACCCTGGCGTTGAAGGTCTCGTTGATGGCCGGTGTCGCGATCGCCTCCCCGATCTGGCTCTACCAGCTCTGGGCGTTCGTCGCGCCGGGTCTGCACAGGAACGAGAAGAAGTACGCGTACGCGTTCGTCGGCACCGGCGTTCCGCTCTTCTTCGCCGGTGGGCTCTTCGCCTACAAGGTGCTGCCCACCACCGCGAAGGTCCTGATGGGGTTCACGCCGGACGGCGTGAACAACCTGTTGCCGCTGGACGACCTGCTCGACCTGGTCACGCGCATGGTGCTCGTCTTCGGCCTCTCCTTCGAGCTGCCGCTGCTGCTGGTCATGCTCAACCTCACCGGCATCCTCACCGGCAGGCGCATGCTCGGCTGGTGGCGGGCCATGATCATGGGCATCACGGTGTTCGCGGCCGTCGCCACGCCGAGCACCGACCCGCTGACGATGCTGGCGCTCGCGGTACCGATCTGGGTCCTGTACTTCGGCGCCGTCGTCTTCTCGCTGCTGAACGACCGGCGCAAGCGGCTCCGCGCGGCCGAGGGTCCGGCGGACGACGAGGCGTCCGACCTGGACCTCACGCCCGAGGACATCGGCGAGGCCGAGAGCGTGTCGGCGAACCGCGCGCTGCCCGAGCAGTCGAGCACGGACCGGGTCAACGGTTATGACGACGTGACCTGACGAAGCCCGGTGATCTCGTAAGGTCAGGGCCGTGACCAGCGAGATCACCCTCTTCGTCAACCCCACCGCGGGACGCGGCCGGGGCGCCCACGCGGCGCAGCCGGCCGCTTTCGCATTGCGGGCGGCGGGATTCTCCGTCCGTACGGTCCTCGGGGAGAACGCCGAGGACGCCCTCACACGCGCGCGTGCGGCCGTCAAAGGCGGCACCGGCGCCCTGATAGCCGTCGGGGGCGACGGCATGGCGAACCTCGCCCTCCAGGCCGTGGCCGGCACCCGCACCCCGCTCGGGCTGGTCGCCGCGGGCACCGGGAACGACTTCGCCCGCGCCCTCGGACTTCCGGTGCGCGACCCGGCGGCCGCGGGACGGCTGATCGCCGAGTCCCTCAAGGGGGCGCGGCTGCGCGACATCGACCTGGGCCGGGTGAACGGCACCTGGTTCGCCACCGTCCTCGCCTCCGGCTTCGACTCCCGGGTCAACGATCGCGGCAATCGCATGCGGTGGCCGGTCGGCCGCTTCAAGTACGACCTCGCCATGCTCGCCGAACTGGCCGCCCTCAGACCCCTCCCGTACCGGATCACCCTGGACGACGGCGAGGTCCGGGAGATCGGGGCGACCCTCGTGGCGGTCGGCAACGGATCGTCGTACGGCGGCGGGATGAGGATCTGCGCGGACGCCGACCTGGAGGACGGGCTGTTCGACGTCACGGTCGTCGGGGAGTGCAGCCGTACGACCCTGCTCAAGGTGTTCCCCAGGGTCTACCGGGGCACCCACCTCGACCACCCCGTCGTCACCGTGCACCGGGCCGTCAAGGTCGAGCTCGTCGCCGAGGGCGTCACCGCGTACGCGGACGGGGAACCGCTGGGGCCGCTGCCGCTCACGGCGGAGTGCGTGCCCGCCGCGGTGCGCGTGGCCGTTCCCTGAGCTGCGGGAATCCGGGGTTTGAGATAAACAGATCCGGATATTGATCGTCATGTTGTCAGCGGCTGCCGGTAGTCTCGAAAGCACGATGACAGAGGACCTCTCACCGGCCGAGCGGTATGCGGCAGCACGGAAGCGCGCTGTCGAGCAGGCCACCGCGCTCGCCTCCTTCCGCGAGATGTACGACTTCGGCCTCGACCCCTACCAGATCGAGGCCTGCCAGGCGCTCGAGACGGGCAAGGGTGTGCTCGTGGCCGCGCCCACGGGCTCGGGCAAGACGGTCGTCGGCGAGTTCGCCGTCCACCTCGCCCTCCAGCAGGGCAAGAAGTGCTTCTACACCACGCCGATCAAGGCGCTCTCGAACCAGAAGTACGCCGATCTGTGCCGCCGCTACGGCGCGGACAAGGTCGGCCTGCTCACCGGCGACAACAGCGTCAACTCCGATGCCCCGGTGGTCGTCATGACCACCGAGGTGCTGCGCAACATGCTGTACGCGGGCTCCCAGACCCTCCTAGGCCTCGGCTATGTCGTCATGGACGAGGTGCACTACCTCTCCGACCGCTTCCGCGGCGCCGTCTGGGAGGAAGTGATCATCCACCTCCCCGAGTCGGTGACCCTGGTGTCACTCTCGGCCACCGTGTCGAACGCGGAGGAGTTCGGCGACTGGCTGGACACCGTGCGCGGCCACACCGAGGTGATCGTCTCCGAGCACCGGCCCGTCCCGCTGTTCCAGCACGTGCTGGCCGGGCGCCGGATGTACGACCTCTTCGAGGAGGGCGAGGGCAACAAGAAGGCGGTCAACCCCGATCTCACCCGCCTGGCCCGGATGGAGGCCAGCCGTCCGTCGTTCCAGGACCGCAGACGAGGCCGCGCCATGCGCGAGGCCGACCGCGAGCGCGAGCGCCGACAGCGCTCGCGGATCTGGACACCGGGCCGCCCCGAGGTCATCGAACGGCTCGACGCCGAGGGCCTGCTGCCCGCGATCACGTTCATCTTCAGCCGTGCCGCCTGCGAGGCCGCCGTCCAGCAGTGCCTGTACGCGGGCCTCAGGCTCAACGACGAGGAGTCGCGCGCGAAGGTCCGCGAGATCGTCGAGGAGCGCACCGCGTCCATCCCCTCCGAGGACCTGCACGTCCTGGGCTACTACGAGTGGCTGGAGGGCCTGGAGCGCGGCATCGCGGCCCACCACGCGGGCATGCTGCCCACGTTCAAGGAAGTCGTCGAGGAACTCTTCGTACGCGGCCTGGTGAAGGCCGTGTTCGCGACCGAGACCCTGGCACTGGGCATCAACATGCCCGCCCGCTCGGTGGTGTTGGAGAAACTCGTCAAGTGGAACGGCGAGCAGCACGCCGACATCACACCCGGCGAGTACACCCAGCTCACCGGTCGTGCCGGGCGGCGCGGTATCGATGTCGAGGGCCACGCCGTCGTGTTGTGGCAGCGCGGTTTCAGCCCCGACCACCTGGCGGGCCTCGCGGGCACCCGCACCTACCCGCTGCGCTCCAGCTTCAAGCCGTCGTACAACATGGCCGTGAACCTGGTCGAGCAGTTCGGCCGGCACCGCTCGCGCGAGCTGCTTGAGACGTCCTTCGCACAGTTCCAGGCCGACAAGTCGGTCGTCGGGATCTCCCGGCAGGTGCAGCGCAACGAGGAGGGGCTGGAGGGCTACAAGGAGTCCATGACCTGCCACCTCGGGGACTTCGACGAGTACGCGCGACTGCGCCGCGAACTCAAGGACCGCGAGACGGAGCTCGCCAAGCAGGGCGCCGCGCAGCGGCGCGCCGAGGCGGCCGTGGCACTGGAGAAGCTCAAGCCCGGTGACATCATCCATGTCCCGACGGGCAAGTTCGCGGGCCTGGCGCTGGTCCTCGACCCGGGGCTGCCCGCGGGCCGGTCCAACGGCCACCGCGGCTTCGAGCACCACGACGGACCGCGCCCGCTGGTCCTCACCGCGGAGCGCCAGGTGAAGCGACTGGCCTCGATGGACTTCCCGGTGCCGGTCGAGGCGCTGGAGCGGATGCGCATCCCGAAGTCCTTCAACCCGCGCTCCCCGCAGTCCCGGCGCGACCTCGCCTCCGCGCTGCGCACCAAGGCCGGGCACATCGTCCCCGACCGGCTGCGCAAGCGCCGCTCCGAGGCCGCCGACGACCGTGAGATCGCCCGGCTGCGCACCGCGATCCGCGCCCACCCCTGCCACGGGTGCAACGACCGTGAGGACCACGCCCGTTGGGCCGAGCGCTACCACCGGCTGCTGCGCGACACCAAGCAGTTGGAGAACCGCATCGAGGGCCGGACGAACACCATCGCCCGCACCTTCGACCGGATCGTCGCCCTCCTCACCGAGCTGGACTACCTGCGCGGCGACGAGGCCACGGAGCACGGCAGACGGCTCGCCCGGCTGTACGGCGAACTCGACCTGCTGGCCAGCGAATGCCTGCGCGCCGGGGTCTGGGAAGGTCTCGACCCGGCCGAACTCGCGGCCTGCGTCTCGGCGTTGGTGTACGAGTCGCGGGTCGGTGACGACGCGATGGCGCCGAAGCTGCCGTCCGGCAAGGCCAAGGCGGCGCTCGGTGAGATGGTCCGCATCTGGGGCCGTCTCGACGCGCTGGAGGAGGACTTCCGGATCACCCAGTCCGAGGGCGTCGGCCAGCGCGAGCCGGACCTCGGCTTCGCCTGGGCGGCCTACGAGTGGGCTTCCGGCAAGGGCCTCGACGAGGTGCTGCGTGAGGCGGAGATGCCGGCCGGTGACTTCGTCCGCTGGTGCAAGCAGGTCATCGACGTGCTGGGCCAGATCTCGGCCGCCGCGCCGGTCCCCGGCGGTGAGAGGTCGACGGTCGCGAAGAACGCGCGCAAGGCGGTCGACGGCCTGCTGCGCGGAGTGGTCGCCTACTCGTCGGTGGGCTGAGCCGAGCCGGCGGCCCGGTCGCTCGTGGCGCGCCGCCTCCCTGTCGGGGGCGGCGCGCTTTCCTGTGAGCTCCAGCTCGGTGAGGCCTCGTGCGGCCCCTCATGCGGCACGGGGCGGCCGGTGTGGGCGTCCAGCAGGCGATGTTTGTTGACGCCTCGTGACTCGTCGGGTTTCCGGCTCCGGCCCGGCCACGGCCGTGAGGTCAGGCGCGGGTCCGGAGGTAGCTGCGCCAGCCGCCGTACTCCGTGATGTCCTCGGCGCCTTCGAGCGCCGCGGGCTCGCACAGGAAGCCGGGCACGTGGGTGCCGTCGGCCAGTTCGACCCGGCCCAGTGCCATCGGCCGGGGCAGGTCGGCGACCAGCCGGCCGAGGCCCGCCGCGGGTAGTCGCCACACCTCGGCCTCGATGCCGGCTCCGGCGCTCTCGCCGACGTGGACCAGGCCCGGCTTGGGCGGGGTGGTGGACAGTGCGTGCAGCCGGTAGGCGGGTGCCGTCGTGGTCGTACGTTCCCACTCCGCGCCCAGGGACAGGAGCTGGGGGTTCAGCGGCTGGCCGGACAGGTGGGCGCCGACCACCGCGATCCGCAAGCCCGGCTGGAGCAGCGCGGCGATCCGGGCGAGGCGTTCGTCGGTGAACGCCGGGCCGATCAGCATCACGCCGAAGGGCAGAGCGGCGGGCGTGAGACCGGCCGGGACGGCGACCGCCGCGAGGTCGAAGAGGTTCGTGGAGTTGGTGAAGCGGCCCAGTCGGGCGTTTGCGCCGAGCGGGTCGGCCGCGACCTCCGCGAGTGTGGGGTGGCCGGGTGCGGTCGGCAGCAACAGGGCGTCCGCGTCGCCGAGTTCGGCGAGGGCCCGGGTGCGCAGGGCCGCCAGCCGGTCCTGGTCGGCGAAGAGCTGGTGGGCCGGGATGTCCCGGGCGCGGGTGATGATCCCGGCGACGGTCGGGTCGAGACCCGCACCCCCCTCGCTGATCAACTTGTCGACAAAGCTTCCCACCGCCGTGTAGCGCTCGGCGACGAACGCGCCCTCGTAGAGCATCGCCGCCGCCTCGGTGAACGGGGTGAGGTCGAGCGTGCGCACCTCGGCCCCGGCCGCGACGAACTGCTCCACGGCGGCCTCGTACGCCTGCGCCCAACCCTCGTCGAGTTCGCCGAGCTGGGGCGTCGGGGGGACGGCGACGCGCCAGGGGCCGGGGGCCCGTTGGGGGAGTGCGGGGAGTTCGCGTCCGGAGGGGGACGCCAGGTGTGCGAGGGCCTGCTCGGCCTCCGGGAGCGTACGGGCGAAGACGCTCACGCAGTCGAGTGAGGCGCAGGCCGGGACGACACCGGTGGCCGGGACCAGGCCGCGGGTGGGCTTGAGGCCGACGATGCCGTTGAAGGCGGCGGGGACGCGTCCGGAGCCGGCCGTGTCGGTGCCGAGGGCGAGGTCGACGATGCCGAGGGCCACGGCCACGGCCGATCCCGAGCTGGAGCCGCCGCTGATCCTGGCCGGGTCCAGGGCGCCTCGTACGGCGCCGTACGGGGAGCGGGTGCCGACCAGGCCGGTGGCGAACTGGTCGAGGTTCGTGGTGCCGAGGACGAGTGCGCCGGCCGTGCGGAGGCGGGCGACCGCGGGGGCGTCGCCCTCCGGGGTGTACGCGTAGGCCGGGCAGCCCGCGGTGGTCTTCAGGCCGGCCACGTCGATGTTGCCCTTCGCGGCGAGGAGCTTGCCGGCGAGGGGGAGGTGTTCGCCCGCGGCGAGGCGGGCGTCGATGGCCTGGGCTTCCTTCTCGACCTCTGCCTGGGGGCGGAGGTCGATCCAGATCTCGGGGCGGTCGACGGTCTCGATGCGGGCGTAGGCCAGGCGGACTCGGGTCAGGGCGGACATGCGTTGCTCCTTGTTCTTCGGGCGCGGGCCGGTGGGTGGTCCGTGCCCACCCGTTCCGCCCCTCGCGGAACGCCTGCCCACAGACCACCGGCGTGTTTTCAGCTCACCGGTGCCAGGACCACCAGTACTGTGCCCGCTTCGACCTGGGCGCCGGGCTTGGTGAGGACTTGTTGGACCACTCCGTCCATCGGGGCGGGCACCCTGGACTCCATCTTCATCGCCTCCAGCGCCAGCAGGGGCTGGCCGGTCGTCACCCGGTCGCCCGGCTTGACGTTCAGCTGCCATACGGAGGCCGCGAACTCGGCCTCGATCAGACGGCCGCCCGGGGGGACGGTCACCTCGGCGGTGGGCGCCGCGGGCGTGGACGCGGCGTCCGCGCGGTCGAACTCGCCCGCCGCCTCCCAGGCGTCCCGCTCGGCGGAGAACGCGGCGCCCTGCCTGGCCTGGAACTCCGCGATGGACGTGGAGTGGGTGGCGAGGAAGGCCTCGTACTCGGCGAGTGAGAAGACGCCCTTCTCGATCCGGGGCACGAAACGGCCCGAGATGATGTCGGCGCGCAGGTCGAGGAGTTCGTCGGGCTCGACGGCGTACCACTTGATGCGGTCGAAGAAGCGCAGCAGCCAGGGCGAGCCCGGCTCGAACGCGCCGCGCTGCTGCCACCCCGACCACACCTGGGTCGTACGGCCGACGAACTGGTAGCCGCCGGGGCCCTCCATGCCGTAGACGCAGAGGTAGGCGCCGCCGATGCCGACCGAGTTCTCGGCGGTCCAGGTGCGCGCCGGGTTGTACTTGGTGGTCACCAGGCGGTGGCGCGGGTCCAGCGGGGTGGCCACCGGTGCGCCGAGGTAGACGTCGCCCAGGCCCAGGACGAGGTACTCCGCGTCGAACACCGTGCGGTACACGTCGTCCACCGAGTCGAGGCCGTTCACGCGGCGGATGAACTCGATGTTCCACGGGCACCAGGGCGCGTCGTCGCGGACGCCCGCCATGTAGCGGGCGATCGCCTCGCGGGTCGCGGGGTCGTCCCAGGAGAGGGGGAGGTGCACCGTGCGGGAGGGGACGACCAACTGGTCGCTCGGAGGGAGCGTGCGGACCGTCTCCCGTACCAGGGCGAGGAGTGCGCGTTGCGCAAGCCTGCCGGGGTCCGTCCGGATCTGCAGGGAGCGGATGCCGGGGGTCAGGTCCGTGACGCCGTCGAGCGCGGACTCGGCCACGGCTTCCATCAGCGCGTGGACCCGCATGCGCAGCGCCAGGTCCAGCTGCATGGGCCCGAATTCGACCAGCAGGTTGTCGTCGCCGCTGCGGCGGTACGTCACGTCGCCGTCCCGCGCGAGCACCCCGCCGTCGACGATCGCGGGCCGCGGCGAGCCGTCGTCGGCCAGCGGTGCGAAGCGCACGGTGTCACCGGGGCGGAACTGGCCGAGCTTCCAGCGTTCCGTGCTGACGACCGTCGCCGGGCAGACGAAGCCGCCGAGCGAGGGGCCGTCCGGGCCGAGCAGCACCGGCATGTCGCCGGTGTAGTCGACGGCGCCGACCGAGTACGGCGTGTCGTGGATGTTGGACGGGTGCAGGCCCGCCTCGCCGCCGTCCGTGCGCGCCCAGCGGGGCTTCGGGCCGATCAGCCGTACGCCCGTGCGCGCCGAGTTGAAGTGGACCTTCCAGTCGGCGGCGTAGAAGTCGTGGATGTCGTCCTCGGTGAAGAACTCCGGTGCGGCGTGCGGGCCTTCGAGCGCGCCGACCCGCCAGGTGGAGGAGAACCCGGGGCGGTCGCCGACCGGTACCGGCGCCCCTGGATCCGACGCCGAGCCGCCGTGCAGTACGTCGCCCGTGCGCAGGGCGCGGCCTCCGTGCCCGCCGAATCGGCCCAGCGTGAACGTGGACGCGCTGCCGAGGAACGCCGGTACGTCCAGGCCCCCGCCCGCGAGGAGCACGTAGGTGCGCAGGCCGTGTTCGGTGGGGGAGCCGACCTCCAGCAGGGCTCCCGCCGGTACCGTCACCGGTTCCCACTGCGCGACCGCCGCGCCGTCCACGGTGACCCGCGCCGGTGCGCCCGTGACGCACACCGTCGTGGCATGGGTGAAGCGCAGGGTCGGCCCCTGGAGGGTGCACTCCAGACCGGGTGCCCCCTCGTGGTTGCCGAGGGCGCGGTTGCCGAGCCGGAAGGAGAGGTCGTCCATCGGACCGCACGGGGGCACGCCCACCTGCCAGTGGCCGGTGCGGCCCGGCCAGTCCTGGACCGTGGTGAGGGTCCCGCCGGAGACGACCTCGATGCGCTGCGTGGGATCGCTGACTTCGGCCAGCGTCGCCGTCGAGTGCGTCGCCCGCCGGAAGGACGGTTCGGCGAGCGCGGCCCGCACCAGCCCCAGGTTCGTCTCGATACCGTCCACCCGGGTCCTGGCCAGCGCCTCGTCGAGGCGTTCCATCGCGTGCGCCCGGTCCGGGCCGTACGCGATGACCTTCGCGAGCATCGGGTCGTACGACGTGGTCACCTCGGTGCCCGTCTCCACCCAGCCGTCCACGCGGACGCCGCCGGGGAACTCGACCCGTGTGAGCAGGCCCGCGCTCGGCCGGTGGTCGCGCGAGGGGTCCTCGGCGTACACCCGGGCCTCGACGGCGTGACCGCGCGGCTCCCCCGGATCGCGTACGACCTCCGACTCCCCGCGCGCGAGCCGCAGCATCCAGGCGACGAGGTCGACGCCGTAGATCTCCTCGGTGACCGGATGCTCCACCTGGAGGCGGGTGTTGACCTCCAGGAAGTAGGCCTCCTCGCGGGCGGCGTCGTAGACGAACTCGACGGTTCCGGCCGAGCGGTATCCGACAGCGGCACACAAGTCTCGTGCGGCAGCGGCGAGTTGGGCGCGGACGGAGGACGGCAGGCCCGGGGCAGGGGCCTCCTCCAGCACCTTCTGGTTGCGGCGCTGGAGCGAGCAGTCCCGGTCGCCGAAGGTGACGACCCGGCCCCGGCCGTCGCCGAAGACCTGTACCTCGACATGGCGGGCGTGCTCCACCAGCCGCTCCAGGAAGACCCCGGCGGAGGAGAAGGAGGCGGCGGCGACGCGCTGTACCCGCTCCCATGCCCCGGTCAGTTCATCGGCGGAGCGACATGCCGACATACCGATGCCGCCGCCACCGCCGGTGGCCTTCAGCATGACGGGATAGCCGATGCGGGTGGCCGCCTCCAGAGCCTCGGTGAGACCGGGGAGAAGTCCCGTGCCCGGCGCGAGCGGAACCCCGGCCGCCTCCGCCGCCGCCCGCGCCGTGTGCTTCGCCCCGAACAGCTCCAGCTGCTCCGGCGTCGGACCCACGAACACGATCCCGGCGTCCTCGCAGCGCCGCGCGAAGGACGCGTCCTCGGACAGGAAGCCGTACCCGGGGTGGATCGCCCCGGCCCCGGTGTCCTTGGCCGCCTTCAGGACGAGGTCGGCGTCGAGATAGGACTCCTTCGCGGGCGCGGGCCCCAGCCGTACCGCCTCGTCGGCGAGCCGGACGTGGGGCGCGGAGCGGTCGGCGTCCGAGTACACGGCGACCGTGCGCAGGCCGAGTTCGCGGGCCGTGCGGATGATCCGTACCGCGATCTCGCCGCGGTTGGCGACCAGCAGGGTGTCGAAGGTCATCCCGTCGCCCCGCTCGCCTCGATGGTCATTTCCACCGCGGTCGGCTCGAAGCCGTTGCAGGGGTTGTTGATCTGGGGGCAGTTGGAGACCAGCACGAGGACGTCGCACTCGGCGCGCAGGGTCAGCGTGAGCCCCGGGGCCGAGATGCCGTCGACGATGCCGAGGGTGCCGTCCTTCTCGACCGGCACGTTCATGTACCAGTTGATGTTCGAGACGAGATCGCGTTTGCCGAGGCCGTACTTGGCGCCCTCCGCGAGGAAGTTGTCCACGCAGGCGTGCTGGGACCAGGTGTGGTGGCCGTAGCGCAGGGTGTTCGACTCCTTGGAGCAGGCGCCGCCGACCGTGTCGTGCCGGCCGACCTCGTCCGCGACCACGGTCATCAGCGGGGTGTGCTCGTTGGACATCAGCACGCTGCCGGTGGTGAGGAAGAGATTGCCCTGCGCGTGGATCGTGTCGGGCGCGCTGTAGCGGACGGTCGTGTCGTGGGCGTCGTACACCAGGAAGTCGACGGCCTGGTTGCCGTGCAGGTCGGTGACGGTGAGCGTCTGACCGGTGCGGACGACGGCGGACCAGGCGGCCCGGGCCAGAACCACGGTCTTCATGCGATCCCCCTCGCGGCGAGGAACTCGGCGGTGTTCAGGAAGGCGCGGCGGCCCTCGGGCGTGGCTTCCCACAGCGGGTCGCCGGGCGCGGTCGCGGCCGCGCGCCAGGCGAGGACCTCCAGGGGCGTGCTGACGTACTCCGTACGGGGGTCGGCGGGGTGCGGCACGTTCGCGATCAGCACGGTCACGTCCTGCTCGGCGCGGAGCGTCACGCTGCCGCCGGGGCCCGCGGAGCCGGTGAAGTCCAGCGAGCCGTCGTCACGGACCTCCACGCCCTGGAAGAAGGAGAGCGAGGGTGGCAGGTCGCGCGGTTCGAGGCCGTTCTTGGCGGCGGCCAGCTTGAACAGTTCGCGGCCGGCGGGGGAGGTGGACTGCGGGGTTCCGTCGCCGTAGCGCCGGGTGTTGCGTACGAGGGTGGAGGTGCCGCAGAGCGTGTCGTGGCGGCCCGAGGCGTCGGCGACCAGGGCGGCGAGGACACGGCCCTGGTCGGAGAGGAGCAGCTGCCCCTCGCCGAGGTAGGCGTTCCACTGGACCTTGACCGTGTCCGCCACGTTCAGGCGTTCCCAGGGGCGGTCGGCGGCGTACAGGAGCAGGTGTGCGCAGGCGTCGCCCCTGAGGTCGGTGAGCCTGAGTTCCGTACCGCGGGCCAGCACCTTGTGCGTGTAGTTGCCGCCCGCCACCGTCTCCGCCCACACCAGATGGCCCGCCTCGCAGGGCGGCGCGGGCCAGGCGCTCGCCGGGACGACGGGCATGGCCTCCGTGCGGGAGCCCTCTTGCGCCCGGGCGTGGGCACGGGCTCCGTAAGTGGTCGCTGTCGCCATCGCGAGGCCTCCGGCTCCTGGGTGATTTCTGTCGCTCGACAGAAATTAGGGGCGGGGAGGGTCGGGGCCGTGTCCCGAGTGTTGCCGGACGGTTACCGACCCCTCACGCCGGGCGCTCCGCGGGTTCGGGGATGCGGGCGCTCCGCGGGTTCGAGGGTGCGGGCGCTCCGCGGGTTCGAGGGTGCGGGCGCTCCGCGGGTTCGAGGGTGCGGGGGCTCTGTGGGCTTGAGGGTGCGGGCGCTCCGCGGGTTCGAGGGTGCGGGCGCTCTGTGGGTTTGAGGGTGCGGGCGCTCTGTGGGTTTGAGGGTGCGGGTCGTTCGTGGCTGGGCGCGCAGTTCCTCGCGCCCCTGGTGGGTGGGGTGTGCTCTGGGTGTGGAGCCGCGGGTCGGTGGTGGCTGGGGGTGTGGTTCCTCGCGCGCCTCGGGGGTGGTGTCGTGTGCGAGGATCGAACGTATGGGAAGTGGTGGTGGGCGACGGGTCGGGCGGCCCCGGGCTGCGCAGCGGCCGGACAGCGGGCTGTCGCCGCGGGACGAACTGCTCGACGCCGCCGCCGAGTTGTTCACGACGCACGGGTACGCCGCGACGACCACCCGCGCCGTCGCCGAGCGGGCCGGGATGCGCCAGGCGTCGATGTACCACTACGTCTCCGGCAAGGAGGAGCTGCTCGCCGAGCTCCTGGAGTCGACCGTCACCCCCTCGCTCGCCTTCGCCCGGGAGCTCCTCGCCGACGACGCGACCCCGCCCGAGAGCCGGCTGTGGGAGCTGTGCCGCACCGACGTGGAGCTGCTCTGCGGGGGCCCGCACAACCTGGGCGGGCTGTATCTGCTGCCCGAGGTGCGCGCCGAGCGCTTCGCCGGCTTCCACGCCGTACGGGCCGAGTTGAAGGACACCTACCGGCAGTTGCTGGCCGCGACCGCGGCGGGTGGCGCGCTCGTCAAGAGTGAACTCGACCTGCGGACGGATCTGCTGTTCGGCCTCATCGAAGGGGTGATCCTCGTGCACCGGTCCGACCCCGAGCGGCCCGTGTCCGCCTTCGCCGAAGCAACCGCCGACGCGGCGCTGCGGATCGCCGGGATCTGACGTACCGCCCTGTGGAGGTGCGGTTTTCGCATGCCGGTACGCCGCTACTCACCGTGTGCGAACGAAGCCTGAGCGTGTAAATGGCCGAGAGTACTCCTGTCGCGCGGGCGATTTCAGGCGGTTGCTGAATATGACACGGCGATGATCCGGTCGGACTAAGCTCGCCCGCAGCGCACCGAGTTGAGATGTAATCGTGCGCTTGTTCCCAAAAGTTCCGAAGATTCGGTTTGACCACGCAGTTTCCCCACGAACTCCCCCCTACCCCAGCCGATTTGTCTCAGAGGGCATACATGGTGAGTGTTCAATCGCCTCCCGGTGGCCGTGAACTTCCCTACGCGCGCGTGCTGTTGCCGCCGGCCATACTGATGGCCGCGGTGACCGGGGCCGCCGTCGCCTTGGTGACGGGCCCGGCCCGGGCCGCCGTCGGCTGGTGCGGCGGCATTGCGACGCTGCTGGTGATCGCGGTCGCCGCCGAAGCCGTACGCCGTGGCCGCGTCATCCGTGCCGTGCGCGCCGAACTGGCCCGCCGTACCGCGTACCTGGAACAGCGCATCGCCGCCCACGACCAGGACATCGTGCGCTTCCACCACGAAGTCCTGCCCGCCGCGATCCGGCGCATGAACCGCGGCATGAACCCCGACGGCGTGGCGCTCCGCTTCGGCGTCGACGACCCCAGCCTGCCGCAGATCTCCGAGGTGGAACGGGACCTGCTGGGCACCGTCCTCCAACTGCTGGACACCGAGAAGCTGCTGCTCGACTCCTCGCACCGCTCCTTCGTCAACATCGCCCGCCGCGTGCAGGCGATCGTCCACCAGCAGAACAAGGAACTCCGCGAGATGGAGGAGGACCACGGGCGCAACCCCGAGGTCTTCGACGACCTGCTGCGCATCGACCACGGCACCGCGCTGATCGGCCGCCTCGCCGACTCGATCGCGGTGCTCGGCGGCGGCCGCCCGGGCCGCAACTGGCCCAAGCCCGTTCCGTTGTTCAGCGTGATGCGCGGCGCGATGTCCCGGATCCTCGAGTACCGGCGCATCGAGCTGCACTCGATCGCCGACGTCAACGTCAACGGCATTCACGTCGAACCGGTCATCCACGCGGTCGCCGAACTCCTCGACAACGCGACGCGTTATTCGCCGCCGAACAGCAAGGTGCACCTGACCGCACTCAAGGTGCAGACCGGTGTCGCCATCGAGATCGAGGACTCCGGCGTCAGCTTCAGCGACGAGGCCCGCGGCAAGATGGAGGAACTGCTCCGGCAGGCCGCGGCCGGCACCGACCTCCAGGTCCTCGGCGAGGCCCCCCGGCTCGGCATCTCCGTCGTCGGCCGACTCTCGAAGATGTACGACATGGCGATCGCGCTCCGGCAGTCCGCCTACGGCGGTGTCCGCGCGGTCGTCGTGGTGCCGAGCAACATGCTCACCAAGGACCCCGCGGCCTCCCTCGCCCACGGCATCGGCGCGAACTCCACCGCGACCATGGACACCGACGGGGTCGAGGGGCCCAACCGCAAGCCGAAGAAGCGCCGCCCGACCACCGGACCCCGCCTCCCCGAGCAGGAAGACGGGTCCAGGGACGATGACGGCCCCCTGGTCACCGAGTGGACGCCCAACGGCCTGCCGCAGCGACGCAGCCGGGTCAAGATCCCGCTCAAGGAGCGGTACGCCGAGGCCGCCCGGCTCGCCGCCGAGGAAGCGGCGGCGGCCGCCGCCGCGGCGCCCTCCTGGGGCACGGTGCCCGCCGCCCCGAAGAAGCAGGAGAAGGAGAAGGAAAAGGAGAAGCCACCGGGGCACTGGGTCGAGGCGTTCTGGGAGGGCCTCAAGCGTGACCCGGACCCCAACGCGTTCACCAGGAAGAACCAGGCGGCCGCGGAGGCCGACGACGAGGGGGACCTCAAGTGATCCATCAGCGGGACAACTTCGACTGGATGCTCAGGGATCTCGCTGACGGTGTACCGGGAATCCAGCAGATCGTGGTGCTCTCCGCCGACGGACTGCGCATCGCACGCTACGGCGGCAACCCGGACGCCGCCGACCGTGTCGCCGCGGCCTGCGCGGGCCTGCAGAGCCTGGCCGCGGCGGTCGCGGGCGAGGTTCCCAGCAGCGACGGCACGATGAAGATGGTCCTCATCGAGATCGACGGAGGCTACTTCTATCTGATGTCCGCCGGGGCCAACGCCTATCTCGCGGTCCTCGCCAACCAGATCGCGGAGCCCGGCCTCATGAGCAACCGCATGAGCGACCTCGTCGCCCGGATCGGCGCCCATCTGACCAGTCCGCCGAGGCGCAACGGGCAGACCGTATGACTCCTCCGCAACGCCGACGGCGATACCCCAAGGAAGAGTTCGCCGAGCCTCCCCGGGAGCGGCCTCCCCAAGACGGCGAGGAAGACGGTGAGGAAGAGGACCCCAAGAACCCCGGGCGCCTGTATCTGCTCACCGGTGGGGGCGAGGCGGGCGAGCGGGCCGACCTGGACCTGGTCACCTTAATCGTGGCGCACGCCGACGCGCCGACACTCACCACCCAGCCGGAGCAGTCGGCGCTGCTCCGGCTCTGCCAGGCCCCTCTGTCCGTGGCCGAGCTCTCGGCCTATCTCAATCTGCCGTTCAGCGTGGTGACCGTCCTGCTCACCGAGCTGCTGGCGGCCGAACTGGTACAGGCACGCGCCCCGATCGTTCGCTCGGCGCTCCCCGACCGTTCCCTCCTCGAAGCGGTGATGCATGGACTTCAAAAGCTCTGAGACGATCACCGGCCCGCGCGCCGAGGACCATCTGCCGCACACGGCGCAAGCCGCCGTGAAGATCGTGATCGTGGGCGGGTTCGGAGTCGGCAAGACGACCATGGTGGGTGCCGTCAGCGAGATCAAACCGCTGACCACCGAGGAAACCATGACGCAGGCCGGTATCGGCATCGACGACAACTACGGCTCGGAGACCAAGACCGCGACCACCGTCGCCATGGACTTCGGCCGCATCAGCATCACGGAACGGCTGGTGCTCTACCTCTTCGGCACCCCAGGCCAGGAGCGCTTCTGGTTCCTGTGGAACGGCCTCTTCGAAGGCGCGCTCGGCGCGGTCGTACTGATCGACACCCGCCGGCTGGAAGTCAGCTTCGACGTGATCGGCCGTCTGGAGGAGCGCGGTGTGCCCTTCGTCGTCGCCATGAACACCTTCCCGGACGCGCCCAGCTATCCGATCGAGGACCTGCGCGCCGCGCTCGACCTGTCCGAGGACATCCCGATCGTGCAGTGCGACGCGCGGCGCCGGGCCTCCAGCCGGGACGTCCTGATGACGCTGATGCACTTCCTGTACTCGCTCACGATGAGCCAGGCGCGTACCTGATGCCCGCGGCGGCCACCACTCCCGTCCCAAGACACCGGACCACCCCCAAGAACCCGGACACCCCCAAGACACCGGATCCACTTCAGTTTCGGAGCGATCACCGTGACGTCTGAATCCCACTTCCCGGCCGGTACGGACGACCGTACGCCCGCCCCGCCGCCCGGCTGCCCCGCCCACGGCCTCGGTCCCGGCGGGCTGCACCGGCTGTACGGCCCCGAGGCGGACGACCTGGGAGACCTGTACGAGAAACTCCGTCAGGAGCACGGTGCGGTCGCTCCCGTCCTGCTCCACAACGACGTGCCGATCTGGGTGGTGCTCGGCCATGCCGAGAACCTGCACCTGGTGAGCACCCCCACACACTTCTCCCGGGACAGCCGGCTGTGGAAGGCCGTCCAGGACGGCACGGCCGGCCCCGACCACCCCCTCGCGCCGCACATCGCCTGGCAGCCGATCTGTTCCCACGCCGAGGGCGACGAACACCTGCGGCTGCGCGGCGCGGTCATCGGTGCCATGTCGACCATCAACCACCGCACCATCCGGCGGCACATCAACCGCGCGACCCAGCTGCTCGTCAACCGGTTCTGCGAGAAGGGCCGGGCCGACCTGGTCAGCCAGTTCGCCGAGCACCTGCCGATGGCCGTGCTGTGCGAGATCCTCGGCATGCCCGACGAGTACGACGACCGGCTGGTGCAGGCCACCCGCGACCTGCTCAGGGGCACCGAGACCGCGATCGCCAGCAACGAGTACGTCATGAACATCCTGATCCGGCACACCGCCCGGCGCCGGGCCGAGACCACCGGGGACTTCGCCAGCGTCCTGATCAACCACCCGGCCCAGCTCACCGACGACGAGGTCTCCCAGCATCTGCGCCTGGTGCTGCTCGCCGCGTACGAGGCCACGGCCAACCTGCTCGCCAACGTGCTGCGCGTGGTGCTCACCGATCCGCGTTTCCGCGCCCAGCTGAACGGCGGCCAGATGACGGTGCCCCAGGCGGTCGAGCAGTCCTTGTGGGACGAGCCGCCGTTCAGCGCGGTCCTCGGCTACTTCGCCAAGCAGGACACGGAGTTGGGCGGCCGGCAGATCCTCCGGGGCGACGGTCTGATCCTGGGGATCGCGCCGGGCAACATCGACCCCAAGGTGCGTCCCGACCTCAAGGCCAACATGATGGGCAACCGCGCCCACCTCGCCTTCGGCGGCGGCCCCCACGAATGCCCGGGCCAGGACATCGGCCGTGCCATCGCGGACGTCGGGGTCGAGGCACTGCTGATCCGGCTGCCCGACGTCGAACTCGAGGGCGACGAGGACGAGTTGCGCTGGCGCTCGTCGATGTCCTCGCGCCACCTGGTGGAGCTTCCGGTGTACTTCGCGCCGCAGGCGCCCCAGGACGTCGAGGACGTGCCCTCCATCAACCCCCTCCCGCGGCAGCGGCCGAGCCTGGAGGTCACGACGGACGAGCCGGCCGCGGCGCCCGCCCCGGCCCCCGTGGCACCGCCCGCCCTGCCGCCGACACCGGAACCCGTGCGCCGACCCGGCGCCTGGCAGCGCTTCCTGCGCTGGTGGCGCGGCTACTGAGCCCGGCCGCCGACGCTCACGCCTTCCGGGCCCAGTCGTCGTACGAGGACCAGGCCCGCAGTGCCCGCCCACTGACGAACCGGTGCGCGCGCCCCGTGACCGGATCGGTGAACTCCAGTACCCGCGCGAGCAGTTGGAGCGGGCGCCGGAAGTCGCCGGCCGGCACGGGGCCGGTCACCACCGGGTAGAGCGGATCGCCGAGGATCGGCACGCCCAACGTGTTCATGTGCACCCGCAGTTGATGGGTCTGCCCGGTGCGCGGCAGCAGGCGGTAGCGGCCCAGTCCGGCGCGGTGGCCGGTGAGTTCGACCTCCGTGAGGGCGTTCGGCTCGCCCGCCACCTCGCGAGCGGCCAGCACCCCGCGCTCCTTCACGATCCGGCTGGTGACCATCCGGGGCAGCGCGAGCCCCGCGTCGTACGGGGCCACCGCCTCGTACTCCTTGCGGACCAGCCGGTCGCGGAACAGCGTCTGGTAGGCGCCGCGCTCCTCGGGCCGCACGGTGAACAGCACGAGCCCGGCGGTGAGGCGGTCCAGCCGGTGGGCGGCGCCGATCGCCGGCAGGCCGAGCTCCCGCCGCAGCCGGGCCAGCGCGGTCTCGGCGACATGGCTCCCGCGCGGGGTGGTGGCGAGGAAGTGCGGCTTGTCCGCGACGACGATGTGATCGTCGCGGTACACCACGTCGAGGGCGAACGGCACCGGTACCTCGTCGGGCAGCTCCCGGTGGAACCACACGAACATCCCCGGCTCGTATGCCGCGTCGGGCGCCACCGGACGCCCGTCGGCGCCGACGATCAGCCCGTCCCCGAGCATCCCGTCGATCACCCCGGCCCCCGCTGCGAGCCGCTCCACCAGATGCTCCCGCACGGTGGCCCACTCCCCGTCCCGCGGCAGCCTGATCCGCACGGGGTCGACTCCCTCGCGCTGCGGGAGGGGGGAGGGCGGGATCCGGGGTCTGCGTCTCACCTGGTCAAGCGTACGAGGCTCGGGCGGGGGAGGGCTTCAGGCGTACGAGGCCGGGACCACCTCGGGAG
This sequence comes from Streptomyces sp. NPDC096311, assembly GCF_044763085.1. Lineage (NCBI taxonomy): Bacteria > Bacillati > Actinomycetota > Actinomycetes > Kitasatosporales > Streptomycetaceae > Streptomyces > Streptomyces sp. NPDC096311. Next base: position 68,332 of record NZ_JBIWFN010000011.1, read on the forward strand.
TCTCGGCCACCGGTGTCCGCGCCCGGTAGGCCCGGTAGGCGGCGCCCGCGACCAGCGTCAGGCCCAGGAACAGCACCGTGAACCACTGGAAGTACCAGTGTCCGCCGGCCGGGTCGTACACCGCCGCGCGCGGCCAGGCGAGGTTGACGGTCATGAAGAGGCCGTAGACGAGGGCGATCGCGTTGACGGGGACGCCCCAGCGGCCCAGTGAGAAGAGCGGGGCACCCCTCTCGTCGGTGCCGTCGGCGGTGAACTGCCCGCGCAGCCGGCGGACCAGCAGCGGACCGGTCACCATCGCGTAGGCCAGGTACAGCATCACGATGCAGGTCGTGCCGATCGCCAGGAAGGCGTCCGGGGAAGCGAAGTTGAGCAGCAGCAGAGCGGCGGCGAGGACGCCGACGACCAGGGCGGGAACGCTCGGCATGCCGGTGCGCGGGTTGACCGCGCAGAGGCGGCGGGAGAAGGGGAGCTGGTGGTCGCGGGCCATCGAGAAGAGCATGCGGCAGGCGGCGGTCTGGATCGCCAGGGTCGCCACCGCGATGGCCACCACGACGTCGGCCAGCAGCGCGCGGCCGACCCCGTCGCCGAGGCTGCTGGTCAGGACGTAGCTCAGACCGTCGACGCCGAGACGCCCGTCGGTGAGGCTGGGCGCGGCGAGCAGTCCGCCGAGCACGATCAGTCCGCCGAGCAGACCCGCGGCGCCGAGCGCGGTGAGGATCGTGCGGGGTGCGGTGCGGCGCGGGTTGTGGGTCTCCTCGCTCATCTCACCGGCGCTGTCGAAGCCGATCATGACGTACGCGGCCATGAACGAGCCCACCATCAGCGCCCCGAACAGGCCGGTGCTGCCCTGGCCGGTGTGGAAGGTGATGCCGGGGGAGCGCTCGGAGTGGGTGAGCAGGAGCACGATGATCAGGACGGCGCCGATGATCTCGGCGGTGACACCGATCCGGTTGATCATCGACATCACGCGGTTGTCGATGACGTTCACCAGTGTGGTCAGCACGAGGAGGATCACGCCGAGGACCGCCGCGTTGGCCGCGCCGTCGGGACTGGTGGGAGCCGGATCGCTGCCGACCAGTTGGAAGCCGGACCAGATCGCGGGCAGCACCATCTGCAGCGCGAGCGCCGCCGCCGCGACCACCACGATCTGCCCGATCACCATGATCCAGCCGGCGAACCAGCCGAAGGAGAGGTTCGACAGACGCGAGGACCATTGGTAGATCGCGCCCGAGATCGGATAGCGCGCGGCCAGCTCCGCGAAGCAGGCGGCGACCGCCAACTGGCCCACCAGCACGGCCGGCCAGGTCCAGAAGAAGACGGGGCCGCCGAACGCGTACCCGAAGGCGAAGAACTGGAAGACGGTCGTCAGGACGGAGATGAAGGAGAAGCCTGCGGCGAACGAGGCGTACCGGCCGAGGCTGCGGTGCAGCTCCTGGCGGTAGCCGAACTCGGCCAGGGAGCGGTCGCCGGAGGACTCCGGAGGGTCGGGGCGTACGTCGGAGGGGGCGGTGGTGGTCACGGCGGCACCTGCCTTCGGCGCGGAAGGGTGGGCGGGGTGGGTGTGCTGGACGGCGTGAGCCGGATTCCTGTCGGGTGACAGAAATTAGGGAGTGCCTGTTTCGCTCGCATGACACGGCCGTGTCGGGGTCGGGCCTAAGTCCTCACGCCCTTGCACCCCATGGGGAATCGCGATACATCGTGTGTATTGACGCTCGCTGCGCATACGCGATATGTTCGTCCACGGATATTCGGAGACGAGGTGAGGTCATCATGGCGACGAAACGCCGCAAGCTGAGCAATCCGCTGGCGCTCGCGGTCATGGTGCTGCTCACCGAGAAGCCGATGCATCCGTACGAGATCGCCCAGACCCTGCGCCGACGGGGCAAGGACACCAGCCTGAAGATCAACTATGGCTCGCTCTACACCGTCGTGCAGAACCTGGAGAAGCACGGCTTCGTCGAGGTCGCGGAGGTGCAGCGACAGGGCAACCGCCCCGAGCGCACGCTGTACGGCATCACGGACGCCGGACGTGCGGAGGCCACGGAGTGGCTGTCGGACCTGCTCGCCGTCCCGGCGGAGGAGTATCCGATCTTCGAGGCCGCGCTGTCACTGATGGGCGTGCTCCATCCCGACGAGGTGGCACGCCTGTTGGGAGAGCGGCTCAGCATGCTGGAGGTGCGGGCCGCGAGTCTGCGCGGCGGCCTGGAGAAGCTCCACGAGACGCTGCCCCGGCTCTTCCTCATCGAGTCCGAGTTCACGTTGCACATGATCGACGCGGAGGCCGCATGGGTCCGCGGCTTCCTGGCGGAGGTCACGGCGGGCACGTTTCCCGGCGTCAAGGAGTGGCGGTCCTTCAGCGAGACGGGGGAGGTCCCCGAGGAGTACCTGAAGCTGGAAGCCAGTGAGGCCGAAAGGCCGTAGCCGAACAGAGAAAAGACCCCGGCAGCGCTGTTACAGCAGCCCCGCCGGGGTCTCGAACCCCGAACCGAACCCGCCGTGAGGCAGCTCCGGGCCATCGAGGTGCGGCACACCCAGGATAGCCCGGCGCTCTTCACGCGGATCGGCTCGGCATACCCACCCGAGATCACCGCTCACACAGGAGAGCAGTCGTCATGAGCAGTACCCGTGCGCCCGCGGTCGAGGCGCGTCAGCTGATCAAGACCTACCCGGGTGACGTCACCGCGCTCAGCGGTATGGACGTCACCGTCGAGACCGGCACCGTCTTCGGCCTGCTCGGCCCGAACGGCGCCGGCAAGTCCACCACCGTCAAGATCCTCACCACCCTGGCCCGTCCCGACTCGGGCACCGCCACCGTGGCCGGGCACGACGTGCTGCGCCATCCGGACCGGGTGCGCCGCGCGATCGGCGTGGTCGCCCAGAACTCCGGCGCCGATCCGGTGGCCACCGGCCGGGAGAACCTCCAACTCCAGGGCAGGCTCTACGGCTTGAAGGGCGCCGGGCTGAACCGCCGGGTGGACGAACTGCTCGACCGCTTCACGCTCACCGACGCGGCGCGGCGCCCGGTCAAGGGCTACTCGGGCGGCATGCGGCGCCGGCTCGACGTCGCGCTCGGTCTCGTCCACCGCCCCGAGGTGCTCTTCCTCGACGAGCCCACCACCGGACTCGACCCCGAGGCGCGCACCGCGATGTGGGACGAGATCGCCCGCCTCGCCGGCGACGAGGGGCTGACCATCCTGCTCACCACGCACTACCTGGAGGAGGCCGACCGGCTCGCCGAGCGCATCGCGATCGTCGACCGCGGGCGTGTCGTGGTCGAGGGCACCCCGGACGCCCTGAAGGGCGAACTCCGCGGTGACGCCGTCCACGTGGAACTGCGCGAAGCCCTGGGAGACGCGGGTCGTACGCTGCTGAACGGCGCCCTCACCGGGCTGCCGGGCGTGCACGAGGCGCTGTTCGACGGCCGCCGTGTCAGTGTCCGCGCCGATGACGGGGCCGCCGCGATGCCCGCCCTGCTCGGGGTGCTGGAGCGGGCCGGGGTCGGGGTCGCCGCCGCGACCGTCGCCCGCCCCTCGCTCGACGACGTCTACCTCCGCTACGCGGGCCGCCGTTACGCGGAGGCGGAAGCGGAAGGCGCCGAGAACCTCGTCCTCGCCGGAGGTGTCCGATGAGCACCGCCGTCTCCCAGACCTGGTACATGACCCAGCGTCAGCTGATGGTGTTCGCACGTCAGCCCGCGTACGCGATCATCACCCTGATCCAGCCGGTGATCTGGCTGTTCCTGTTCGGCAACCTCTTCAAGAAGGTCGTCGAACTCGGAGGCTTCGGTACCACGTCGTATCTGGACTACCTCGTCCCGGGCGTGGTCGTGATGAGCGCGCTCAGCTCCAACATGTGGGCGGGCATGGGCACGCTCGACGAGATCCAGCGCGGCACGCTCAACCGCTTCCTGACCACGCCCGTCAGCCGGGCCGCCCTGATGAACGGCAACGTCGTCAACAACGGCCTGATCACCGCCCTGCAGTCGGTCATCATCGTGCTGCTCGGCCTGCTGGGCGGCGCGGACTACCCGGGCGGCATCGGCGGTATCGCGATCCTGATCGTCGCCTCGGTACTGCTCGGCACGATCTTCGGAGCGCTGTCCAACGCGCTGGGCATGCTGGTCCGGGAGCGGGAGTCGATCATCGGCATCAACACGTTCCTGCTGCTGCCGCTGACCTTTCTCTCCTCGGCCTTCATGGCCCCGTCCCAGATGCCCGGCTGGATGCGGCACATCGCCGACTTCAATCCGCTCAACTGGGCGATGGTGGCGGGGCGTTCGGCGATGTCCGAGCATCCCGACTGGGGTGTCGTGCTCGGCCGCTCGGGCGCGCTGCTCGCGCTGGCCGTGGCGGCGGTGTGGCTGTCGATCCGTACGTTCAGGTCGTACCAGCGTTCCGTGTGACCTCGAGGGGCCGGGGGTGGCGTCCGGAGTGACGCGAGGGGGCGGGAGTCAGGAGGCGGCCGACGCGGTCGCCTCCTGCTCCGCCTCCACCTGCGCGTTCCAGTCCCGCTTGGAGGCCTGCCAGCCGTCCTCGTTGTGACCGAGGCGCCAGTAGCCGGAGATCGACAGGTCCTCGCGCGGGATCTCACGCTCGACCCGCAGCAGCCGGCGCAGCTCCTTCACGAAGCCCGCCTCGCCATGGACGAACGCGTGTACCCGGCCCGCCGGGAAGTCGAGGTCGCGGACGGCCTCCACCAGGGCCTCGCCGAGCGGCCGGTCCCCGCGGTGCAGCCAGACGACCTCCAGGTCGGAGTCGATCTTCTGCTCCTCCTCACGCCCGGAGATCTCCACGAAGGCGCGGGCCACGGCGCCCTCCGGCAGTGCCTCCAGGGCGGCGCAAATCGCGGGCAGCGCGCTCTCGTCACCGGCGAGCAGATGCCAGTCGGCGCTCGCGTCGGGCGCGTAGGCGCCACCCGGACCCATGAACCGCACGACCTCGCCCGGCTGGACGTGCGCCGCCCACGGCCCGGCCAGTCCCTCGTCGCCGTGCACCACGAAGTCGAGCGTCAGCTCGCGCAGTTCGGGGTCCCAGGCACGCACGGTGTACGTCCGGGTCACCGGCCACTGCTCGCGCGGGAGTTCCTCGCGGATCCGCTCCACGTCGAAGGGCTCGGGGTAGGTGACACCTGCCGGGGCGAACAGCAGCTTCACATAGTGGTCGGTGCTGGTGCCCGCGGTGAACTCGGCGAGGCCCTCGCCGCCCAGCACGACACGCTGCATGTGGGGGGTCAACCGCTCGGTCCGCACGACGTGCGCGGAGTGCGGCTTCCTGGACCTGCGTGCCGGACGCTCTGCCATGACGGCCTCCTCGTTCACTGGCTTAGGCTTACCTAAGTTAGCACCTCTCTCCCAGTTAACACCCCCTGTGTGAAAAGCTCATGAGCCCCCCACATCAGGGCTCGAGCCGCGCGGTGGCCGGGGTCGAGTCCCGCTGTGTAAGTAAGGCTACCCTAAATTGAGAATCTCACTCTTCTGGGTGAGAACGTCACTTCTGCTCGCTCCCGTTCACTCGCCGAGCGTGGTGAGCAACCGCTGCAGCGACCCGCCCAGACCCCAACGCGCGGCCAGTGCCTCCAGTGCGGCCGGATCGCGCGGCGCGTGCGGCAACGCCGTGTCGACGTCCGGCAGGGGAACGTCACCGGCGACCCGTACGACCTTGGGCGCGACCGCGACGTACGGCCGTGACTCGTCGAGCCGCTTGCGCTGAGAAGGTGTCAGCTTCGCCGTCGGATCGTCGACCGCCGCCATGATTGCGGCCAGGTCGCCGAACTGGTCGAGCAGCTTGGCCGCCGTCTTCTCGCCGATCCCCGGCACCCCCGGCAGACCGTCGCTCGGGTCGCCGCGCAGCAGCGCCAGATCCACGTATCCGCCGCCGTCGACCCCGTACTTCTCGCGCAGCCAGGTCTCGTCGGTGAGCTGGAGCGTGCCCACACCCTTGAGGGGATACAGGACGCGCACCCCTCGCTTGTCGTCGACGAGTTGGTAGAGGTCGCGGTCGCCGGTGACGATGTCGACCGGGCCGTCGGCACGCCCTGTGAAGGTGCCGATCACATCGTCCGCCTCGTACCCCTCGACCCCCACGCGGGCGATGCCCAGCGCGTCGAGGACCTCCTCGATGACCGGCACCTGCGGGGAGAGCGTGTCCGGCACCTCCTCCTCGTCCGGCCGGCCGGCCTCGGTCTCCACGGCGACGCGATGCGCCTTGTACGAGGGGATCAGGTCGACCCGCCACTGCGGGCGCCAGTCCGCGTCCATGCAGGCCACCAGATCGTCGGGGCGGTGGTCCTTGACCAGCCGGTCGACGAAGTCGAGCAGCCCGCGCACGGCGTTCACGGGCGTGCCGTCCGGGGCCTTCACCGAGTCGGGGACCCCGAAGTAGGCCCGGAAGTACAGGGAAGCGGTGTCGAGCAGCATCAGGCGTCTGGTCACGCCTCGCATCATGCCGTACGCCACTGACAGTGACCTGGACCACTTGTGTGTTTGCTCCGTGTAGGCGTGGGCAGGCGCGGACCCGGGACAACCCCGTTGCTTTTTCAACTGTCCGATCGAGAGGCACCCGTGTCATCCAGGCTTGAGGCCGAGCATTTGTACAAGGTGTTCGGGAGACGACCCGACGCCGCGGTGGAGCGGCTCCGTCAGGGAGCCGACCGTGAGGAACTGCGCGCCGACGGCACGACCGCCGCGGTGATCGACGCGTCCTTCACGGTGGAACCCGGCCAGATCTTCGTCGTCATGGGCCTGTCCGGATCCGGCAAGTCCACCCTCCTGCGCATGCTCAACGGACTCCTGGAGCCCACCGCGGGCCAGGTGCGCTTCGACGGCCAGGACCTGACCGCGCTCAGCGCCCGCGCACTGCGCGAGGTCCGCGCGAAGAAGATCAGCATGGTCTTCCAGCACTTCGCGCTCTTCCCGCACCGCAGCGTCCTGGAGAACGCGGCCTACGGCCTGGAGGTCCAGGGCGTGCCGAGCGCCGAGCGCAAGGAACGCGCCACCAGGGCCCTGGAGCTGGCCGGGCTCGCCGGCTGGGAGAAGTCCTGGCCCGACGAGCTGTCCGGCGGTATGCAGCAGCGCGTCGGCCTCGCCCGCGCGCTCGCCACCGACGCCGATCTGCTGCTGATGGACGAGTCGTTCAGCGCGCTGGACCCGCTGATCCGCCGTGACATGCAGGACCAGCTGATCGAGCTCCAGAAGAAGCTCAAGAAGACCATCGTCTTCATCACCCACGACCTCAACGAGGCGATGCGCCTCGGCGACCGGATCGCCGTCATGCGCGACGGCCGCATCGTCCAGACCGGCACCGCCGAGGACATCCTCGTGCGTCCCGCGAACGACTACGTCGCCTCCTTCACCCAGGACGTCGACCGCTCCCGGGTCCTGACCGCCGGGGCCGTCATGGACACCGACGTACGCGGCGACGAGGCGGACTGCGACTGCGAGACCGCCACGCCCGACACCCCCTTCGTGGACCTCTGCGCTATCAGCGCCCGCCTCACGCACCCGGTGGCGGTACTCGACGAGCGGCGCGCACTCGTGGGCGTCGTCCACCGGCAGCGCCTCGTCGCCTTCCTCGGCGACGAGCAGGGGACCCCCGCACGCTGTGCCAGTCCTCGGGACGAGTCGGTGACGGCCGATGCCTAGGATTCCCTTCGGCGACTGGGTCAACAGCGCCGTCGACTGGCTGCTGAACCACATGGCGTGGCTCTTCGACTTCTTCAAGACCGTCTTCCAGGGCACGTACGACGGTATCGACGCCGTCCTCCAGGCCCCTGAACCGCTCCTCCTCGCGGGCATCTTCGCGGTGATCGCGTTCTGGCTGCGCGGCACCTCCGCCGGTGTCCTCACCTTCGCGGGATTCGCGTTCATCGACTCCCTCGAACTGTGGGAGGACGCGATGGTGACCCTCTCGCTGGTCCTCGTCGCCACGCTCATCGCGCTCGTCGTCTCGGTACCCGTGGGCATCTGGGCGGCGCGCTCCGACCGGGTCAGCGGCATCGTCCGCCCGGTGCTGGACTTCATGCAGACGCTGCCCGCGATGATCTACCTCATCCCGGCGATCCTGTTCTTCGGCACCGGCGCCCCGGCCGGCATCGTGGCCACCCTGATCTTCGCGCTGGCTCCCGGCGTCCGCATGACCGAGCTGGGCATCCGCCAGGTCGACAAGGAACTCGTCGAGGCCGCCGACGCGTTCGGCACCAGGCCCCGCGACACCCTGCTGCGCATCCAGCTGCCGCTCGCGCTGCCCACCGTGATGGCGGGCGTCAACCAGGTCATCATGCTGGGCCTGTCCATGGCCGCCATCGCGGGCATGGTCGGCACCGGTGGCCTCGGCGGCGACGTCAACGAGGCCATCGGGCAGCTGAACGTCGGCCTCGGCTCCGAGGCGGGCGTCGCCATCGTCATCCTGGCGATCTACCTGGACCGTATGACCAGCGCCCTCGGCACCCAGGTCTCCCCGCTCGGCCGCCGCGCCGCCGCCAGACTGCGCGCCGCGCAGGGCCTGAAGATCTGGTCCTACCGCCCCCGCGCGGCCGTCGCCGTCATCGGTGTCGTCGTGCTCGCGCTGGTCGCGGGCGGCATGGGCATGTTCGGCGGGACCGACTCGACGTCCACCGCGGCCGACGGCCAGAACATCGGCCAGGGCAAGAAGATCACCATCGGCTACATCCCGTGGGACGAGGGCGTCGCCTCCACCTTCCTGTGGAAGGAGATCCTCGAGGAGCGCGGCTTCCAGGTCGACGCCAAGCAGTTCGACGCGGGCCCGCTGTACACCTCCCTGTCCCAGGGCGACGTCGACTTCGAGACGGACTCCTGGCTGCCGACCACCCACGAGCAGTACTGGAAGAAGTACGGCAGCAAGCTCGACGACCTGGGCTCGTGGTTCGGCCCCACCTCGCTGGAGCTGAGCGTCCCCTCGTACATGAAGGGCGTCGACTCCCTGACGGACCTCAAGGGCAAGGCCGGCACCTTCGGTGGCAAGATCACCGGCATCGAGTCGAGCGCCGGAATGATGGGCCTGCTCAAGAGCAAGGTCCTGAAGGACTACGGCCTCGACAAGGAGTACAAGGTCGTCGACAGCTCCACGCCCGCGATGCTGGCCGAGCTGAAGCGCGCGTACGCCAAGAAGGAGCCGATCGTCGTCACCCTCTGGTCGCCGCACTGGGCCTACAGCGACTACGACTTGAAGAAACTCAAGGACCCGAAGGGTGCCTGGGGCAAGGGCGACGGCGTGCACACCCTCTCCCGCAAGGGCTTCGCGCAGGACAACCCGGTCGTCGGGCAGTGGCTGAAGAACTTCAGGATGACGGAGAAGCAGCTCACCGGTCTCGAGGCCGAGATCAACAAGGTGGGCAAGGGCAAGCAGCAGGACGCGGTGCGCGCCTGGCTGAAGCGGAACCCCGGAGTCGTCGACAAGCTGGCCCCGGTCAAGAACTCCACGGCCGCTGCCGAGACGAAGCGTCCGCTGGACGTGGCCTGGTTCCCCTGGGACGAGGACGTCGCCGTCAGCTACCTCTGGAAGAACGTCCTGGCACGGCGCGGCTACACGCTGAACCTCAAGCAGATGGACGTCGGCCCCGTCTACACCGGCCTCGCCTCCGGCGACCTGGACCTCAACTTCGACGCCTGGCTGCCGTACGCCCAGTCGAACTACTGGGACCAGCACAAGAACGACCTGAGGGACCTGGGCACCTGGTACCGGCCGACCTCGCTGGAGATCGCCGTGCCCTCGTACGTGAAGGACGTCAAGTCCCTCGCGGACCTCAAGGGCAAGGCGGGCACCTTCGGCGGCCGGATCATCGGCATCGAGCCGGGCACCGGCGAGATGAACCTCCTGAAGACGAAGGTCCTTCCGGGCTACGGCCTGGACAAGGAGTACAAGGTCGTCGACGGCTCCACGCCCGCGATGCTGGCCGAGCTGAAGCGCGCGTACGCCAAGAAGCAGCCGGTCGCCGTCGTCCTGTGGTCCCCGCACTGGGCGTACAGCGAGTACAAGCTCACCAAGCTCGCCGACGACAAGAAGCTCTTCGGTGAGGGGAACACGATCCGGACCATCTCCAGCAAGAAGTTCCCCGAGCAGTACCCGCAGCTCACCAAGTGGATCAAGAACTTCAGGATGAGCGAGTCCGAGCTCGGCACCCTGGAGAGCGAGATCAAGCAGCGCGGCCAGGGCCATGAGGAGGCGGCGGTCGCCGCATGGCTGAAGGAGCACCCGGACGTGGTGGAGCGGATGACGCCGCAGTAGCCGCAAGGTCGTTCGACGAGGGGTGGCCGTCGGTCACACGGGTCCCGACACCCGTGTGACCGACGGCCACCCCGACGTCCGTGCGCCCCCTGTTCCGGCCCGCACTCGCGACCGACGACACCAGTGGCTACGTACTGGCGTATGGGAAGGATCCGGACAACCACATCGCCGTACGCGGCTACGCCGATCTGGACGCCCTCCGGTCAGGGAACGCCTCCCGCGCCGTCGATGCGCCGCGCACCCTGTCGCGCCGCGCCGAGGCACTGCGGACATCACCTCCGTGCACGACGGCACGGTCGAGCTCGCCGGTCACCGCCGGGCACGCTGCGACACCGACCGTGAACTCCGCGCCACCCTCGAGGACTTCACGACCTGGCACGCAAGCCTCGACCGGCGGCCGGACCGCGCCCTGGAGTCCTGGGGTGTGCGCGGCGACACCGGCAACCGCTCGCTCCCCCAACTCGGCTTCTGCGGACTGAATTTGACGGAAAGTCAGCACGGGTGCCGGGCTTCGAAAGGTGACAGACGTACGCCTATGATCCGACGACCGGGCGGGCTGATCGGCTGACCATCCGCACCCACGGCGGCAGTCGCGCCCGCGCCGGTCCCTACGTGCCCGCGCTCATCGATCCGCAGGGGCATCCGGCCCTGCTGGTCAGCCTTTTCGTCCCGTGGGAGGGTGTGGCGCCGGGGGAGCCGGGGCGACTCGTCTGTTGGCGCGAATTGTGGCCCTCACCCTCCTCCGATGTGTCAGCGATGTGACGGGTGCATGAAACGGTTTGCCGAACATGCGTAGGGTGCAAACAACTCATCAGAAGTTGTGCGCCGAAGCGGCAGCCGAGGCAGCAGTCCGAGCGGCAGCCGAAGCGGCAGACCGAAGCAGTGGACCGACGACGCGTGGGAGGGAGCCGGAGCGATGGGCGACCACAAAGAACAACCCCTTCGGGTGGGTGCGGCCGTCCGGCGGCGGCGCCGGACACTGGAGCTCACGCTCGCCGTCGTGGCCGAGCGCAGCGGCCTGTCGGTGCCCTTCCTCAGCCAGGTCGAGAACGAACGGGCCCGGCCCAGCCAGAGTTCCCTGGAAAGGGTCGCCGACGCCCTGGGCACCACCGCCGTCGAACTGCTCGCGGCGGCCGACCCGGCGTGCAGCGTCGATGTGGTGCGCGCCGACTCGGGCGCCGAGTTCACTCCCGAAGCCCATATGCGCCCCCTGGTGCGCGGTCACCACCAGTTGCACGCCACGGAGTTCACCGGTGACCACGAGGAGGGCCGCGAACTCCAGCACCGCAACGACAAGTTGATGTACGTCGCCGACGGGGCCGTCGAGGTCGAGGCGGAGGGCCGCGCCCACCGCCTGGGACGCGGCGACACGCTGTACCTCACGGGTGGGGTGCGCCACCGGTGGCGGGCGACCGTGCCGGACACCCGGGTGGTCGTGGTCGAGGTCGCCGACCACATCGAGGCCGTGGAGGACCGCCAGACCTTCGGCAAGCGCTGAGCCGTTGCCGCGCGGGCCGCGACGATCGCGAGCGGCCACGATCGCGGGCAACGCTGCGATACTGGGTGCCATGCCGCCCGAGACCTCCCGTCATGTCTAGCGGGCCCGCCGGAGTGCGGGTCGTGTCCCTCGTGCCCTCACTCTCGGAGGCCGTGGCCGTCACCGTCCCCGGTGCCCTGATCGGCGCGACCGACTGGTGCAGCCGTCCGCCGGACCTCGACGTCGTGCGGGTCGGCGGCACCAAGAACCCCGCGGTCGACCGGATCGTACGACTCGCCCCGGACCTGGTGATCGCCAACGAGGAGGAGAACCGCGAGCCTGATCTGACGGCTTTGCGGGAGGCGGGGATCGAGGTGCTGGTCACGGAGGTCCGCGCGGTGCCGGAAGCCTTCCGCGAGTTGGCGCGAGTGCTGGGCGCGTGCGGTGCGCGGACCCGCCCCCGTTGGCTGGACGAGGCGGAGGCCGCGTGGGCGCGGCTCCCCGCTCCCGACCGCCGTACGACCGCGATCGTGCCGATCTGGCGACGCCCCTGGATGGTCCTCGGCCGGGACACCTTCGCCGGGGACGTCCTGGCGCGCCTGGGCGTCGACAACGTCTACGCCCACCACGCCGACCGATACCCCCGCGTCCCACTCCCCGAACTCCGGGCGGCGGCCCCCGACCTCGTGGTCCTGCCCGACGAGCCGTACCGCTTCACCGCCGACGACGGACCCGAGGCGTTCGAGGGCGTGCCCTGCGCGCTCGTCGACGGCCGCCTGCTGACCTGGTACGGGCCGTCGCTGGCACAGGCACCGGGCCTGCTCAGCGCGGCGCTGCGAGCAGCGCAGCAGGGTGCCGCTCGTGTGGTCACGGCACCCGTCGACCCGCCCTCGGACGGGAGCCTCACAGGGACATCTGCGATGCCTCAGCCTGAGGAGTAGCCGTCGCAGACCTGTGCCGGATGGAGCGGCGGCGCTCTCATCTCTCCGCGGACTTCCGAGCGGTTGTCCTGGTTGACAGGATGGTCACCATGGAGATCATCCCAGGACAAGGCGTGGCCCTCGTCAGGATCGGCGATCCGCGCTCGCAGGTCGAGGAGCGTGTCGGGTCGCCGTATCACGGCCCAGGCGGACAGCGCGCCGTCTACACCACCTCACCCACGCTGGTGATCACCTACGCGGCTGACGAGACGGTCGAACTCGTGGAGATCGCCTACAGCGGCGAAGGCGGCGATGCCGAGGCGCAGTACGACGGGGTTCAGCTGACCCATCGCTTTCTGGATGACGTCGTCGCGGACCTCCACGCCCTGGGGCACTCGAGCACACCCTCAGACATCGGCCACGACTTCCACGCCGGCTTCTCCGTGTGGTCCATGCATTCGTTGTGGGCGCTCGACCTCGACCCGGATGCCGACGAGGACGACGAACGCGCGGTCTCCGAAGGAGTCTCGGTCGCGCCGTACACCTACTTCACCGAAGGGTAGGACGAGGCCGGGAAGTGGCGGGCCTGCCCGGAGAGCGAACGCACTCCGGTGCCCCCCTCCGCAGCTCAGCCGGTGTGCCGGTCCGTGGAGAGCAGCCACCGCCAGCGTTGACGTTCCGTGACGAGGGTGGCGGCCACGAGGAAAAACACGAGGACCGCCGCATGGATGGGCCATGCCGACCATGCGGCGATCGCGGCAGCAGTGAGCTGGAGCAGCACGAGCAGGATCGTGACCGTACCCGAGACAGGGACGATCACCTGCGCCTTGTCTCCCGGAGTGGAGAAGACGGTCGGGAGGCCGATCAGTACCACCACAGCCAAGACGGCAAGCAGCCATGAGTACTTGGACAAGGCCCAGGGAGTCGCCGCCCAGGCGACGAGTTCCGCAGCGAAGCGCAGGACGGATGCGATGCGGTCGTCCGGTCTCTCCATGTTCGCCCCCACAAACTGTGTCGACCACCGGCGGGAGATCCTACGACCACGGATGGGGCTGTGAAAGCGCTTTGGTGATCCAGGTCATGCTGTCCCGTTTCCAGGCGGCGGGGATACGGACGAGGAACAAGCCGTGGGCGATCCAATGAGGGCGATGAAGGCTGGAGGCGCGGCGCAAGAGGTTACTTTCGTCCAGGTGTTGCGAGCACGTGAACGCTGTCGGGCAACGGGGCTGGGTCTCGATGGCAGACGTCGAACCGGGTCCACTCCACCGCGGCGTCGGCCAGCGGGGTGAGCGCACTGCGGTGGGTGGCGCCGGCCCAGGCGCTGAAGCTGTCGTCACCTTCGTCCGAGACGTGCAGGACAAGCCCTGGGGCGGCGTAGAAGCGGGTGGGAGCCCACGGCCAGAACTGGCGCAGCGGCGCGGACGTCATTCTCGCCTCACCCGCGGAGCGCGACCGGGTGCGCGGCCGGCACACCGACTGGCTCTCCAGCCATCCGGCCGGCCTGTGAAAGAAGCAGGGCCTGCCGGGGTGCGTCCCGCCCCACCGGGATCGGGTCCCCTCTGACGTCCCGGACGACCAGTGGACCGCCCGGGGCGCCGGGCAAGCGTTCGGCGCCCCACCGCAGGAGCGATCGCCCGGCGCCGGGCATGTGCGTCGACGAGTGGGCCGGGGGGAGTAACGCTTCTGCCTCACTCGTTCGAGCGGTGGCCCAGCGCTCGTGCCCGCTAGGCTGGCTCACGGGATCAGAATCGCGCCCATGGGAGCAGCCATGACCACCTCCGCCGCTGGGCAACCGCTCATCCCCCAGCCCCCCGCCACGGTTGCCGCGCTGCGTCAGGCGATCAGTCAGATCGCGCCTGCGGCGCTGCCGGCTTTCACACGTGAGCTGGACCAGGCGGCCGACCAGTCCCGACAGGGCTCCGATCTCGCGCCGCTCCAGCGCTTCATCACCCAGTGGGCCGTCTACGTCCACATTCAGCGTCAGCCCGGCCTGGCAGCCGACTTCCGTCGCTGGGAAGCCAGAGCCGAGTCGGGTGACGTCGCTCTGGTCCGGCGGGCAGCCTCCGAGCTGGGGCGCATCCTGGACGCAGCCCACTCAGCCATCGGTCTTCCCTCCCGGTGAGTGCCGACTGGCGCTGGGAATACGACCCCGACCACAACCATGTGGCAGGCGGTATCCCCGTTCACGTCGTGGCGGAAGTAGAACGTCTGGCCGGCCAACTCGTGGACCTTGCCCATACGGGCATCGACGTCAGCGATCTCGGGAACGGCCCTCGTCCGGGCGGTCTGCGCAGGATGGACGCTGCCGGGGGATGGTTCTACTTCCTCGTGGCGCCACGAGACGCACTGATCATCGTCGTTCGTATCGTTCCCCCGTTCGCGGCCCTGTAGCCCTGACCGCCGGTTTGGTGATCGCCGCATCGGCGACTTCCGCTTCAGGGAGCACCCGGACATGATCGGGACACGGCTCGTATGTGCGGCAGGAGTGATCTACGAGCCACCGAGGCCTCCCGAACCAGGACGACTCTCTGAGGACCACGGAAACCAGTGGCTGCTTCCTGATGTCGCGTGTCAGGCGTCAGGCCGGGTGTGCGGCCGTGGGGCGGGGGCGTAGTTCCGCTGGTCGCGCAGGAGGGCCCAGAGGACGTTGACGCGTCGGCGGGCGAGGGCCAGGACGGCTTGGGTGCGGCGTGCAGCGATCGGCCATGCCTCTCCTGTCCTCATTTGTTCTACAACAGACACATCACTGTGCCGGATGGTTGCGGAGCCTCTCGTGCGTTCCGTCCGGTCATGAGGTCTGCGAACGCGGCTTGACGTGGATCAAGCGCTCGTTCCTGCCAGGGGAGCCAGTTGGCCGTAAGAACGGCGGCTTGATCCATGTCAAGGCGTGCTCACAGACCTATTGTCGGTTCGATGCGCGCTGTGTGCTGATGGACGGTCAGGGCCCGGCGGATCGATTGTGCTGCGGCAGTGACCCAGGTCGGTGCAGGTCCATCTGGAACGTGGATTGGAGGCGCCCTAAGAATTCTGGTCCAGATCGCCCACGGACTGCCGTGTCTCGAAGGCCACAATTTGGTCCGGTACGGAAAATACCGAAGCGCAGTCCGGGCAGGTCGTGTGGCCGAAAAGATGGGTCAGATGGTCAGCGGCCGCTGGCTGCCCGGCCCTGACGGCCAGACCGTGCAGTCGAGACGCCAGCGGGGGCAGGTCCGCGGGGGTCGCCGGGTGGACATCGGTGAGCAACGGTCCCTCGCGGCCGACAACCCGAAAGCGCGCGTTCGGGTCCCGATGGCGAGTACCTCGGAGCCTGTCGGAGAGGTCGACCTCCAAATGGCTCGCGCAGGAGGGGCACACCACGGCGTACTCACTGCGACCCAGATTGTGCCTCCATATGGGCACCCCCTCGAAAGCCAGTAGGTGTTCCAGACAGTACAGAAAGTCGTCTGCATCGCCCTCGAAGGGCTCTGTCATCACCAAGCTCTGCGTCAGGCGGTGCAGTTCGCCGATCGCAGACGGGTAGCGGCCCTGGACGTAACCAGGCTCGTGAAGTTGCTGCTCACGGACGACGATGCGGCCGGCCAGCCCCAGGGCCTGCCAGCGACCGCCCGGCTTACGACCGGTGGCAATGTCCGCCAGAACGGGCAGGGCGGCAAAGCTAGCCGTATACACCGTCCCCTGGTGACTGAGAGATGCCCACAGCTCCTCCCATGCCACTTCAGCGAGTTCAGGGTCACCGGCTTCATCGAAGAGCCGCGGTAGGTCGGATGCGGGTCCATAGGCGTGGTTCAGACGGGACCAGTCCAGGGTCATGCTGGCCATCATCCCAGCCGCATCCGATCGGCGAACCTCACCAGCCTCGCCACCACCGCGGCATCCTCGTTGCTCGTCGGCGCGCGGTCGATATTTCTGGTCCATTGCGCCCTGGACCCGGCGAACCGCCCGTTGAGGTCTGTGAACGGGGCTTGAAGACCCATGTCAAGCCGTGTTCACAGACCGTGCTCCGTCGCGTCGCGCAACGGTCGAAAATCGGTGGTCACCTGAGTCGGCCGAGCCCACGCTGTACGCCATGGAAGAACCGCACGGCAGGATCCGCGCGCTCCACACGGCATCCACGATCACCGTCTACCAGGCGTACTCCCCTGAGATCGGACTGCCCGCCATCCGAGACGGCCGCTTTCCCACCGCGTGGAAGCCTGGCCGCATGACGTGGATCAAGCCCAGTTTCATGTGGATGATGTATCGCTCCGGCTGGGGCACGAAGGAGGGTCAGGAGACCGTCCTCGCCGTCGAGATCACTCGCGAAGGCTTCGAGTGGGCGCTGCGCCATGCCTGCCTGGCGAGTTACGTCCGCGGACTGCATTCCGATCGCGGCGCCTGGCAGCGGGACCTCAAGCGCGCACCGGCCCGTGTCCAGTGGGATCCCGAACGCGATCTGCACCTGCGTCCCCTGCCACACCGCTCGCTGCAACTGGGGCTCTCGGGTGAGGCATCGTCGCGTTACGCGGACGAGTGGATCGTGTCCATCAGTGACGTGACTCCGCTCGCCAACGAGATCCACGCACTCGTCAGGGACGGCGAACTGGACGCAGCCACCCGCCTGCTCCCCCAGGAGCAGGGATACCCCGCCGGTGAAGAGCTACTCGCCCACCTGCGTCCCTGACCGGCTGTCCGGCACAACGGCTGGCGTCACCCACGGGTCATATGGCGGCAAAGGTCTGCGAACGCGGCTTGATGATCCATGTCAACCCACGTTCACAGACCTTTACGAGAACGGTCCAACCGTCCTGTGCCGATGCGGAGCGACTGATTCGCATGGCCCGAGTGTCAACCGGGGGCAGTAGCGTGCTTCCGCGCAGAAGAACGGGGGAGGCAGAGTGAGGACATGGTGGCTCATGCGCGGAGACGTTCGGGTCGGTGAGCTTCGCGAGTATGGGGTCGACCAGCCGACGTCCTTGTGCCATTTCGTGCCTGGACCGGGCTGGGAGACCGTCGGGACACTGTTCGGGGCGTGGGCGGCTGTACAGGGACCTGACCCCGACGGGAGTAGGAACGCGGAGGCCATCCGCCCTCTGATGGCTCTGGGACTGACCCTGCATCCTTCGGACGGGGGTGCGCCTCTGACGTGCTTCAGAGGCTGCATCCTGCGTATTTACGGGGACAGAGCCCGCCTCCGCTGCTGACCTGCAAGTTCGAATCTGTCCAGGCGTGCGCTGTTAGGGTGCGACGCCGTGAGTACGGATATTCATGGCGGCATCGAGTTTTGCCATCCCGGCACCGGTACCGACTACTACGACGGCGAGCCGTGGGTGGCCGCCATGGATCTTTGGCCGCTGTATGACGAGACCGACTACGCAGCCTTCGGTTGTCTCTTCGGAGTACGCAACTACGCGGGCTTCCGGCCCCTTGCACCAGGCCGTGGTCTTCCCGTCGATCTGTCGACCGGACTGCGCTCGCAGTTGGGTCCTTCGGCCGTGCCGGATGACCTGCACAGCGCGAGCTGGGTCAGCTGGGCGGAGCTCGCCTCGATCGACCCCACGACAACGCCTGACCACTTCATCGGCCGACTGACCTGGCGCCCGAAGTCGCCGCCGTCGATTCCGCATCAACATCTCGTTTCCGACACCTGGCCTCCGGAAGTCCTGTCCGCCGTAGGCGTGCCGCCGGCCGACCTGCGAGAGGCGACGGGACGCGTGGAGTGGACCGCCGGCGAACTGTCTTGCACGTACGAGCCGTTGACGGTCGGTGCTGTACTGGGCCATGAGACTCACTGGCCACACGTCTTTGCGGTGATGAAGGCCCTGGCAGGCCGCTTCGGAGACGACGGCGTTCGCCTGGTCGTGGCCTTCGACTGACCGTGCAGAGCATGTCTGCCACCCAACGCAGGGAACGCCACCGGGCCCCGCTTGCGAGCCAACCGCTGTTCGCCAAGCGCCCAACTGGTTCTTCCAGGAAGCCCCAACACCCTGACGAGCCTTCCGTATCGCTGCACCAAGGGCATGGATGCGGTCTGTGAACGCGGCGTGACGACTGAAGTCAGCAGCGTTCACAGACCTTTCCGGCGGGACACTTTCATCTCTGCGACGAAGGGGGCCGGCATCGCCCAGCCTCACACGGGAGCAGAGGATCACCGGGACGGATGTCAAGCCAGATGACCTTCTCTCGCAGGGCCGACGTCCACCGGGTTGGAGATCCCGGACGCCAGGAGCCGAGCTTCTAGAGTGAGGCGTCACAGCTCAGCAGCGGGGTGGGGAGGACGCATGGCGGCGGTCGAGGTTCCTGGGCCAGAGTCGGACTGGGAACGCGCGCCGGAGTACCAAGGCGGGAAACGAAACCCAGCATTCCAGGCCAGCATGTGGGAGTACGCGGCGAGTTCATTCCGGCTGGTTGCCGGCCTGTCACCGTCTCTGGATGTCCTGGCCGCGCGGCTGCGGCTGAACATCGAACGGGGCTGGGAGGACCTGGGCCCGGTGGATGCGGCGATGTTCCGCATCCAGAAGATCGACTTCGCGTTGAGCCGACTGGAGGGCAACCCTTGCCTCGATGTCTTCGTGTGGGTCGGCCGCAGTCAGGCTGACGTCGAGGCGGCGCTCGACGTCCTGCTCGACGCTCTCGGTATCGGCAAGGAAGCCATCACCTTCCGCGACGACGGCGAGGGTGGATTCGTTGACCTGCGGAACGACCCCCAGCTCTGACGCCTGAAGGTCACGCTGCTTCACAGATGGGGCGCCCGCCCCCGGGTGTCCAACTGGGTCGTGCCGCGAGCCAACCGCCTCGCGGCACTCCTTCCAGCACACAACCAGGACATAGAGTCTGTGAACGCTGCTTGGTGATCCATGTCAAGGCGCGTTCACAGACCTTTGCGGGGACGGTCCAACTGTCCTGCGCCGATGCGGAGCGACTTATTCGCACAGCCCGGGTGTGAACGAACGGCAGTAGCGTGCTTCCGCGGAGACGAACGGGGGAGAGGGGGAGGCAGAGTGAGGACATGGTGGCTCATGCGCGGAGACGTTCGGGTCGGTGAGCTTCGCGAGTATGGGGTCGACCAGCCGACGTCCTTGTGCCATTTCGTGCCCGGACCGGGCTGGGAGACCGTCAGGACACTGTTCGAGGCATGGGCGGCTGTACAAGGACCCGACCCCGACGGACGTCTGAACGCGGAGGCCATCCGCCCGCTGATGGCTCTGGGACTGACCCTGCATCCTTCGGACGGGGGTGTGCCGCTGACATGCTTCAGAGGCTGCATCCTGCGTATTTACGGGGACAGAGCCCGCCTCCGCTGCTGACCTGCAAGTTCGAATCTGTCCAGGCGTGCGTCGGCAGAGGGCATCCGAGGCATGTCCCGGGCCGGGCGCAGCAGGGTCGGCCCCAGTCAGCCGGCCGCTGGGATCAGCCCGACCCGGTAGGCGAGGACGACCGCCTGGACCCGGTCACGCAGGCCGAGTTTGGCCAGGATCCGCGAAACGTAGGTCTTGACCGTCTCGGGGGTGATGAAGAGCGCCGCGGCGATCTCCGCGTTCGACAGCCCCTCCGCGATCTGCCGGAGCACGTCCAGCTCGCGGGGGGTCAGCGCGCGTACGAGGTCTTCCCTGGCTTGCCGGGAGGTGTCGGCCGGCCGCAGGTGTTCGGCGAAGTGACCTATGAGGTGGCGGGTGACGGCGGGCGCCAGCAGGGCCTCGCCCCGGGCGACCGTACGGATCCCGTTCACCAGCTCCGCGGGAGGCGCGTCCTTGAGGAGGAAGCCGCTGGCTCCGGCCCGCAGCGCGTCGTAGACGTAGGCATCGACGTTGAACGTGGTGACGACCAGCACCTTCGGCGGGACCCGGGTATCGGGACCGGCCAGTTGCCGGGTCGCCTGGATGCCGTCGAGCAGGGGCATCCGGATGTCCATCACCACCACGTCGGGCCGCAGCCGCCGTGCGGCTTCCACCGCCGCGTGCCCGTTCTCGGCCTCCCCGACGACCTCGATGTCGGGCTGCGCGGAGAAGATGGTGACGTAGCCGGTCCGCACCAGCGCCTGATCATCGCAGACGAGTACACGGACGGGTTGCGGCGCATCGCTCACGGGGTCACTCCTGAACGGGCTGGGACGGAATCGTCGCGCGGACCTCGAACCCGCCCTCGGGCCGGGCTCCGGCCTCCAGTTCACCATCGAGCATCCTCACCCGTGCACGTAATCCGGCCAGACCTCGTCCGCCCCCCGGGCCAGGCTTCCGCGGGACCGGCACGGTCGCCGGGGAGGCGGCGGGCGCGTCGGTCGTCACCTTGATCTCGACGTGCTCCTCGCGGTGCCGGACCAGGACGTGTGTCATCTGCCCGGACGCGTGCCTCATCGCGTTGGTGAGCGCCTCCTGCACCACGCGGTACGCGACCAGTTCCACGTCCACGGGCCGCGCCCGCCGCTCGCCCTGCTCGCCGAACTCGACCGGCTGACCCGACCTGCGGGCCTGTTCGACCAGGTCGGACACCCGTCCCAGGGCCGGGGCCCGGTCCGCACGCGCCGGGTCGGCGACCGCGGACTCACCGGTCGCCTCCAGCACGCCGAGCAGGTACCGCAGTTCCGTCAGAGCCCGACGGCCGGTGTCGCTGACGGCCACCAGTCCCTCCCCGGCCCGTTCCGGCGCGGACGTGAGCAGGAACTGCGTCGCGTCGGACTGGACCACCATGGCCGTCACATGGTGGGTGACCACGTCGTGCAGTTCGCGGGCGATCCGCGCCCGCTCGGCGGCCGTGGCCACCTCGGCGGCCAGCCGCCGCCGCTCCGCCTCTTCCCCTCGCCGCATGCGTACGGCACCCCCCACCAGCCAGATCGCGGCCAGAGTCAGATAGAACGCGAGATAGTCCGGGATTCCCTGCGGTGAGCCGAGGTGGTGCAGGACGACGGCCAGTACGGCGTAGGCCGCACTCGCCATGACGGCCACGCCGCGGCGCAGGTCGACCTGATGGGCCCCGGCGGAGTACAGGGCGAGATACAGCCCCACACTCCCGAACGTCGTCGCGAAGCCCAGCGCCTGGTGCACGGCGAACGCGCCCGCGGTGACGGCCAGACAGGCGGCGGGCCACCGGCGGCGGGCCGCCGACGGCAGGGTCTGGGCCAGGATCAGCCCGATGCCCAGTGCGTTCGCCGGCCGCTCGGGCAGATCGCCGATCTGCCCTCCGATGTTCGACAGGGTCGGCACGAAGGCCAGCAGGGTGAGCACCAGGGCAAGCACGCCGTCCTTGACGGAGGCATCCCGCTCGCTCCACCGGCTGAGCGGTACCCGGAACAGCGAGGGACTCCAGAGCACCTGAGGGGACTTCACTTCCGTTTCCTCCAGTTTGCCTGTCTCAGTGCCGGGCCCGCCGCCGGGGCAGCAGACCGCCGCTCCGGTGGGCGAGGACGGCCATCGAGACGGTGATCAGTACGCTGATGACGATGGGCACGATCGACGCCTCCAGACCGAATCCGCCGCCGGTCAGCAGGGCGGAACCATCGACGTCGACGGTGTACAGGCCCTCGGGGGTGTGTCCGGAGACCGGGATGCCGAGCAACTGCTCGACAGTGTTCCAGGCGAAGTGCAGACCCACGACGAACCAGATGCTGCGCCGCCACAGGAACGCGGCACCGAGCATGGCGCCCGCCTCGAGAGCGATCGCCACCGCGCTCCACCCATTGGCTCCCGGAGCCCCCAGGTGGGCGACGCCGAAGAACAGCCCGGTGATCGCGACGGCGGCCCGGCTGCCCCACAACTGCTCCAGGGCCTGCAGGGCGAGACCGCGGAACAGCAGCTCCTCGGTGACCGCGGCGCCGATCTGCACCATGACCGCGGACCACACGACCGACACGAAGCCGTTGCCCGCCCAGGCGAACGAGTAGCCCCCGAGAGCCGTGATCAGGAGTGCGGACACGAGGATGAAGCCCAGACCGATCCCGCCGCCGAGCAGTAACTCCCGGCCGGCCCCGCGCCGGGCGATCTCCGGCGTGGAGCGTCGTGCGACGAAACGCATGACCGCCCAGTACACGGCCACCGCGGCAGCCGCTCCCAGCGCCGGCACCGGACCGGGACCCGTCGCGGTCAGGCCCGAGACGAGACCGACACCGACCATGCCCGCCGCCATCCAGCCGAGCGGAGACCGAACGATCCGGCCCAAACGGCCGCCCCGGCCGTCGCCCTCTTCGTCCGGGCCGGATCCTGTGCCGTGCGGTGCGGTGGACGTCGTGCCCATCGTGGCCTCCCCTCGCGATGCTGGTCGCACCGGTGGCGACCTGACAACCACGCTAGGAACCCGCCGACATCCGCGAGTCACCCCCACATGGACAATCCCTGTAGCTCTCAAGGGGGATGCGCCACCCCCGCCCGCACATCCAGGGCGGGTATCAAGTCGTGATCAATCTGGCGGACCGTTCCGCGCCATGGATCGGATCCGGTAGCGCATCCTGCATGACACGGGTGCAACTGAAGGACGATGAATGGGATTTCATCGGTCGGCACCTGCCGATTGGCATGTACCGGTGGATCATTGTCCGCGATCTCTGTGGCAGTGCTTCGTCGTCTCGCGACAGGCGGCGGTACTGCATGATCCATGTCATGTGGTCCCGTTTCCAGGCGGCGGGGATGCGGACGAGGAACAAACCGTGGCCGATCCAATGAGGGCGATGAAGGCCGGAGGCGCGGCGCAAGAGGTTACTTTCGTCCAGGTGTTGCGAGCAGCTTGCCGCTGAGCAGGCCGCGTGCGGTGTGGGCGGTGGCCACGCACCAGGCGGCTACGAGAAGCGCGTACAGGGCGACCGCGAGCCAGTCGAACGCGACCAGCCCGGTGTGCCGGGCGAGGCCCTCGGCGCCGGTGACACAGGTCCCCACCGGGAAGGTGAACGCCCACCAGGTCATCGCGAATCCCATGCCCTCGCGGCGGGCCCGCGCCACCAGCGCGCCGGCGAGGCCCAGCCACAGCAGTGCGAAGCCCATGACGGGGACGCCGTAGAGGACGGCGAGCATCCCGAAACCCTGGTCGTAGGGGGTCGGCACGACGCCCGGTGCGAAGTCCGCGAACTTGCCGACCGCGGTCGTGGACTGGCCGAGCGGACCGAGCACGAGGAACAGCGTCGGAGTGAGCGCGAGCGGCAGCGGCCCAGCGGTGATGAGCCTGGCGAAGATCAGCGGCAGCATCACGAAGGTGGCCAGCAGACTCAGCCCGAACAGCGCGAAGCACCCGAGAAGCAGGGTCTCCCGGGGCTGGCCCGGGGGCAGGTGGGGCACGAGGAGCGGTCCGACGGCGGCCGACACCATGGGCGCGACGAGGGGGAGCAGCCAGACGGGCGTGGCCTGGTCGGCGCGGATGCGGTGGCGTACGGCCATCAGGTACGGGATGGCCAGGGCGGCGGCGAGTCCGACGGCCGTGCCGGCGGTGAACAGTACGGCGTCCACGGTGACCGCCGCCCGCGTCCCGATCCAGTCCCGGCCGACGACGAGGGCGCCGCCGCCCACGGCCAGCAGGGCCATCGCCAGACAGCCGTAGAAGGGGGCCATGGCCGGGTCCAGGAGGTGGGCGCGGGCCTGGTCGCGGTGGTGCCTCCAGTGCAGGGCGCGGGCGCCGAGCAGGGTCACGAGCATGACGGCCGAGAAGGCCCAGACAGCTGTGCAGACGGTTCGCAGGCCCGGGACGCCGCCGGGGAGTCCGGCGCCCGCCGTCGCCACGATCGCGGTGCCCATGACGGAGGCGTACCAGTTCGGGCCGAGGTGTCGGACGGCGGTGACGCGCGGGCGTCCGACTTCGGCGGCGGGGGGCGACAGGAGGGGCTGGGCTGCGGTGACCATGCGTCCACGGTCGCGCGCCCACCGGGTCCCCACCAGGGAGTACGGGTCTATGGGGGCATAAGCTGGCTTTATGGGTGTGAGTACTGAGGGATCATGGATGGAGGGTGGCCGGTCGGGGGAACCGGGACCGGTCGCGGTCGGGATCGCGCATCGGGTGCCCGACCTCGGGGCGCTGGAACTGCTGCTCGCGGTGGCGCGGCTGGGGAGTCTCGGGCGGGCGGCGCGGGAGCTGGGGATCACCCAGCCCGCGGCCAGCAGCCGGATCCGTTCCATGGAACGGCAACTGGGTGTCGCGCTCGTCGACCGCTCGCCCCGGGGCTCGCGGCTCACCGACGCCGGGGCGCTGGTCACGGACTGGGCGCGGCGGGTCGTGGAGGCGGCGGAGGCGTTCGACGCGGGGGCGCAGGCGTTGCGGGACCGGCGGGACTCGCGGCTTCGGGTGGCGGCGAGCATGACCATCGCCGAGTATCTGCTGCCGGGGTGGCTGCTCGCGCTGCGCGCGCAGCGGCCGGACACGGCGGTGTCGCTTCTCGCCGGAAACTCGACGGCCGTGGCGGAACGTCTCCTCGCGGGCGAGGCGGACCTCGGCTTCGTGGAGGGACTGTCCGTGCCGGCCGCCCTCGACTCGACGGTCATCGCGCACGACCGGCTGATCGTGGTGACGGCGCCGGGGCATCCGTGGGCCCGGCGTCGCGCGCCGCTCGCGGGGGCGGAGCTGGCCGCGACGCCGCTGATCCTCCGGGAGGAGGGGTCGGGTACGCGGCAGGTTCTCGACGCGGCGTTGGGTGGGTTGGCGCGGCCGTTGATCGAGCTTTCCTCGACTACGGCGGTGAAGGCGGCGGCGGTGAGCGGGGCGGGGCCCGCCGTCCTGAGCGAGCTGGCTCTCGGGGAGGAGCTGTCGGCGCATCGCCTGGTGAGCATTCCGCTGTCCGACGTCCAGCTCCGCCGGGACCTCAGGGCGGTCTGGCCCACGGGCCACCGTCCCACGGGCCCGGCACGGGAACTGCTCTCGCTGACACGGGGCTTGTAGGCCGGCACCCCTGGGGGCTCCGCCCCCAGACCCCCGGGTGCGTGTCTCGGCTGCGGGCGGGTGGGGGCTGGTCGCGCAGTTCCCCGCGCCGCTGGGTGGGGGTTCGCCTCGGATTCTCCGGTGGTCCGGATTCGTTCGGCTGCGGGCGGGTGGGGGCTGGTCGCGCAGTTCCCCGCGCCCTTGGGTGGGGGTTCGCCTCGGATTCTCCGGTGGTCCGGATTCGTTCGGCTGCGGGCGGGTGGGGGCCGGTCGCGCAGTTCCCCGCGCCGCTGGGTGGGGGTTCGCCTCGGATTCTCCGGTGGTCCGGATTCGTTCGGCTGCGGGCGGGTGGGGGCTGGTCGCGCAGTTCCCCGCGCCCCTGGAGGCCTTCGGCTCGTGCGGCGTTTGAGGGCGAGGCCGGTCAGGTCGGTGTCGGGGGGCAGGAGAAATCGGTGGCGGTCGGGGGCGGGGCCCCGCAGGATGCGGGGCATGAATCCGATCGTCCCGCCCGCCGCGGGCTTGCGCACACCCTGGGAAGAACTCCCGCGCACGCTCCGGGACGCCGTCGCGGACGTGCTCGGGGCGCCGGTGCGGACGGCCGTCACGCAGGAGGGCGGCTTCTCGCCCGGCGCCGCCGTCCGCGTGACCACCACGGACCACCGCCGTGCGTTCGTGAAGGCCGTCAGCGCAGAGACGAACCCCGACAGCCCCTCCCTGCACCGGACGGAGGCGAGGAACGCCTCCGCACTCCCGCCGAACACCCCCGCCCCCAGGCTCCTCGGTACCTACGACGACGGCACCTGGGTCGCCCTGGTCTTCGAGGACGTGGCGGGCCGTCAGCCCCATGTCCCCTGGCGGGAGGACGAGTTCCGACGCGTCCTCGACGCCGTCGAGGAGTTGGGCCGGGCCCTGACGCCGGCACCGTTCGACGCCCCGACCGCCGCACAGTCCCTGGCCCACGCCTTCCAGGGGTGGCGGCAGCTCATCGACTCCGGGGACACCGGGGGTGAGCGCCTCGACCCGTGGACCGCGGCGCACCTGCACGAACTGGCCGAACTCTCCGCCCCGTGGACCGAGTTCGCCACCGGCGACACCCTCGCGCACGCCGACCTGCGTGCGGACAACGTCCTGCTCACGAAGGACGGCGGGGTCGTCTTCGTCGACTGGCCGCACGCCGTGCGCGCCGCCGCGTGGTTCGACCTGCTGCTGATGCTCCCCTGCGTCCGCGCCCAGGGCGGCCCCGACCCGGAAGAGGTGTTCACCGCCCACCCGCTGGGCCGCGACGCCGATCCGGAAGGCGTCACCGCCACCCTGGCGGCCCTCACCGGCTTCTTCGTCCAGCAGTCCCGGCAGCCACCGCCCCCGGGACTGCCGACCCTGCGCGCCTTCCAGCACGCCCAGGGCGCCGCCGCCCTCGACTGGCTCAGGCGGCGGCTCGCACCAACGCCCTCATGACCCTCAGGTCCTCGCCCATCTCGGGATGCCACTGCACACCCAACACCCAGCGGGAAGAGGGAAGTTCGATCGCCTCCACCGTTCCGTCGGGCGCGTGCGCCGAGACCGTCAGTCCCGCTCCGAGGCGTTCGACCGCCTGGTGGTGATACGTCGGCACGGCACATGTCTCCGGCACGACATCCCCGTACAGACTCCCCGCCACCGGCGTCACCTCGTGCCGCCCGAAGACCCCGACGTCCTTCACATGCCCGTCGATGTGCTGGACGAGCGTGCCGCCGAGGGCGACGTTGAGGAGCTGCATGCCCCGGCAGATGCCGAGGAGCGGGGTGCCGGACGCCAACGCGGCGTCGATCAGGGCGAGTTCCCAGGCGTCGCGGGCGGCGGCCGGCGGTCCGGTCCGCGGGGAGCGCTCGGCGCCGTAGTGGACGGGGTCGACATCGGGGCCGCCCGCGATCACGAGGCCGTCGAGACGGGCGACGGTCGACGCGGCGTGGGAGGGGTCGTCCGGCGGCAGCATCGCGGCGAGACCCCCCGCCGCCTGGACGAGCCGTGGATAGCCGGCCGGCAGCAGAGCGGCCTCCAGCTCCCACACCCCCCAGCGCGCCCCGGCCTCCAGATACGTACTCACGCCGATCAGCGGTCTGGCCACGTCGCTCACACCGCCCCCGCCGCCCGCACCGTCCGTACCTCCCACGCCGCGCTCCCTACGGATTCAATGGAATGCAGTCATACCTTTGAAGTCTTTGTACGGTACCGGCAGAGGGCTCACGCCAGGAAGCCCCGCAGCAGCGCCGCCGTCCCCGCGCAGTGCTCCCGCATCATCTCCCGCGCCCCGTCCGCGTCCCCGTCGAGCACCGCCTCGACCAGCGCGGTGTGCTGGCGCTGGGAGTGCTCGAGGTTGCGGACCAGGAGGGGGATGCAGTCGAGCAGGTCGTTGACGGAGGCGCGGACGGCCGCGTACTGGGCCGTCAGCGACGGTGAACCGCTCAGCTCGGCGAGGGTGAGGTGGAGCAGGGTGTCCAGGCGCCGGTAGTCCGCCAGCGGCGCCTCGTGCGTGCGGGCCAGCGCCTCGCGCAGCCGCTCCGCCTGCTCCGCGGAGAGCCCGTGCGCCGCGCACAGCCCCGCCGCACCCACCTCCAGCACCTCGCGGAAACGCAGGACGTCCTCGATGTCGACCTCGGCGAACCGGCGCCGCAGCTCGTCCTCGCCGGGGGTCTCGGCCCTCGATACCACGAACGTGCCGCCGTACCGTCCGCGCCGCGACTCGACGAGACCCTGGTCCTGGAGCACCTTCAGGACCTCGCGCAGCGTGACCCGGCTGATCCCCAGCCGCTCCGCAAGCTCCCGCTCCGCGGGCAGCCGTCCGCCGCCGGGCACCAGCCCCAGCCTGACCACTTGGAGGATCTGCTCCAGTGCCTCCTCGAAACCGTTGCCCGCCCGCACCGGCCGCAGCACCGGCGTCAGTCGGTCGTCCACACCACCGTCGGCTTCCGCCCGCGTCATCTGGTCGTGCCCCCTTCCCAAGCAATGGTTCTCGGCAATACCTTATGGCTCTCGGCTGACCCAAGGAGGCTTTTCCGGTGGCAGACCGCACACCCCCGCTCGCCGTCGAGGAGCTGCACGCCCTCGTCGCGGGCGGCGAGATCGACACCGTCGTCCTGGCCTTCCCCGACATGCAGGGGCGGCTCCAGGGCAAGCGGTTCGCCGCGCGCTTCTTCCTCGACGAGGTCCTCGAGCACGGCACGGAGGGCTGCAACTATCTCCTCGCCGTCGACACCGAGATGAACACGGTCGACGGGTACGCCATGTCCTCCTGGGACCGCGGCTACGGCGACTTCGCCATGCGTCCCGATCTCAGCACCCTACGGCGGGTGCCGTGGAACGAGGGCACCGCCCTGCTCGTCGCCGACCTCGTCTGGAACGACGGCTCCCCGGTCGTGGCCGCGCCCCGCCAGATCCTGCGCCGCCAGCTCGACCGCCTCGCCGCACTCGGCTACACCGCCCAGGTCGGCACCGAGCTCGAGTTCATCGTCTTCAAGGACACCTACGAGCAGGCCTGGGACGCGGGCTACCAGGGGCTCACCCCGGCCAATCAGTACAACATCGACTACTCGGTCCTCGGCACCGGGCGCATCGAGCCGCTGCTGCGCCGCATCCGCAACGAGATGCAGGCCGCGGGGCTGACGGTCGAGTCCGCCAAGGGCGAGTGCAACCCCGGCCAGCACGAGATCGCCTTCAAGTACGACGAGGCCCTCGTCACCTGCGACCAGCACGCCATCTACAAGACCGGCGCCAAGGAGATCGCCTCCCAGGAGGGCGTCTCGCTCACCTTCATGGCGAAGTACAACGAGCGCGAGGGCAACTCCTGTCACATCCACCTCTCGCTCACGGACGCGGACGGCACGAACGTGATGGCCGGCTCGGCGCAGGACCCGGGCGGCATGTCCGAGGTCATGCGGTACTTCCTCGCCGGGCAACTGGCGGCCCTGCGTGACTTCTCGCTCCTCTACGCGCCCCACATCAACTCCTACAAGCGCTTCCAGCCCGGCTCCTTCGCGCCGACCGCCGTCGCCTGGGGATACGACAACCGCACCTGTTCGCTCCGCGTCGTCGGCCACGGCCGCTCGACGCGCTTCGAGAACCGGCTGCCCGGCGGTGACGTCAATCCGCACCTGGCCGTCGCCGGACTCGTCGCGGCCGGCCTGTACGGCATCGAGCAGAAGCTGGAGCTGCCGGAGCCGTGCGCGGGCAACGCGTACACCGCCGAGTACGCGCACGTCCCCACCACGCTGCGCGAGGCCGCCGAGCTCTGGGAGAACAGCCCCATCGCCAAGGCCGCCTTCGGCGACGAGGTGGTCGCGCACTACCGCAACATGGCCCGCGTCGAGCTGGAGGCCTTCGACGCCGCGGTGACCGACTGGGAGCTGCGCCGCTCCTTCGAACGCATGTGAGAGGTCCTTCCTTGTCGAACGAGCTCGATCTCCAGGTACTCAACCCGGCCACCGAAGAGGTCCTCGCCACCGTCCCGGCCGCCACCGCGGCCGACGTGGACGCCGCCGTCGTACGCGCCGCGCGAGCCCAGGCGAAGTGGGCGGCGCTGCCGCCCGCCGACCGCGCCCGCCTGCTGCGTCGCTTCGCAGCCGCCGTCGACGGGCACCTGGAGGAACTCGCCCGGCTGGAGGTGCGCGAGGCCGGGCACACGGTCGGCAACGCGCGCTGGGAGGCGGGCAACGTCCGAGACCTGCTCGACTACGCGGCCGGGGGAGTGGAGCGGCTCACCGGCCGCCAGATCCCGGTTCCGGGCGGCCTCGACGTGACCATCCTCGAACCGCTCGGCGTCGTGGGCGTCATCGCGCCCTGGAACTTCCCGATGCCGATCGCCGCCTGGGGCACCGCCCCGGCGCTCGCGGCCGGGAACGCGGTCATCCTCAAGCCCGCCGAGACGACCCCCCTGACGGCGCTCCGGCTGGCCGAGCTGGCTCTGGAGGCCGGTCTGCCCGAGGGGCTCTTCCAGGTGCTCCCCGGCCACGGCCCGGTCGCGGGCAACGCGCTCGTCGAGCACCCCGGCGTCGCGAAGATCGTGTTCACCGGGTCAACGGCCGTGGGCAAACAGGTGTTGTCGAAGGGCTCGGCCCTGCTCAAGCGCGTCACCCTCGAACTCGGCGGCAAGAGCCCCAACATCGTCTTCGCCGACGCGGATGTCGAGGCCGCCGCCGCAGCGGCTCCGATGGCCTTCCTCGACAACTCGGGCCAGGACTGCTGCGCCCGCACCCGCATCCTCGTCCAGCGCTCCGCCTACGACCGTTTCTTGGAGCTGCTGAGCCCCGCGATCGAGGCGGTGACCGTCGGCGACCCGGCGGACGAGAAGACGGACATGGGCCCGCTCATCTCCCGGGTCCAGCTGGACCGCGTCCGCTCGTACGTCCCGGAGAGCACCGAGGGCATCCGCGGGAAGGCCCCCGAAGGCCCCGGCTTCTGGTTCCCGCCCACCGTCCTCACCGGTGTCGAGCCCCACGCGCGTGTGGCCGTCGAGGAGGTCTTCGGCCCCGTCGCCGTCGTCCTGCCCTTCGAGGACGAGGCGGACGCGATCCGGCTCGCCAACGCCACCGAGTACGGCCTCGCCGGCTCCATCTGGACCCGTGACGTCGGCCGCGCCCTGCGCGTCTCGCAGGCCGTCCGCGCCGGGAACCTGTCCGTCAATTCCCACTCCAGCGTCCGCTACTGGACCCCCTTCGGCGGCTTCAAGCAGTCGGGGATCGGCCGCGAACTCGGCCCGGACGCGCTCACCGCCTTCACCGAAACCAAGAACGTCTTCATCAGCACGGAGGGCCCCGCACAGTGACCGAAGCCACCGCAGGCACCGCAGGCACCGCAGGCACCGCAGGCACCGCAGGCACCGCAGGCACCGAAGCCACCGCAGGCACCGTAGGCACCGAAGCCGCCGCGGACGCCGAAGGAATCATCTGCCGCCGTCTCGTCGGCCGTACCGCCGTCATCACCGGCGCCGGCAGCGGCATCGGTCTCGCCACCGCCCGCCGGCTCGCCTCCGAGGGCGCCCACGTCGTCTGCGGCGACGTCGACGACGCCCGCGGCAAGGCCGCCGCCGACGAGGTCGGCGGGATCTTCGTCAAGGTCGACGTCACCGACCCCGAGCAGGTCGAGGCGCTTTTCAAGACGGCGTTCGACACCTACGGTTCCGTCGACATCGCCTTCAACAACGCGGGCATCTCGCCGCCCGACGACGACTCCATCCTGGACACCGGCCTGGAGGCCTGGAAGCGCGTCCAGGAGGTCAACCTCACGTCCGTCTACCTGTGCTGCAAGGCCGCGATCCCCTACATGCGACGCCAGGGCAAGGGCTCCATCATCAACACGGCGTCCTTCGTGGCCCGGATGGGCGCGGCCACCTCGCAGATCTCGTACACGGCCTCCAAGGGCGGTGTGCTGGCCATGTCCCGTGAACTGGGCGTCCAGTTCGCCCGCGAGGGCATCCGCGTCAACGCCCTGTGCCCGGGACCGGTCAACACCCCGCTGCTCCAGGAACTGTTCGCCAAGGACCCCGAGCGGGCCGCACGCCGGCTCGTCCACATCCCCGTCGGCCGGTTCGCCGAGGCCGAGGAGATCGCCGCGGCGGTAGCCTTCCTCGCCAGCGACGACTCCTCCTTCGTGAACGCCTCCGACTTCCTGGTGGACGGGGGGATCTCGGGCGCGTACGTCACGCCCCTGTAGATCGCCCCGGTGTATGCACGTTCCATGCGATATCGATCCGTTCGTGTCACCTTCGCGTGGACCCTGGTCGCGGCCGCCACCCAGGCGGCCGCGCCGACCGCCTCCTTCGGCACCCGTCCCGACTGCCCGCGGCTTTCCACGCGTTGGTACGGCGACAACCGCGCCCACCTGCAACAGGTGATCGACGAGCGAGGCACCTGCGCCGGGCCGATCTCCCCGGCGGGCCGCCCGGTCGCCGCCTTCGACTGGGACAACACCGTCACCAAGAACGACGTCACCGACGCCACCCTCGCCTGGGCCCTGGGACACGACAAGATCCTGCGCCCCGCGCGTTGGCGGGACACCAGCCAGTGGCTCACGGACGCGGCGGACCGGGCACTGACCGCCGCCTGCGGCACCACCACACCCGCGGGCGCACCCCTCCCCACCTCGACCGAGCCCCGCTGCGCCGACGAGATCCTCGAGATCCGCGAGAACGGCCGGACCATGAGCGGCGCCGCCGCCTTCGCCGGTACCTGGAACCACCGGCGCACCGTCCCCCAGTACGCCTGGGTGCCCCAGCTCTTCGCCGGACGCACCGTCGCCGAGCTGACCTCGTACGCCCGCAGCGCCCGTGCGCAGGCACTCGCCGCGCCCCTCGGCTCGACGCGGACCCTGGGCACGCACACCGTCCCGGCGTACGTCCGTTACTACGACCAGCAGCGCGAGCTGATCCGTACGCTCCACCGGGCCGGATTCGACGTCTACGTCGTCTCCGCGGGCGCCGAGCCGGTCACCGAGGTCTGGTCGCGGGGGGTGGGCATCGACGCCCGGCACACGATCGCCATCCGGTCGGTCCTCGACCGGCGCGGCCGGATCACCACCCGCAACGAGGGCTGCGGCGGCGTACCGGCGACCCGGGGCGAGGCCATCCCGTACATCGACGGCAAGCGCTGCTGGATCAACCAGGAGATCTACGGCGTCCACGGCGCCGCGGCCTGGCAGCGGCAGGACCCACGCCACCGCACCGTGCTCGCGGCCGGCGACGCCGACACCGATGTGACCTTCGTCGGGGACGCCACCGGAGCCCATCTCGTCCTCAACCGCAACAAGAGCGAACTCATGTGCCGCGCGTACGACGACGCCGACGGCCGCTGGGTGATCAACCCGATGTTCATCGGGCCGCTGCCGCGCAGGCCCGAGCCGTACCCGTGCGCGACCAGCGCCCACCACGCGACCGGCGGCGGCGCGGAACCCGTCCTCAGGGACGACGGTTCGGTCGTACCCGACCAGAAGGACACCGTCTACGGAACACCCGTGTACTGACGTTCGGGGCGCGCCCTAGAGTGCCGGAATGAGCATGACGCCTCCGCCCGGCTGGTACCGCGACCCCTCGTACCCGCTCGTCGAGCGCTGGTGGGACGGCACCGCCTGGACGGACCACCGGCGAGGACCCGAGGCACCCCAGATGCCCCTGGCACCGCCGCGACCCGTCGTCGGCGGCTCCGGACGTGCCAAGGCCGTGGCACTCGTCACCGCCGGAGTCGTCCTGGTCACCGCGATCGTCACGGGTGCCTTCGTGCTCGGCCGGGAGGGCGGCGGGGGCACCGCGGCGGCACGGCCCACCCCGCCCGCCGCACCCACAGAGACCACCGGCTCCCCGGCCGGCCCGTCCTCAGGCGACCCGTCCGTCGTCGTGGACGAGCTCAACGGCATCGCCCTGCCGCTGTTCGACGGCTGGGTCCGCGCCCAGGACGTCGCCGAGGACGACGTCATGATGACCACCCCCGGTACCTACGACTGCCCGGGCGATCCCGGTCTGTGCCGGCACGGGCGGGTCGTCTCGCGCACCGTCACCGCGAACGACGAGAGGTCTGCGAAGGCCCTCGCCGAGCACGACATCGCGGACGCCGCGAGCACCGCGTACGACCGTGACCTCCTCGACAACCGGCCCTTCCACGGCGTCACGTCCCACCGGCAGCTGCGGGCGAGCCCGGTCGCCGTCGCGGGCAGCGTCGGATACCTCGTGCGCTGGCAGGTGAAGACGGGGGTGGGACCCGGGGGGTACGTCGAATCGCTGGCGTTCCCCTCCGGCGTGGGCTCGGGGGCCCTCGTCATCGTCCGCTTCGTGTTCGACGCGGGTGCGGACGGGCCGCCGCTCACCGACATGGACCGGATCACCGAGGGAATCCGGCCGGTGGGCACGCGGTGAGCCCGGCTACAGGAAGGTGTGGCCCTCTCCCCGGTACGTCGGGACGGTCGCCGTCACCGTGTCGCCCTCGACCAGGTGCAGCGCGTCGAACCGCTCGCACAGCTCCCCGGCCTTCGCGTGCCGGAACCACACCTTGTCGCCGATGAGCAGGTCGTCCGCGGGGGCGCCGAGCAGCGGCGTCTGCACCTCGCCGGGGCCCTCCTGGGGGTCGTAGCGCAGACGCTCCGGCAGGTAGGGGACCGGCAGCCGGTCGGGGCCCGGGGCGCCCGAGGCCGGGTAGCCGCCGCCGAGCACCGTGACGACCCCGACACCCGGCCTCCGTACCACCGGCTGCGCGAAGAGCGCGGCCGGACGCCCGCTGAACGACGTGTAGTTGTCGAACAGCCGAGGAACGTACAGCCCGGAGCCCGCCGCGATCTCGGTGACCGCGTCCTCTGCGGCCGTGTGCTGCACACTGCCCGTCCCGCCGCCGTTGACGTACTCGAGGTCCGGCTCCACGGCCCGTACGGCACGGACCACCTCGGCGCGCCGCCGCGCGAGCTCCTTGCGAGCGGTGGCCTGCATGAGCCTGACCGCACGCGACCGCAAGGGCCGCCCCGCGACGGCGTCACCGACACCCGCGACATGCCCCTCGTACGCCATGATCCCCACCAGCTTGAACCCGGGCCGGCGGACCACGGCGCGGGCCAGGTCGGCCACCTGGGCGGGCGAGTGCAGCGGCGAGCGCAGCGCCCCGACCCGCACCCGGCCGCCGAGCAGCTTGAGCGAGGTGTCCAACTCCAGGCAGACGCGCACCACTTCGGTGCCGTCCCGGCGGGCCTCGTCGATCAGGTGGAGCTGGGCGGGGTCGTCGACCATGACGGTGACGGCGGCGGCGAGCTTGGGGTCGGAGGTCAGCTCGGCGAAGCCCCGGGTGTCCGCCGAGGGGTAGGCGAGCAGGATGTCGTCGAAGCCGGAACGGGCCAGCCAGATCGACTCGGCCAGGGTGAAGGACATGATCCCCGCGAAACCGTCCCGCTCCAGGACGCGCTCGAGCAGGGCGCGGCAGCGCACCGACTTGCTGGCGACCCGGATCGGCTTGCCGCCTGCCCTGCGGACAAGATCGTCCGCGTTCGCGTCGAAGGCCTCCAGATCCACGATCGCGAGAGGGGCGTCGAGATGAGCTGTGGCCCGGTCGTAGCGGGCCCGGTCTGCGGCGCGGGCGGTCATGACCGAAGCCTGCCAGACTCGATTACCGCAGGGTAGGGGGACGTTCCGGGCAGATGCCCCGGGCGTGCGGACTGGTTCCCTCCCTGCCCACGTCAACCCGTAGAGTGACGCGCACGCAGGGAGGAACGACCTTGTCCGGGCGGGTCGTGCCCGGGATGACGGTCCGTCGGCACGGGTATGGGTGCTCGTGACGGGTGAGTCGCCGAGGTGGTTTCTTCCGTACACGTGAGCGGCCCGGCGGATTCCGGGCCGGGTCGGTAGCCCGGGTACGAGGAAACGGGGGGTGCATGAGCACGGAAGCGCGCCGCGCCTCCATCCCGCCACGCCCGGCCACCCCACCCCGCCCGGCACAGTCACCGGGAGACTCCCCCGAGGCGGCAGTCTCCCCCGAGGCGCCAGCGTCTCCCGCGCAGGACATCCCACCGCCTCCCGCGGAGGGCCGCACCGGCTCCACGCCCTCCCGCCCGGCGACCCCACCACGGCCCGCACAGGCCCCGACGAGCGGGGAGCGCGAGCCGTCCGGCCGGGCGACCCCGCCGCGGCTCGTACAGTCTCCGGCGGGCGGGGAGGGCGTGCCCTCCTGGTCGGCGACCCCGCCCCGGCCCGAACGGTCTCCGCGGAGCGAGGGCGGTGTGCCGACCCGTGCGGCGACCGCACCGACGCCGGAGACGTCTCCCGGGCGGGGGAATCCGGTGCCCCCGCGGAGGCCCGAAGCGCCGACCGCGGGGGGCGTCACGCCGCCGGCGACCCCGCCGCGACCCGAGCGGTCCCCCGTGGGCGGGGACGCGGTGCCGCCCCGCCCGAAGTACCTGCCCTCGGGCGCCACTTGGCGGCCGCGTCCGGCCGAGCCGCCCGTGGGCGGCGAGCCCTGGTCGCTGCCGAGCCCGCAGGAACCGTCCGCGGCCACCGCCCCGGTGCCCCGCCGGACGGACCCGTCCGTGGTGGGCGAGTCCTGGACGCTCCCCGACTCCGGTGACCTGCCCGCGACAGGCGCTCCGCGCCGCCCGGCGGAGCGGCCCACCACGGCTGACGCCCCCGCCGCGCGCGCACCCCGGCGGAGCCGCCCGTGCCCGGCGGACGACACCATGACGCCGCCCCGCGC
The DNA here is from genome assembly GCF_044763085.1 of Streptomyces sp. NPDC096311. NCBI lineage: Bacteria > Bacillati > Actinomycetota > Actinomycetes > Kitasatosporales > Streptomycetaceae > Streptomyces > Streptomyces sp. NPDC096311. Next base: position 104,957 of record NZ_JBIWFN010000011.1, read on the forward strand.
GGGCGCCGCCTCCCCGTCACCCGGTCCGTCCACCGCCGGGACACCGCGGTCGGGCGGCGAGTCCCGTACCGCGTCGTCGCCCGATACTGCCGGGGCGCCCCGCGCGGGCGGTTCCCGGCGGCCGGTGTCGGCCGGTTCCCCGGCGGACGCGGTCTCGCGCTCGGGTGAGGCGTCCGACACCTCCGGTGACGTCATGGCGGGACCGGACGGCGGCGGTACCCGGGCGGCGCGCCCCTTCCGGCTCTCGCACGACCCGAAACCGTCGGCGGGGTCGTCCTCGGCCGGTACGGCGTCCCCACAGGCGCCGGGTGCCACCGGCACCCCTGAGCCCCCGCGCCACGAGCCGGCGCATCCCGGCTTCCCCGGCCGGCGCACCACCATCCCCGCGGCCCCGCCCCCGCCCCCGGCCTCCGCCCGCTTTCCCGACGCCCCGCCGGCCGGCCGGCACCCCGGTGTGCCGCATCCCGGCCCGGACCGGCGGACGCCCGTACCCGAGGACGGGATCACGGAGACGACCACGCGGCTGCGCCCCGTCCCCGCGGAGCGGCCCGTCGAACCGTCCGTCCCCGCGAGCCCGGCCCCCGGCACGGCACGCCCGTACGTGTCGTTCGCGGAGCCCGAGACCTACGACGACACCACGCGCCCGCGCCACGTCGGCGCGCGCACCCGGCCCCGGGCGGCAGCGGCCGCGGCCTGCGTCGTGCTGGGCCTCGGCCTCATCGGCGGCGCGGCGGCCGGAAGCTGGCTGACCGGCGACGGCACGGGCGCGGACGGTGCGCACAGCGCCTTCGTGGCGGCGGGAAGCCTGTGGCACAGCGTGCCCGTGGACCAGCTCTTCCCGCCCACCGTGCAGGGCCAGGGCGCGGGCCCCGGCGGCGCCGACCGCACCTGGACCCGACTCGCCGTCGCCCCGGACAGCGGCTGCGCGAACGCCTTCGATCCGCTCCTGAGCAAGGCGCTCGCCCCGGCAGGCTGTCTACGGCTGCTGCGGGCCACGTACACGGACGCGACCCGTAGCCAGGTCACCACCGTGGGCCTGCTGTTCACCAAGGCGGACCCGGCGGCCATGACCGCGCTGAAGAACCGTTTCCAGCAGGAAGGTCTCGGCCGGCGCACCGATCTGATGCCCCGTCCGTACGCCGCCAAGGGCACCGTCGCCGCCGGGTTCGGCGATGCCCAGCGCGCGTCCTGGACGGTGTCGGTGCTCACCGACGCGCCCGTGGTCGTCTACGCCGTCACCGGCTTCGCCGACGGCCGTATCGTCACCGCCCCGCAGCCCGCCGCGGACGCCATCAAGCCCGGTGCGACCACGGCCCCGGCCCAGGCGGGCCTGGGCCACGACGCACAGGGCCTCGCCGACCGCATCGAGCGCAGCCTGCGCAAAACCGTCGGCTCGGCCACGGAGAAGCCGTCATGACCCGCAAGGCCACCCGCAGGGCCACCACCAGCGAGGCCACCCACGAGGCCGCCCGTACGGCATCCCGCAGGGCCACCCGGAGGGCCGGAGCCCTGAGCGTCCTGGTGGCCGCCTCCCTCGCCCTGCTCCCGTCCACCGCCGCGCACGCCGACGGCATACGCGCCCAGCAATGGGCCCTCGACGCGATGCACACCCAGCAGGCCTGGCGCACCACGAAGGGCCAGGGCATCACGGTCGCGGTCCTCGACACGGGCGTCGACGACCAGCATCCGGACCTGGCCGGCAACGTCCTCACCGGAAAGGACATGGTCGGCTTCGGGGCGCAGCGCGGTGACCGCGCATGGGCCCGGCACGGCACCGCGATGGCCGGGATCATCGCCGGTCACGGGCACGGCGTCGGCAAGGGCGACGGAGTCCTGGGCATCGCCCCCGAGGCGAAGATCCTCCCCGTCCGCGTCATCCTCGAAGACGGCGACTCGGCCCGTACGAGGGCCCGCAACACCCGTGGCAACGCCCTCGCCGAAGGCATCCGCTGGGCCACCGACCAGGGCGCCGACGTCATCAACCTCTCCCTCGGCGACGACTCCAAGTCCGCCCATCCCGAGCCCGCCGAGGACGCCGCCGTCCAGTACGCCCTGAAGAAGGGCGCGGTCGTCGTCGCCTCGGCCGGCAACGGCGGTGAGAAGGGCGACCACATCTCGTACCCGGCGGCCTACCCGGGCGTGATCGCGGCCACGGCCGTCGACCAGAACGGCACCCGCGCCTCGTTCTCCACCCGCCGCTGGTATGCCACCGTCAGCGCCCCCGGCGTCGACGTCGTCATCGCCGACCCGGACGACAAGTACTACGAGGGCTGGGGCACCAGCGCCGCCTCCGCGTTCGTCTCCGGCGCGGTCGCGCTCATCAAGGCGGCCCACCCGGGCCTGTCCCCGGCGCAGATCAAGAAGCTCCTGGAGGACACCGCCCGCAACGCCCCCAGCGGCGGGCGCGACGACTCCCGCGGCTTCGGCTTCATCGACCCCGCGGCGGCCATCGAGGCCGCGGGCCGCCTCAAGCCGGACAGCACCCACGCGGCGGCGTACGGCAAGAAGTACTTCGGTACGGGCCCCGACGCCGCCCCGGACGACAACCAGCCGTCCGGCTGGGTGGGCCCGGCGGCGGGCGGCGCGGGCGTGGTCCTGCTGGCCGCGTCGGTGATCCTGTGGCGAGGCCGCAGGTGCTCAGCGCAGGACGCATCGGGCGAACTGCCCCTTTAGGGGCGCGGGGAACTGCTTCAGGGGCGCGGGGAACCGCGCGCCCAGCCACGACGCACCCGCACCCGAACGGACACCCCGCACCTTTACGGCTCCCCCGAACTCACGCGGAGCCGAACGCGGCCACCGCCGCCTTCGCCGCCGCCTCCACCACCGAGATCCCCTTGGCCTTGGTCGTGTTGCCGTTGGACAGCGCCGCCACCAGGTACTCGTCCCCGTCGACAGCGACCCGGCCAATGCTGTTGATGTCCCACAGCCCGGTCGAACTCCGCGCCAGCCACCCGTTCTTGAGGGCCCACTGCGTGCCGTCGGCCGCCGCCGACACCCCCCAGTGCTGATCGGCGGCGATCTCGCCCATCAGCCCCTGGAGATACGTGCGCGAGGCCTCGCTGAGTTCGGAGTCGTCCCCGAACACCTGCTGGAGCAGGGTGAGCTGGTCGGCCGCCGTGGTCTGAGTCAGCCCCCACAGCGCACCGTCCCCGCCGGAGGTACCGGTCAGCCCGAACCGCTCGTTCGCGGCGTCGAGACCGTCCGCCTGCCCGATGATGTCCCACAGCGCGGACGCGGACACGTTGTCACTGTTCGTGATCATCGCGGTGGCGTACGTCTTCTCCGCCGCCGTCAGATGCCGGTCCGCGTCCTGCGCCTGGAGCAGCAGCGTCGCGAGGATGTCGACCTTGACGATGCTGGCCGTGTCGAAGGCTCCCTCGCCGTAGGCGGCGCCCTCGCCGGAGTCGATGTCGAACACCGCGACCGAGACCGCCGCGCCGTCTTCCAACGCCACGGCCTTCATCGCCTTGGCGAGCAGGGCGTCCCGCTCCACCGTGGGATCCGTCACAGGTTCCACCGATGCCTCCTGGCTGGGGGACGACGACGCGGCCGACGCCGAGGGGGAGGCTACGAGGCTCCCGCGGTCGTGCGCCTGTGCCTTCACGTAGACGGCACCTGCCGCCGTACCGCCCACGAGGACGGCGGAAGCCACGACGGTGTAGACGAGGGTCCTGCGTCCGGAGCGGCGGGTGCGATGCCGACGAGCTCTGTGAGGGGCCATCCCGCGATGCTCGGGGCGGTGCCTGTGCCCGGCGTTAGACGGATGTTAGAGGTGTGTCAGCGAAACCTGAGAATCCCGTGAAAGCTGTCAACGCCAGGTTTCCGGGCCCGCACAAGCCCAGCAGCATCCCCCCGATAGGGTCGGGGACCGTGGCGAACAAGAACATTCCCGACTCCGGCTTCCCCGACGACGACGGCTCCGCCGATCCCCGGCTGAGCGCGGCACTCGCGGCCTGGGCCGAGGACCGCACCGCCGTGGGGCCGGTCCTGGAGGCGCTCAAGGGCGCCCGGCTCCTCGTGCCCGTCGTGGCCGTCCTCGGCGAGGTCGAGGAGGACGAGAACGGGCTGCGTCACGAGAAGACCAGCGACATGGCGGTGCCCACCCTGAAGGCAGGCCACCGCACGGCCCTGCCCGCCTTCACCTCCACCGAGTCGCTGGCCCGCTGGGACCCGGCGGCCCGCCCCGTCGCCGTACCGCTGCACCAGGCCCTGCAGGCCGCCGCGCACGAGAAGGCCGACACGGTCGTCCTCGATCTGGCCGGTCCGGTGCCGTACGAACTGACCGGCTCGGCGCTGCTCGCCCTCGCCGAGGGGCGTACGACGGCGGACCCGCTCGCCGATCCCGCCGTGGTCGAGGCGGTACGCGCCGCCGTGGCCGCCGAGCCCGCCGTACTCCGCGCCCACCTGGGCCCCGGCCAGGCCGACGGCACGCTCGCGCTGGTACTGGACCCGACCGCGGCCCCGGCCGAAGCCGCCCACGCGCTCGCTCGGCGGCTCGCCGCCGACGAAACACTGAGGGCCCGCCTGGTGCGCGGTCTCGACCTGGCACTGCTGCCGGCCGGGACGACGCCACCGGGCGAGCCCTTGTACGTACGTCAGTAGAAAGCGGAGCGGGAGAGGAACCAAAGCCCTCTTCGGCGGATCAGGACCTAGCCGTAGATCGGGCCCGTGTACTTCTCGCCCGGGCCCTGGCCCGGCTCGTCCGGGACGATCGACGCCTCGCGGAACGCCAGCTGCAGCGACTTCAGGCCGTCGCGCAGCGGGGACGCGTGGAAGGAGCTGATCTCGGTCGCGCTCGCGTCCAGCAGTCCGGCCAGCGCGTGGATCAGCTTGCGCGCCTCGTCGAGGTCCTTGTACTTGTCGCCCTCCTCGGTCAGACCGAGCTTCACGGCGGCGGCGCTCATCAGGTTGACGGCGACCGTCACGAGGACCTCGACCGCGGGGACCTCGGCGATGTCGCGGGTCATGCTGTCGAAGTCGGGGTTCTGGGGAGGGGTGTCACTCATGTCCCACACGATAGGCCCCGGCACGCAGGCACCCGTCCGCGGGAGCGCGGAGGCGCTCGGTTAGCGCGGGCCCGGGGGAGCTGCTAACCTTGTGTAACGACCGGCCGGATGCGCCCAGACATATGTCAGCGTGCTCGGCCCACAAGTGGAGGCTCCGATCTCCCACCCGACCGTCCTCAGGGATGGCGGGTCACCCGGTCAGGCGGCCACCACCGTTCCGTACGGACGGTGGAGTCGCCCGAATGTGCGCCCCGCGGTTCACCGCGGCGGTGCTCCGGTATTCCTTGGAGCCCCGCCTGTGTACCGTCCGGGGCATTTTTCATGCCCCGCGGTGGTTGGTCCAATGTCATCAGAGACATACGCGGCTGTCCGCCAGACCGCCGTGTGGTGCTACCGAGGAGGATCCATCAGCACCGAGCCCCGCATCAACGACCGGATTCGCGTTCCCGAGGTGCGACTTGTCGGTCCCAGCGGCGAGCAGGTCGGGATTGTTCCGCTTGCCAAGGCGCTGGAGCTTGCGCAGGAGTACGACCTCGACCTGGTCGAGGTGGCGGCGAGCGCGCGTCCGCCGGTCTGCAAGCTCATGGACTACGGGAAGTTCAAGTACGAGTCGGCCATGAAGGCCCGTGAGGCGCGCAAGAACCAGGCGCACACGGTCATCAAGGAAATGAAGCTCCGGCCGAAGATCGACCCGCACGACTACGACACCAAAAAGGGTCACGTCGTCCGGTTCCTCAAGCAGGGCGACAAGGTCAAGATCACGATCATGTTCCGCGGTCGCGAGCAGTCCCGGCCGGAGCTCGGCTACCGACTGCTGCAGCGTCTGGCTTCGGACGTCGAGGACCTCGGGTTCGTCGAGTCGAACCCGAAGCAGGACGGCCGAAACATGATCATGGTTCTCGGTCCGCACAAGAAGAAGACCGAGGCGATGGCCGAGGCCCGTGAGGCCCAGGCGGCTCGTAAGGCTGAAGCGAAGGCCAACCCCGGTCGCTCGCAGAACGCCGCCGACGGTGAGATCGCCGAGGGTGAGATCGCCGAGGGCGAGACCTCCGAGGCCGAGACCGCCGAGGCCCCGGCCGAGGCTTCCGCCGAGGCCTGATCCCAGGGCGAAGGCTCCGGGGAGTCCGGGACGACAGTCCATGGAGTCCACGGGACGTGAGTCCGGGGATGTCAATCGATAGATACATGACGTTCCACCGTGCCCGGTTTAACGACCGGGCATCGGAACGCCACTGACGAGGAGAGAACGGCGCTATGCCGAAGAACAAGTCGCACAGCGGTGCCAGCAAGCGCTTCAAGATCACCGGCTCCGGCAAGGTGCTCCGTGAGCGCGCCGGCAAGCGCCACCTGCTCGAGCACAAGTCGTCGCGCCTGACGCGCCGCCTCACCGGCAACGCCGAGATGGCCCCGGGCGACGCCAAGAAGATCAAGAAGCTTCTCGGCAAGTGACGTCGGGCGCGCACCGCGCGCCTGATCTCCGACCGGGACCCAATCGATTTCGGGCCGTGTGACGACAGCCACGGCCCCGCTACAAGGAGTTAAAAAGTGGCACGCGTCAAGCGGGCAGTCAACGCCCACAAGAAGCGCCGGGCGATCCTCGAGGCGGCCTCCGGCTACCGCGGTCAGCGTTCGCGCCTGTACCGCAAGGCCAAGGAGCAGGTCACCCACTCGCTGGTCTACAACTACAACGACCGCAAGAAGCGCAAGGGCGACTTCCGTCAGCTGTGGATCCAGCGCATCAACGCCGCTGCCCGCGCCAACGGCATCACGTACAACCGCTTCATCCAGGGTCTGAAGGCCGCGAACATCGAGGTCGACCGCAAGATCCTGGCCGAGCTGGCCGTGAACGACGCCGGTGCGTTCGCCGCGCTCGTCGAGGTCGCGCAGAAGGCGCTGCCGTCGGACGTCAACGCGCCGAAGGCCGCGTGACGCTCGCGCTCGCCTGAGCCGTACGTCGCTGTGGACCCGCTTGCCTCACGGCTTGCGGGTCCCGGTGCGTTTGGGCTCCGCCGGTCTGTCGGGGCACGCTGCGCGTTGGCGATGTCGGTTCGGTACCGCCGGATGCCGTCGTCGCGGCTGAGCGCCGCGGCGCCGTACGGCACGTCGGCCGCGGGGGAGTCCCGGCCCGGATCGGCACCGAACGCCACGCATGACGCGCCGCGTCCGGTGCCCCCACCGGGGAGGCGAGGCCCACTCACAACGCCGAAGCCCTCCGGCCGGGCACACCCAGCCGGTCGGCGACGGGGTTGCGTCCCGACGGACGCCTGGCCTCCGTCCCGGCCGGCGCCTGGTCCGGCGGGACACCCGACCCGGCGGCCCCGGGCCCGGCGGTGGGGTTCCGTTTCGGCGGATGTGGCCTTCGGCCTCCGGCGGGGACTGCCAGCTGGTTGGTTCCGGGTCCGGTGGTGGGGTTTCGTCTCGGCCGGTGTCTGGTCTCCGGCGGGACACCCGACCCGTCGGCCCTGGGCCCGGCGGTGGGGTTCCGTTTCGGCGGATGTGGCCTTCGGCCTCCGGCGGGGACAGTCAACCGGTTGGTCCCGGGCCCGCTTCGTCCTGGTGGACGGGGTGTGCCGGGGTGGTGTGCTCTGTCGGAGCCCGGCTGGGCCGAGAGTCCGGCACCGCTCGTCGTAGCTCGGCCGGACCGGGCGTCCGAGGCCGCCGGGACCGCGGTCAGCGGACGCCGGCCGGTGACGGCAGGCGGCTCGTCGGCCCGGTCCCCGGCCCCGGAACTCGGATCCGGTTCCGGCCCGGCCGCAGTCGGCATGGACATACAGACCCCGTTCTCGTCGTCTTCTCCGAGGGGACCCGGCCCCGCCCCACCCCAAGCCGACCCTCCGCAACCCCCTGAGGTGACCCCATGCCCGCCGACCCCGAGCTGATCTCCCCGCGCTCGCCGCGCGTAGCCGCCGCGCGGCGGCTCGCCCGGCGGAACTTCCGCGGCAAGGAACGGCTGTTCCTCGCCGAGGGACCGCAGGCCGTGCGCGAGGCGGCGGCGCACCGCGTCGACGAGGCGGCCACGCTCGTCGAACTGTTCGCGACCGTCGAGGCCGCGGAGCGCTACGCCGACATCGTCGGGGACGCCCGGGCCGCCGGAGCCCGGGTGCACCTCGCCGACGAGGAGGTGATCGCCGACATCTCGACCACCGTCACTCCGCAGGGGCTCGTCGGGATCTGCCGGTTCCTCGACACCCCCTTCGAGGAGATCCTCGCGGCCCGCCCCAAGCTCGTCGCCGTGCTCGCGCACGTCCGCGACCCCGGGAACGCCGGCACGGTGCTGCGGTGCGCCGACGCCGCCGGCGCCGAGGCCGTCGTACTCACCGACGCGTCCGTCGACCTGTACAACCCCAAGGCCGTACGGGCCTCGGTCGGTTCCCTCTTTCACCTGCCGGTGGCCGTCGGTGTGCCCGTGGAGGCAGCCGTGCAGGGCCTCAAGGACGCCGGCGTACGGATCCTCGCCGCCGACGGAGCGGGCGAGGACGACCTCGACGACGAGCTCGACAAGGGGACCATGGGCGGCCCCACCGCCTGGGTGTTCGGCAATGAGGCCTGGGGGCTCCCGGAGGAGACGCGCGCGCTGGCGGACGCCGTCGTGCGCGTACCGATCCACGGAAAGGCCGAGAGTCTGAACCTCGCGACGGCCGCCGCCGTATGTCTCTACGCGTCCGCCCGTGCACAGCGCGCCTCCGGAGGGTGCCGCTCCGTCACCGACAGCTAGTAGGGTGACGGGCTCGGGGGCCCACTGCGCCAGACGAGAGGTGGGGTACGGGGATGGGTGTCGGCACGAGCGGTGCGAAGAGCGCACCGCGCGCACGGGACGTGCGCGACACACCCGCGCTCCCGCGCGCCGGTCAGCACGACGATCGACTCGATGCTGATCATGGCGCCGGTCATGACGCCGATCACGGCGTCGGCCTCGGTTCGCAACCGGGGGGCGAACTCGGCATCGACCCCGACGACCTGCCCGACGGACTCGTCATCGCCGACGAGAACGGCCGGGTCATCCGCTTCAACGCCGCCGCCGCCCGCATCACCGCCGTCCCCGCCGCCGCCGCCCTCGGACGCCACCTGGAGTCGGCCCTTCCCCTGGAGGACCTCGAAGGCCGTCGCTGGTGGCAGCTGACCGACCCGTACGGCGGCCTCGCGATCCGCGTCGGACAGCCCGAGCGGAATCTGCTGCTCCCCGGGGGACGTGAGGTGCTCGTCTCCGCGCGCTACGTACGCACCGCGCCCACCGGGCCCGTCCGCCGCGTCGTCGTCTCGCTGCGCGACACCGAGGCCCGTCGCCGCACCGAGCGCAGTCACGCCGAGCTGATCGCCACGGTCGCCCACGAGCTGCGCTCCCCGCTCACCTCGGTCAAGGGCTTCACCGCCACCCTGCTCGCCAAGTGGGAACGCTTCACCGACGACCAGAAGAAGCTCATGCTGGAGACCGTCGACGCCGACGCCAACCGGGTCACCCGGCTCATCGCCGAACTGCTCGACATCTCCCGCATCGACTCCGGCCGACTGGAAGTGCGCCGCCAGCCCGTCGACATCGGCGCCGCCGTCGGCCGCCACATCCAGGCGTACGTCACCTCGGGCCAGCCCGCCGACCGCTTCCTGCTGCGCCTCGAACAGCCCCTGCCGCCCCTGTGGGCCGACCCGGACAAGATCGACCAGGTGCTGAGCAACCTGCTCGAAAACGCGGTGCGGCACGGCGAGGGAACCGTCACTATTGACGTCACGCCCTCGGCGTCCCCGCGCGAGCGTGAGGACGGCGAGAACGCGGCCACGTCGGTCACCGTGAGCGACGAGGGCACCGGCATCCCGGAGGAGTCCATGAACCGCGTCTTCACCCGCTTCTGGCGGGGCAGCAAGCGCGGCGGCACGGGCCTCGGGCTGTACATCGTCAAGGGCATCGTCGAGGCCCACGGCGGCACCATCACGGTCGGCCGCGCTCCCGGCGGCGGCGCCGAGTTCCGATTTACGTTGCCCGTGGGCACCCCGGCGTACCTGCTGTAACGCCGAAGAGGCCCCACGGGCGCAGTCGTACCGGAGCCACCCCTCGGACTGCGCGTCCGAGGTCGGCTCCCACCCCGTTAGACTCGGCCTTTGGCACCTTTGCGTCCCCGTTTCAGGGACCATGCGTCCCCCGAGTCGGGACGGGGACCATCCGCCAGCCAACCGGAAGCACGGGAAGAGATGTCGGCACCGAATAAGTCGTACGACCCTGTAGAGGTCGAGGCCTTGAAACCGGAAGAGATCGAGCGCATGCGGGACGAGGCGCTCGCCGCCTTCGCCGCCGCCGGTGACCTCGACGCGCTCCAGGAGGCCAAGGTCGCCCACACCGGCGGCACCTCGCCGCTGGCCCTCGCCAACCGCGAGATCGGCGCCCTGCCCCCACATGCCAAGGCAGCCGCGGGCAAGCTGGTCGGCCAGGCCCGGGGCGCGGTGAACAAGGCCCTCGGCGGCCGCCAGGCCGAGCTGGAGGCCGAGCGCGACGCCCGGGTACTGGTCGAGGAGGCGGTGGACGTCACGCTGCCGTACGACCGCGTACCCGCCGGCGCCCGCCACCCGCTGACGACCATGATGGAGCGCGTCGCGGACGTCTTCGTGTCCATGGGATACGAGATCGCCGAGGGCCCCGAGGTCGAGGCGGAGTGGTTCAACTTCGACGCCCTGAACTTCACGCCCGACCACCCGGCCCGGCAGATGCAGGACACCTTCTTCGTCGAGGGCCCGACGGGCGACCACGGTGAGTCCGGTGTCGTGCTGCGCACCCACACCTCGCCCGTGCAGGCCCGCGCCATGCTGGACCGCGAGCCGCCGGTCTACGTCGTCTGTCCCGGCCGGGTGTTCCGCACGGACGAGCTGGACGCCACGCACACCCCGGTCTTCCACCAGATCGAGCTCCTCGCCGTGGACGAGGGCCTGACCATGGCCGACCTCAAGGGCACCCTGGACCACATGGTCCAGTCGCTCTTCGGCGCCGACATGAAGACCCGGCTGCGCCCGAACTACTTCCCCTTCACCGAGCCGTCCGCCGAGATGGACATGCTCTGCTACGTCTGCAAGGGCGAGTCCGTCGGCAACCCCGACCGCCCCTGCCGGACCTGCTCCTCCGAGGGCTGGATCGAGCTGGGCGGCTGCGGCATGGTCAACCCGCGGGTGCTGGTCGCCTGTGGCGTCGACCCGCAGAAGTACAGCGGATTCGCCTTCGGGTTCGGCATCGAGCGGATGCTGATGTTCCGCCACAACGTCGAAGACATGCGAGACATGGTCGAGGGTGACGTCCGGTTCACCCGGCCGTTCGGGATGGAGATCTGATGCGGGTCCCGCTTTCTTGGCTGCGGGAGTACGTCGACCTGCCGGCGACGGAGACCGGCCGCGACGTCCAGGCCAAGCTCATTTCGGCAGGCCTCGAGGTCGAGACCGTCGAGCAGCTCGGCGCCGACCTCAAGGGCCCCCTGGTCGTCGGCCAGGTGCAGTCCATCGAGGAGCTGGAGGGCTTCAAGAAGCCCATCCGCTTCTGCCTCGTCGACGTCGGCACCGCCAACGGCACCGGTGAGCTCCAGGAGATCGTCTGCGGCGCCCGCAACTTCGCCGTCGGTGACAAGGTCGTCGTGGTCCTGCCCGGCGCCGTGCTGCCCGGCAACTTCGCGATCGCCGCGCGCGAGACGTACGGCAAGACCTCGCACGGCATGATCTGCTCAGGCGACGAGCTGGGCATGGGCGACGACGGCAGCGGCGGCATCATCGTCCTGCCGCCGGAGATCGAGGTGGGCACCGACGCGATCGAGCTGCTCCAGCTCGTCGACGAGGTCCTCGACATCGCCGTCACGCCCGACCGCGGCTACGCCCTGTCGATGCGTGGCGTGGCCCGCGAGGCCGCCATCGCCTACGGCCTGCCGCTGATGGACCCCGCGCTGCTCGACGTACCGGCCCCGAACGCGTTCGGCTACCCGGTGCGGGTCTCCGACCCGATGGGCTGCGACCGCTTCACCGCGCGGACGGTGACGGGCCTCGACCCCGAGACCCTCTCGCCGATCTGGCTGCGCCGCCGCCTCCAGAAGGCGGGCATGCGCCCGATCTCGCTCGCCGTCGACATCACCAACTACGTGATGCTGGAGCTCGGCCAGCCCCTGCACGCGTACGACCGCACCCGCGTCCAGGGCGCGATCGGTGTGCGCCGGGCCGAGCAGGGCGAGAGGCTCACCACCCTCGACGGCGTCACGCGCACGCTGGACGCCGAGGACCTGGTCATCACCGACGACCGTGGCGCCATCGGCCTCGCGGGCGTCATGGGCGGCGCGAACACGGAGATCGACGACACCGAGGGCACCACCACCGAGGTCGTCATCGAGGCCGCGCACTTCGACGCGCTCTCGATCGCCCGCACCGCCCGCCGTCACAAGCTGGCCTCCGAGGCGTCCAAGCGCTTCGAGCGCGGCGTCGACCCGCAGGCCGCCTCGGCCGCCGCCCAGCGCACGGTCGACCTCCTCGTCCTGCTCGCCGGCGGCACCGCCGACGCCGGGGTCACCGAGGTCATCGCGCCCTCCGCGCCGCACAGCATCACCATCCCGGCGAACCACCCGGACAAGGTGGCCGGTGTCGACTACGGCCGCGAGACCGTCGTCCGCCGCCTCCAGCAGGTCGGCTGCGACGTCTACGGGCAGGACGAGCTGATCGTCACCGTGCCGTCCTGGCGGCCCGACCTGACGGACCCGAACGACCTGGCCGAAGAGGTCATCCGGCTCGAGGGCTACGAGAACCTGCCCTCGACCCTGCCGAAGCCCCCCGCGGGCCTGGGTCTGACCGGCAGGCAGCGGCTGCAGCGCCGGATCGGCCGCGCGCTGGCCGGCGCCGGATACGTCGAGGCGCTGAACTACCCGTTCATCGGCGAGCACGTCTTCGACCAGCTCGGCCTGGCCGCCGACGACCCGAAGCGCAAGGTCGTCAAGCTGGTCAACCCGCTCTCCGACGAGGAGCCCGCGCTCCGTACGACGCTGCTGCCGGGCCTGCTGCACGCCCTGCGCCGCAACGACGGCCGCGGCAGCCACGACCTGGCGCTCTTCGAGACCGGGCTCGTCTTCCAGCCGCAGGACGAACTGCGCGTCGCGGGCCGCCTGCCCGTCGACCGCCGTCCCACCGACGAGGAGATCGCGTCCCTCACGGCCGCGCTCCCCGTCCAGCCCCGGCACGCCGCCGTCGTCCTCGCGGGCGCCCGCGAGCAGGCCGGCTGGTGGGGCAAGGGCCGCCCGGCCGACTGGGCCGACGCGATCGAGGCCGCGCGCTCGCTGGCCCGCGAGGCGGGGACCGAACTCCTCGTCCGTGCCGGGCAGTACGGGCCGTGGCACCCCGGTCGCTGCGCCGAACTGGCCGTCGCCGTCGACGGCCAGGAGAAGGTCATCGGGTACGCCGGTGAGCTGCACCCCGGTGTCCTGAAGACCCTGGGTCTGCCCGCGCGCACCTGTGCGATGGAGCTCGACCTGGACGCGCTGGAGCAGGCGAGCGCGGGCCTCCCCAAGGGCCCGAAGGTCTCGACCTTCCCGGTCGCCACCCAGGACGTGGCTCTGGTCGTCGACAAGACCGTCCCGCACGTGCACGTCGAGGCGGCACTGCGTGAGGGCGCGGGTGAACTCCTTGAGTCCATCCGGCTGTTCGACGTCTACGAGAACAGTGAGCAGCTCGGCGAGGGCAAGAAGTCCCTGGCCTACGCGCTGCGCTTCCGCGCCGACGACCGGACGCTGACCGTCGACGAGGCCTCCGCCGCGCGTGACGTGGCCGTGGCGCTCGCCGCTGAGCGCACGGGAGCGGTGTTGCGGAGCTAGCTCCGTCGGCAGTGCCGGGGAACTGCGGGTCGTCCTTCGGTCGCGCGTATGTCGTGGCTGGGCGCGCAGTTCCCCGCGCCCCTTTGGGGCGCGCTTCCCCTGGCCCACCTGCATAAATGCGGTTGTCCGAAGCTGTGTCACTCATTCGGGTGGCAAGTCGGGGCGATCTGGCCCGATCGGGGCATGCGGTCGACAGAATCGGACCGGCCTCTTGAAGGTCGTCTGCGCTGTCAGGGCCTATTGGGGGGCCAATCGGCATGATCCGTATCAAGGCTGGGGCTCCCCGCAGGGCGACGTCCCGGACGAATTCGCGGGGGCCGGCCCGAGTGGGCCTCCGGGCGCGACCCCGGGGGAGCGGTCTGCGGGCCGGGCTCGTCCGGGCGGTGAGCCGGGGCGGACCGCGCGTGCGACTGGCCCGGACGGTCCACGGTGGCGGTCCGCCGGACGGCCTCGACCAGACGGTGCGCCGGGCCGAGCGGCGGAGCCTGCGGCGGTTACTGAGCCTGGGGTTGCCGACCGCCTGGGGTGCGATCGCCATCACGTACAGAATGACCTGCCCGCTCGCCCAGCGGGACGGCCTCGAGGCGCGGATCGTCACCAGCGCCGTCTTCTTCGCCGTCGGCACCGGGCTGATCCTCCACGTCAGACGGGCGCTGCTGCGAGAGCTGAGGCAGATCCGCAAGGTCGCGGGCGCCGCCCAGAGCGTGCTGCTGCGACCGCTGCCTCCGCGCATCGACGGCCTCAACATCGCCGCGGCCCAGCTCTCCGCCGACCACGGCGCGAACATCGGCGGTGACCTGTACGAGGTGATCGCCACCGAGCACGGTGTACGGGTCGTCATGGGCGACGTGCGCGGACACGGCCTCGGCGCCATCGCAACCGTCGCCGCCGTCCTCGGCAGCTTCCGCGAGGCCGTGTACGACGAACCCGAACTCGCCTGTGTGCTCCGGCGGCTGGAACGGGCCCTGGCCCGGCATCTGCGCGAGCGGGCGCGTGCCGAACACCCCTCGGCGGGCCCGGAACCCGACAGCCCGGTCGCCGAGGAGTTCGTCACCGTACTTCTTCTGGAGATCCGCGGTGACGGCGAGGTCTACGCCCTCAACTGCGGTCACCCGTCGCCGTACCGGCTCGCCGCCGGTCGCGTGGAACCACTCACGGGAGCCGAACCGCTGCCCCCGCTCGGCCCGTTCCCGCTCCCCGCCGAACTGGCGGCCAGCCGGTGCGGCCGACTCCTCCCCGGCGAGGCCCTGTTCCTGCACACCGATGGAGTGGAGGACGCCCGCGACGCCCACGGCCGCTTCTTCCCCTTGCCCGCCACGCTCGCCGAGGCCGTCCGTACCCAGCCCGTCTCCCCGCGGACCGTTCTCAGGGCGGTCTTCACCCGCCTGTTGCGCCACACCGGTGGCAGACCGTCGGACGACGTGGCCGTACTGATCCTCTGCAACGACCGCAGCCGAGTGCCGACACAGCAGGGCCGCACCGCCGTTGCCCGCCACATCAGGTGAACGCCGGACCCCGCAGTGACGCCGCGCAACCGGCGGGGCCGAGCCGCCGCACTGTACGAGGGGGAGCCGGCGGCCCGGCCGGCCTCTTGCGAGGCATTTCAGTCAACCGGCAGGGAACTCTGCGCGACAGCGTGCACACGGTACGGATACGGGCATTCGGTTCACACCCCGTGTGAACGGGGACCCACAAGCACAGGGGACGGATTACTCTGACCGCACTGTCGCCACCGAGCCACCCGGGGGCCCGAATGCAGCCCAACACTCTGCTCGACGCGATACTCGACGAGGCCGGCATCTCGCACGCCGGACTCGCCGCGCATGTCAACCAGGCGGGGAGGGCACGCGGCCTCGCGCTCAGATACGAACACACAGCCGTGGCACGGTGGTTGAAGGGGCAACGCCCGCGCGGCCAGGTACCCGACCTGATCTGCGAGGTGCTCGCGGTGCGCCTGCACCGGCCCGTCACCCTGGACGACATCGGCCTCGGCGTGCCCGGCGAGCCGTCCGCCCCGCACGGCTCCTCGCTCTCCGGTTTCGTGGAGCGCGCCACCGCCCTGTGGCGCTCCGACGAACAGCAGCGCCCGCACCTCCTCGGCGCCCCGGCCGTCACCGGAACGCCCGCCGTGATGCCGGTGTGGGAGTGGGAGAACCCGCCCGAGGACGTGGACGTCTCGCGCGGCGGCCGCCACCACGTGAGCATGGCCGACATCGAGATGCTGCGCGCTGCCCGCGCCCACTACGAGCAGATGTACCGCAAGGCGGGCGGGGTGGCGACCCGCAGCCGGATCGTCGGTTTCCTCAACGCGGAGACCGCGCCCCTGTTGCGCGGCAGTTATCCCGACGCCACCGGCCGCCAACTCCACCGTGCGACGGGCGGCCTCGTCGCCATCGCGGGGATCTGCGCCTACGACTCCGACGCGCACGGGCTCGCCCAGCGCTACTTCCACCAGGCGCTGCGGCTGGCGAAGGCCAGCGGGGACCGGGGACTCGGCGCCTATGTCATAGCCCTCCTCGTCAACCAGTCGCTGTTCATGCGCGAGCACCGGCAGGCCGTCGCCTTCGCGGAAGCCGCGCTGCGCGCCGCCGGGCGGCACATCACCCCGGCGCTCGCCTCGGACCTCTACGCCATGCAGGCGAAGGCGTACGCACACCTCGGCGACGGCAGCAGCGCGCTGTCCTGCATCCGGCGTGCCGAACAGGCCGCCGAGCGCATCCGGCGCGGTTACGAACCGGACGAGACCGGCTATGTCCAGCCCGGTCTGGTCAACGTACAGGTGGCGGAGGCACTGCTGAGCCTCGGCGACCTGGTGGCCGCCGCGGCGCACGCCGAGGCGGCCGTGGACACTCCGGCGCACGACCGGGGGCGCGTGCACCGTCTGGCGATGCTCAGTCAGATCGAGCTGCGGCAGGGGAATGCCGACAAGGCGGTGGCCACCGCCGTCCAAATGGCCGAGCAGGCCCGGGGAATGGAGTCCCAGCGGCTGCGCGACAGACTGCGCGCGGTACGCGAACACCTGGTGCGCAGCGGCTGTGCGGGCACGGCCGAGGCCGCCGAACTCATCGACGGAGCACTGCGCGTACCGCTGTAGACCACCGAGTCCCGCCGCCGCACCGTGCACTGTGCGCTGCTGTGCGCCTGCTGTCAGGACGCTCCTGCTGCGATATTGCCATCTACTCGGCGGAAGGTGGCAGAACCGTGCAGTGGACGAAACAGAACGAACAAACTGTGTACGCAAACCGCTGGTTCAGCGTCAATCTCGCAGATGTCGAGCTGCCGGACGGTCGGCACCTCGATCACTTCTTGATACGGCTGCGTCCCGTGGCCGTGGCCACGGTGGTGAACGAGGCCAATGAGGTGCTGCTCCTGTGGCGGCACCGCTTCATCACCGACAGCTGGGGCTGGGAACTCGCGGCGGGTGTCGTCGAGGACGGCGAGGACATCGCCGTGGCGGCGGCCCGCGAACTCGAGGAGGAGACCGGCTGGCGACCGGGACCCTTGCGCCATCTGATGAGCGTCGAGCCCTCCAACGGGCTCACCGACGCCCGGCACCACATCTTCTGGGCCGACGAAGGCGCGTACATCGGACACCCCGTGGACGACTTCGAGTCCGACCGTCGGGAATGGGTTCCCCTCAAGCTCGTTCCCGACATGGTCGCCCGCGGCGAGGTCCCGGCCGCCAATATGGCTGCCGCGCTACTCCTCCTGCATCACCTCAGGCTCGGGCAGGACGCGTTGCCCCGATCCATCCCCCCACGGCGTCCTGAGCGTTAGCGCCCGAGAGCCTGCCAGACCGCCACGGCGAGTGCGCCCACGGCCGTGAGGGCCGCGATCGCGGGCAGTGGCCAGCGGGTGTGTTCCAGGGCGACGACCCGTGCGCTCAGGTCGTCGAGCTCCTTGGCGGTCTGTTCGGCGCGGTGACTGAGCAGGGCGTGCCCTCCCTCGACGCGTGCGTATGCCACGTCGAGGCGACGGCGTAACTCCGCGAGTTCTCCTTGGACCACGGGATGCTCCGGGTCGGCGGTCACGGGTCCGCTCCTTTCCGTAGTCGTCACATCCCTTGGATGCGCACGGAAAGTCAACTCGCCTGGTGGACGCGTGGGGAGCGTGTGCGAGGGGCATATGCGAGCCCGGCGCGCACACGGCGTGTGAATGGCGCGGGCCCGGCACCGAAAGGGGTGCCGGGCCCGCGCGTGCCTGAGTTTCACCGTACGTAATCAGGTGACGGTGCGAAAGGGCGCGACCGTACGTGATCAGGCGTAGGTGTAGAAGCCCGAGCCGGACTTCCGGCCGAGCCGGCCCGCGTCCACCATGCGCTGGAGCAGCGGGGGAGCGGCGTACAGCGGCTCCTTGTACTCCTCGTACATCGAATAGGCGACCGAGGCCACCGTGTCCAGGCCGATCAGGTCGGAGAGCTTGAGCGGGCCCATCGGGTGGGCGCAGCCCAGCTCCATGCCGTTGTCGATGTCCTCGCGGCTGGCGATGCCCGACTCGAACATCCGGATCGCGGAGAGCAGATACGGGATCAGCAGCGCGTTGACGACGAACCCGGAGCGGTCCTGGGCGCGGATCGCATGCTTGCCGAGGGCCTTCTCGGCGAACAGCTGAGCCCGGCTGAGGGTGCCCTCGGAGGTGGTGAGCGCCGGGATCAGCTCGACGAGCTGCTGCACCGGAGCCGGGTTGAAGAAGTGGATGCCGACGACCTGGTCGGGGCGCGAGGTGGCGACCGCGAGGCGCACCAGCGGGATGGAGGAGGTGTTGGAGGCGAGGATCGCGTCCTGCCGGGTCACCACCTGGTCGAGCACCTGGAAGATCTCGGTCTTCACCTGCTCGTTCTCGACGACCGCCTCGATCACCAGATCGCGGTCGGCGAACTCGCCGAGGTCGGTGGTGAAGCTGAGCCGCTCCTGGGTGGCGGTGAGCTCGTCCGCGGAGATCTTTCCGCGCTCGGCGGCCTTGGCGAGGGAGTTGAACAGCCGGGTACGGCCGATCTCAAGGGCCTCACCGGTGGTCTCGGCGACCTTGACGTCGAGACCCGCGCGAGCGCAGACCTCGGCGATGCCCGCTCCCATCTGGCCGCAGCCCACCACTCCGACGCGTGTGATGTCTCCCGCAGTGTCCGTCACATCGTCCCCTTCGCTGATCTACGGCTGTCGCAGGGCCCCCGTTGTTCGGTGCCTGCTCCGATCGTGCACGTCACGTGCACGTTACTCCGAAGTATCGATGATCGATCACCCGGGTGGGGCATGCTGGCCGAGGATACGATCCGTGGTCGGACGGATCCGGAGCGTGAAGGAGTGGGGTGCGATGGGACGGACGGCGGGGACGGGGCGGGGGTCACGGCGGGCGTTCACCGTGGCGGCGATGGCGACGCTGACCGGTCTCGTCACGACGGGGGAGCCGGGCCTCGTCACGGAGGGGGAGCCAGGTCCCGTCACGACGGCGGACCCGGGTCTCGGTTCGGCGGGGGACTCGGCTGCCGTACCCCGTTCCGGGGGAACCCGGGGGCCCGGTCGGTCACGGACGGCCTCCGAGCTGCGGGGCATGTGGCTGTCGACCGTCATCAACCGCGACTGGCCCTCGCGGGCCGGTCTGTCCGTCGCCCGGCAGCGCGCCGAACTCCTCGCCCACCTCGACAGGGCGGTCGACCGCCGCCTGAACGCCGTGTTCTTCCAGGTCCGCCCCACGGCCGACGCGTTCTGGCCCTCGTCGTACGAGCCGTGGTCGCAGTACCTCACCGGCGTCCAGGGCAGGCACCCCGGCTGGGACCCGCTCGGCACGGCGGTGCGGGAGGCCCACGCGCGCGGCCTCGAACTGCACGCCTGGTTCAACCCGTACCGCGTCGCCAACCACTCCGACCCCGGCAGACTCGTGGCGACCCACCCGGCCCGCAAGCACCCCGACTGGGTCGTCCCCTATGGCGGCAGGCTCTACTACAACCCCGGGCTGCCCGAGGTCCGCGCCTTCGTCCAGGACGCGATGCTCGACGCGGTGCGGTCGTACGCGATCGACGCCGTGCACTGGGACGACTACTTCTACCCCTACCCGGCCGAGGGCCAGGTCTTCGACGACGACGCCGCGTACCGGGCGCACGGCACGGGCTTCGCGGACCGGGCCGCCTGGCGGCGCGACAACATCGACAGACTGGTGCGGGAGACGGCCGGCCGCATCCCGCTGATCCGGCCCGGTACCCGCTTCGGGATCAGTCCGTTCGGGGTGTGGCGCAACAGTGCGACCGACCCGCGGGGCTCGGACACCCGGGCCGCCGTGCAGACGTACGACGATCTGTACGCCGACACCAGGAAATGGGTCCGCGAGCGATGGATCGACTACGTCGTCCCGCAGGTCTACTGGAACCTCGGCTTCGCCGCCGCCGACTACGCGAGGCTCGTGCCCTGGTGGGCGGCGGTCACCCAGGGCACGGGCGTGCAGCTGTACATCGGGGAAGCGCTCTACAAGGCCGGTGACCCCGCGCAGCCCGCCGCCTGGCAGGACCCGGCCGAACTCTCCCGGCACCTCACCTTCGCGCGCGCACACACCCAAGTGCGTGGACACGTCT
This sequence comes from Streptomyces sp. NPDC096311, assembly GCF_044763085.1. Classification (NCBI taxonomy): domain Bacteria; kingdom Bacillati; phylum Actinomycetota; class Actinomycetes; order Kitasatosporales; family Streptomycetaceae; genus Streptomyces; species Streptomyces sp. NPDC096311. Next base: position 125,335 of record NZ_JBIWFN010000011.1, read on the forward strand.
TCTTCTCCGCCAAGGAGGTCGACGGCGACCGCGTCGGAGCGATGGCGCGGGTCGTGACCGACCACTACCAGCAGCCGGCGCGACCCGCGCGCTGAATCTCTGCCCGCATGTCTGCAGCGGGTCCTCGTGCCCGCAGGTCTGCAACGGGTCCTCGTGCCCGAATGTCTACAGCGGGTCCTTGTGACGGATTTCCGAGTCGGGGCCCGGTGAGCAGACCGCCTCGTGCCCGTCCGTGAAGCGCACGCGGTACGGGGGCGTGCCCTCCGTTCCTATTACTTCGGTGATCTCCGCGACCTTGTCGTGCTGTCCGACAACCCTGCCGTGCTGCACGAGCTTGTCGCCCACGTCTGCATGCATCTGAAGGGTCTCCTCGTCATCTGCGGGAGTAACGGTCCTGGGGCTCAGCCCCGCGCTCGCTGGGTGAGCGCGATGCAGATCAGCACGGCCGCGGCTGTCAACGGCGCGGCCGGTGTGAGCTGCTCGCCGAGGAGCAGTACCGACCACACCAGTGTGAGCAGCGGCTGCGCCAGCTGCAACTGGCTGGCCTTGGGAATTCCGATCGCCGCCATCCCGCGGTACCAGACGACCAGACCCAGGAACTGCGATCCGGCGGCCACCCACAGCAGCCCCGCCACACTGTGCGCCGACAGATGGACCGGCTCGTACGAGAGCGCCACCAGCGCGCCGGGCACCGACAGCGGCACACACAGGACCAGCGCCCAGCCGATGACCTGCCACCCCGGCATGATCCGGGCGAGCCGGCCGCCCTCCGTATAGCCGGCGGCGCAGATCAGCAGCGCCCCGAAGAGATAGGCGTCCGCGCTGCTCAGCGCCCCACCGCTCTGCTGCACGGTGAACGCGATCACCGCGGCCGCGCCCGCGAGGGCGGCACCCCAGAACATCCGTGAGGGCCGCGCGCCGGTCCGCAGCGCCGACAGCAGCGCGGTCGTCAGCGGCAGCAGCCCGACGACCACGGCCGCGTGGGCGGTGGTGGACGTCTGCAGCGCGAGCGTCGTCAGCAGGGGGAAACCGAGCACGACACCGGCGGCCACCACGGCGAGCCCCGCCCAGTGCCGGCGGGCCGGTACGGGCACGCGCAGCGCCAGCAGGCAGCTGCCCGCGATGACGGCGGCGAGAACGCTGCGCACGGCCACCAGCGACCAGGGGCCGAAGCCCTCCAGACCCCAGGCGGTGGCGGGGAAGGTGAGGGAGAAGGCCGTGACGCCGAGCGCGGCCTGGAGGGTGCCGGAACGGCGGTCCGCCGGGGGCCCCTGAACGGGTGTCCTGGGCGTGCTGACCGCTATCCCGATCTGGTCGATAGCGCTACTCTGTGCTCTCATGCAAGAGCGTAGCAGTGTCGGAGATCTGGCGAATCAGCTGCGACGGGAGCTGAACCGCTACTCACCCGGTGGAAAGCTGCCATCGAGCCGGGCACTCGTCGAGCGGTTCCGGGTCAGCCCGGTGACGGTGTCGCGGGCACTGGCTCAGCTCGCCGCCGAGGGGCTGGTGGTGACCCGGCCGGGCGCCGGAGCGTTCCGCGCGCACCCGCGTACGGCCGCCGCGCCCGCCGGGGACACCTCCTGGCAGGAGGTCACGCTGAGCGCGGACGCCGCGACGGAACTCGTCCCGCGCACGGTGGATGCCTCCGGGGTCCTCGCCTCGCTCGCCGCCCCGCCGCCCGGCGTCGTCGAGTTCAACGGCGGCTATCTGCACCCCTCGCTCCAGCCCGAGCGGGCCATGGGGGCGGCCCTGTCGCGGGCGGGCCGGCGTCCCGGCGCCTGGTCGCGGCCGCCGATGGAGGGGCTGACGGAGCTGCGTGAGTGGTTCGCGCGAGGGATCGGCGGTGCGATCACCGCCGCGGAGGTGCTCGTCACGGCCGGCGGCCAGTCCGCGCTGACCACCGCGCTCAGGGCACTCGCCCCGCCGGGGGCACCGGTCCTGGTCGAGTCGCCCACCTACCCGGGCATGCTGGCGATCGCCCGCGCGGCGGGCCTGCGGCCGGTACCCGTACCGGTCGACGCGGACGGGGTGAAACCGGACCTGCTCGCCGACGCCTTCAGGGCGACCGGCGCCCGGGTGTTCGTCTGCCAGCCGCTGTTCCAGAACCCGACCGGCGCCGTGCTCGCCCCCGAGCGGCGCGCCGAGGTGGTGCGGATCGCGCGCGAGGCGGGCGCGTTCGTCATCGAGGACGACTTCGTACGACGACTGGTGCACGAGGACGCGGGGCCGCTGCCGCGTCCGCTGGCCGCGGAGGACCCCGACGGGGTCGTCGTGCACGTCTCCTCCCTGACCAAGGCGACCTCTCCGAGCTTCCGGGTCAGTGCGTTGGCCGCGCGGGGTCCGGTCCTCGATCGACTGCGTGCCATCCAGGTCGTGGACACCTTCTTCGTGCCGCGTCCCCTTCAGGAGGCCGCGCTCGAACTGGTCGGCTCGCCCGCCTGGCCCCGTCATCTGCGGGCCGTGTCCGCCGAGTTGAGGAACCGCCGCGACACGATGACGACCGCGCTCCGGCTCACGCTCCCCGAACTCGCCCTGCCCCACATCCCCTCCGGCGGCTACCACCTCTGGCTCCGCCTGCCCGACGGCACCGACGAGTCCGCCCTGGTCTTTGCGGCCCTCCGCGAGGGCGTGGCCGTCGCGCCCGGCCGCCCCTACTTCAGCGCGGAGCCCCCTGCGGGGCACCTCCGGTTGAGTTTCGCGGCGGTCGGGGGGACGGGGGAGATCACGGAGGGGGTACGACGGCTGAGGGCGGCGTGCGACGGGGTTCTGCGGTGACTGGCGCCGACGCGGACGCGCCGGCACCCAGGAGTGTGTCCGGCGCATCCGCGTCGGCGCCGAGCATCGCTACCGGTACGCGGTCTCCTTCCCCGACCAGGAGGGCTACGGCGGTTACGGCATCGTCAAGTACGGCCGCACCAGCGGCGCCTGCCGCGTCCACCGGGCCGGCGACGCCCGCCTGCTCAGCGAGGCCGTGTTCGTCCCCGCCGCCGGTGTCATCCGAGAGGACGACGGCTACCTGCCCACCGTCGTCTCCGACCTCGAGCAGGACGCCTCCCCGCTCCTGGTCCTGGAGGCCTCAGGCCTCGACCGGACCGCGACGGGCCACCTCCCGCGCCGGGTCACCGGCGGCATCCACGGCTCCTGATCCCCGACCCCGGCCTCGGCACCTCGGCCGGCTGACCGCCAGTGGCCCCTGGGGGGATCCCCCGGGGCCCGGCCCCGTCCCTCCGATGGGTCCGCTTCGGCAAGCACATTCCGCCAAGCCTGCGTATACCTTGCGTAACGCCTCTTGACCTGCGGAGTCCCGCGCTCCACGATCGCCGCATGCATCTTCGGGTCACTTTCGTCGCCGCCGCTCGCAGCACCTCGCTGCTGGCCGAACGCTTCGAGGACGACCGGCCGCTGGACCAGGCCGGCTGGGACGAAGTGCAGCGCGCCGCCCAGGAACTGATGCCACTGGCGGCGGCCGAGCTGCGCTACTGCTCGCCGACCCCGCGCAGCCGCGCCACCGGCGACGCCCTCGGGTACGCGCCGCTGGCGCAGCCCGCGCTGCGCGACTGCGACATGGGCCGCTGGCGCGGCTTCACGCTGGGGGAGGCGATGGCCCGCGAGCCGTCGGCGGTCGACGCCTGGCTCGCCGATCCGCGCTCCGCCCCGCACGGCGGCGAGTCCCTGACGTCCTTCATCTCCCGCGTCGGCGGCTGGCTCGACACCCGCCCGGCGGACGACGGCAGCCGGATCGTCGCGGTGGCCGAACCCTCGGTGGTGCGGGCCGCGCTCGTCTACGCGCTCAAGGCCCAGCCCTCGACGTACTGGAACATCGACGTCCGCCCCCTGTCGACGATCACCCTCACCGGCGTCAACGGCCGCTGGAACCTGCGCCTGGAAGGCGTGCCGCAGCACGCCTAGGGCAGCCGTGTGTAGTCGGTGGTGAGGACCAGGTCCTTGGCGGGGCCGCCCACCCGCCACACCGTGCGCCAGTGGTTCTCGTCCCGCACCGTGAACTCGCCCCGGTAGAGGTCAGCCGCGCACGGGTGGTCGGCGACGTACCGGCCGGTGCTCAGGTCCAGGTCGTGGAAGGGGCGGCCGTCGGAGAACTGGACGAGGGCTGCCGCCGGGCTCGGCCCCGGCAGGAACCGCAGCGTGCGTTCGGCGGGCCGGGGCGTGCCCTGCCACACGAACGTGCCGGATTCCTGGTGCAGAAGTCCGTGCGGGGCTCCCGGTCCCTCCAGCGGGCCGAAAACCGTCGTCCCCGTGAACCGCCCCTCCGCACCGCTCACGAGATCCCGCACCGAGCGCTCCACCCGCCAGCTCCCGCCCAGGTGGGCGAGCACGTCCGTCACTGGCCAGAACTCGCCCATACCGTTCCGCTCTCCGTCCCATGCGATGCTGCGCGACCCATTGACGCGCTCTGGCCCCCTCCCTATCTTGCCGTTCGAAGTATTGATCGTTGTCCGAAATTTCGAACAAATCAAGACCTCGAACAACTCAACACCACAGAGCCGCGGAGCATCCATGTCACGCACCCGCACCCGTTGGAGACTCGGACTCACGGCCACCGCACTCCTGGTGGCCTCATCCGTCGTTCCCGGGCCCGCCCACGCCGCCGCCGACGTCACCGACTACGCGATCACCGTCGACCCGAAGGGCTCGGGCGCAAAGATCGACGACTCCATGTACGGCGTCTTCTTCGAGGACATCAACCGCGCCGCGGACGGCGGACTGTACGCGGAGCTCGTACAGAACCGGTCGTTCGAGTACAGCACTGCCGACAACAGGTCCTATACGCCGCTCACCTCCTGGGCCACCACGGGCACCGCGACGGCCGTGGACGACGACGGGCGCCTGAACGCCCGCAACCGCACCTACCTCGCCCTGGGCGCAGGCTCGTCCGTCACCAACTCCGGTTACAACACCGGGATCAGGGTCGAGAGCGGCAAGACGTACGACTTCTCGGTCTGGGCCCGCGCGGACGCGAGGACGCCGCTCACCGTGACCCTGCACGACGCCGACGGCGCGCTCGCCGAGGCCCGGCAGGTCACCGCGCGCGGCGGCTGGGCCAAGTACCGCGCCAGGTTCACCGCCACCCGCGACAGCACCACCGGGAGCCTCACCGTCGCCGCCGAAGCTCCCGTCGCGCTCGACATGATCTCGCTGATCCCCCGGGACACGTACAAGGGCCACGGCCTGCGCAAGGACCTCGCCGAGAAGATCGCCGCCCTGCACCCCGGCTTCGTGCGCTTCCCCGGCGGCTGCCTGGTCAACACCGGCAGCATGCAGGGCTACGACGAGGCCTCGGGCTACCAGCGCCAGCGCTCGTACCAGTGGAAGGACACCATCGGCCCGGTCGAGCAGCGCGCCACCAACTCCAACTTCTGGGGCTACAACCAGAGTTACGGGCTCGGCTACTACGAGTACTTCCAGTTCGCCGAGGACATCGGTGCGATGCCGCTGCCCGTGGTGCCCGCGCTCGTCACCGGCTGCGGCCAGAACAAGGCCACCGACGACGACGCGCTCCTCAAGCGCCACATCCAGGACACCCTCGATCTCATCGAGTTCGCCAACGGGCCGGTGACCAGCGAATGGGGCAGGAAGCGGGCGGCGATGGGCCACCCGAAGCCCTTCCACCTCACCCACCTCGAAGTCGGCAACGAGGAGAACCTCCCCGACGAGTTCTTCGCCCGCTTCAAGCAGTTCCGGGCCGCCGTCCAGGCCAAGTACCCGAACATCAAGGTGATCTCGAACGCCGGACCCGACGACTCCGGCACCACTTTCGACACCGCCTGGAAGCTCAACAGGGAAGCGAACGTCGACATGGTCGACGAGCACTACTACAACAGCACCCAGTGGTTCCTGCAGAACAACGACCGCTACGACTCCTACGACAGGAACGGCCCCAAGGTCTTCCTCGGCGAGTACGCCTCCGGTGGCAACACCTTCAAGAACGCCCTCGCCGAGGCCGCGTACATGACCGGTCTGGAGCGCAACGCGGACGTCGTCAAGCTCGCCTCGTACGCCCCGCTGCTCGCCAACGAGGACTACGTGCAGTGGCGGCCCGACATGATCTGGTTCAACAACCACGCCTCGTGGGGCTCGGCCGACTACGAGGTGCAGAAGCTGTTCATGAACAACGTCGGGGACCGGGTGGTGCCGTCGACGGCCACCACCACGCCCTCGCTGAGCGCGCCAATCTCCGGCGCCGTCGGCCTGTCGACCTGGGCGACCACGGCGGCGTACGACGATGTGAAGGTGACCGGCGCCGACGGCACCACGCTGCTCAGCGACGACTTCAGCGGTGACGCCTCCCGGTGGACCCACACGGGCGGCGGGAGCTGGAGCCTGCAGGACGGCCAGTACGTGCAGACCGACGTGGGCGCCGAGAACACCATGGTGTCGGCGGGCGACCCGGCCTGGCACGACTACGACCTGCACGTGAAGGCCACCAAGAAATCCGGCAAGGAGGGCTTCCTCGTCGCCTTCGGCGTCAAGGACACCGGCACCTACTACTGGTGGAACCTCGGCGGCTGGAACAACACCACCAGCGCGGTCGAACAGGCCGTGGACGGCGGCAAGTCGACCCTGATCTCCAAGCCCGGCACGATCGAGACGGGCAAGGCGTACGACGTCGACATCAAGGTCCGTGGCCGGCAGGTGACCCTCTACCTGGACGGCCAGGAGTGGGGGAGCTTCAAGGACGACAAGCCCGCGGAGCCGTTCCGTCAGGTCGTCACGCGGGACGCGCGGACCGGCGATCTGATCGTCAAGGTCGTCAACGCGCAGGCGGCGGACGCCCGTACCGCGATCGATCTGGGCGGGGCGAAGGCGGGCCGCAAGGCCGCCGTCACCACCCTCCAGGCCGCGCCGGAGGCGGTGAACTCGCAGACGGTGACCGCGGTCGCCCCCGTGAAGTCCACCTTCGACGGCGTCGCGGACAAGTTCACCTACACCTTCCCGGCGAACTCCGTGACCTTCCTGCGGATCAGGCAGCGGTAGCCGGAGGCGTGGGCTGCTGTCCGGCGGGCAGCAGCCCACGCTCGGCGAAGACCCTCTTCGCGACCAGGCTCGCGTTCATCGCCTTCGGTATGCCGCAGTAGACGGCCGAGTGCAGCAGCGACTCCACGATCTCGTCCGGGGAAAGACCCACGTTGAGGGCCGCGTTGACGTGCACCTCCAACTGGATCTCACAGCCGCCGAGCGCGGTGAGCATGCCGAGCGTCACCAACTGGCGGTCGCGCGGGGCCAGTCCGGGCCGGTCGTAGATGTCGCCGAAAGCCCAGGAGACGATCTGGTGGCCGAGTTCGGGATTGATGTCGCCGAGCGCGTCGACGACGCGCTGTCCCGCCTCGCCGTCGACGCGCTTGAGGACCTCCAGGCCGTGCTCGAAGCGCTCCTCGCGTGTGGTGGCGGTGTTCGTGAGCGTCATGAGAGGTCGTCCGATCCCGGCTGGTCGAGCAGCCGTTCGTAGTGGTCGATCTTGTCGTCGAGGGAGGCCGCGTTGCGGCGCAGCGCCCGGATACGGTCCGCGAGGTCGGCGCGGTGCTCCCGGAGCATCGCGAGTCGGTCGGGAACCGTGGCGTCGCCGCGCGCCCGCAACTCGGCGAACCGCTGCATGTCCGCGATCGACATGCCCGTCTCGCGCAGCCGGATGAGGAACTCCAGCCAGGCCAGGTCGGCCGCCTCGTAGCGCCGCTGGTTCCCGGTGGTCCGGCCGACCCGTTGGATCAGGCCGGCCTTCTCGTAGTACCGCAGCGTGTCGTGCGAGAGTCCGGTGCGCTCGACGACCTGGGCGATCGTGAGCGTCGGCTCCTGCGGGAGGGGCTGTTCGCTGGTCATGGAGAAACCGTAGAACCTGGAGTGTGCTCCAGGTCAAGCTTCATCTGTCAGGCGATCCTGGGCTTCATCCGCCGGGCAATCCTGGAGAGGGGCCGACCGCGTTTCGGCCCAGGTCAGGAACGGCGGCGAGGCTTGCCCCGCTTGGCGCCGCCCTTGGCGCCTCCGGAACCGCCGCCGCGGGGGTTGCGGCCGGTCGTCGACTTGCCGGACGACTTGCCCGCGGCGGGCTTGCGCCGTGCGCCGCCGCCCGTCTCGGGACGCTTGGCCTTCGTCGGGGCCGCGGGCGCCGCCGGGGCCTGGGCGCGTCCCCGTGAGCTGTTGACGGTCCGGCCGCGGACGATCCCGATGAAGTCCTCGACCAGGTCGGTGGTCGCGTCCTGTGGCCAGGACAGCGCGACGCGTGACTCCGGGGCGTCGGTGACCGGCCGGTAGGTGAGGTCTTTGCGGTGGTGCAGGCGGGCGAGTGACTGGGGGACGACGAGGAGCCCGATGCCCGCCGCCACGAGTTCGACGGCGTCCGCCGTGGTGGCGGGACGCTCGAACGCGGGCTGCCCCGGCGGACGCTCCCAGTCGAGCGTGTCGTCGAGGGGGTGCAGCACGATCTCGTCGGCGAGATCCTCGGAGGTCACCTCGTCGACCGCCGCCACGATGTGGTCCTTGGGGACCACGACCACCGTCGTCTCGGTGTAGAGGGGGATCGCGCTGAGGTCCTCCCGGTCGACTGGCAGCCGGACGAATCCGGCGTCGGCGCCGCGGCCCCGCAGCACGTCGAACGCCTCGTCGGTGGAGACCGCGACGAGCGTGAGGGGGATGTCGGGCAGCCGCTCGTTCCAGATCCGCACCCACTTCGTGGGCGTCACTCCCGGGACATAGGCGAGCCGGAACGAAGGGGGTACTTTCGAGCCTGTCACCTCGCCAGGCTATCGGTCGTGGTCGGAGGTCGCGCACACGCTCGATACCCTTGACGCATGACGTCGCACCAGACCACCCAGACCATGAAGCCCGCCACCGCGGCGAAGAAGCTGGGTGTGTACCTCGAGGCCACCCCCGCCGAGTTCCAGGAGGGCGTCGTCTCGCGCGCCGAGCTGAACGCCCTGCAGGCCGATCCGCCCGCGTGGCTCCAGGAGCTGCGACGCAACGGCCCGCACCCCCGGCCCGTGGTCGCCGCGCGGCTGGGCATCTCCATCGCCGGGCTCGCCCGCGGCGGGGTCACCGAGGCGCTCACCACGGAGCAGATCGACGCCCTGAAGCAGGAGGACCCGGGATGGCTGCGCCGGGAGCGCACCACTCAGGCCGAGGTCCGCAAGGAAGAGGTCCGCATCAAGGAGAAGCGCGCGGAGCAGCACGCTGAGCGGAACACGGAGCGCGCCGCTCAGCCCCGCACCTCCCGCTCCTGACCCCGCCTCTCGCGCGTCCGCGGCCCGGCGCCACCATCCGCTCACTGTCCCGCCACCGACCCGAAGGCGTCGTCCGTCCGCACCCCGCTCCGCGGTGGATCCGGCCGCCTGGGTGGCGACCCCTCGGGTGCCGGCCGATCGTTCCTCCCGGCCGGCGGCCCTGCCCCCGATCCTGCCGAGTCGTCGAGGCTCCCTGTCAGGACCGGCCGAGGACGCAGAACTCGTGGCCCTCCGGGTCGGTCAGGCACGTCCACGGGACATCGCCCTGGCCGAGGTCGAGGTCGGTGGCGCCGAGGGCCAGCAGCCGGGCCACCTCCACTGCTTTGTCGTCACCGGGGTAGGGCAGCAGGTCAAGATGGACGCGGTCCGGCACGGTCTTCACGCCGGGCGTGCGGAGGAACTCGAGATACGGGCCGACCCCCTTGGCGGAGCGCAGCACCGCATGATCGTCGGTCACGTCATGCAGGGTCCAGTCCGTCGCCTCACCCCAGAACCGGGCCATGGCCCGCGGATCCACGCAGTCGACCACCACCGCGGCGATCGGCCCGGTGTCCCGGTAGATCTCCCGGGGCTCCAGTACGCAGAACTCGTCGCCCTCCGGGTCGGCGAGGACCGTCCACGGCACTTCGCCCTGGCCCACGTGGGCGGGCGTCGCACCGAGAGCTCTCAGGCGCGCGACCAACTCCGCCTGATGGGCCGCGGAGGTGGTGGCGAGATCGAGGTGCACACGGTTCTTCGTCGTCGTCTTGGGTTCCGGGACGGTGACGACGTCGATGCAGACGGCGACCGGGTCCGGCCAGACGAAGCCGCCGCCGGGTTCCACATTGGTCACGCCGGGTCCTTCGCTGGAAACACCCCAGCCGAGCGCCTCCGCCCAGAACCGGCCGACCGCCGAGTCATCAAGAGCCTTTATGTTCACCTGAACAGGTCTCAGTGCCATGCCGGCGATCCTATGCGCCCGCTCCTCACGTATGGATGGATTGCATAAACGTGCAGCGAAACGTATAGTCATGCCATCTAGGAGGAGGGTTCCATGGTGGTACGCGCAGCAGTGGCGGGAGCGAGTGGGTACGCGGGCGGCGAAGCCCTGCGTCTGCTCCTGGCGCACCCCGAGGTCGAGATCGGCGCCCTGACGGGCAACTCCAACGCGGGCCAGCGCCTCGGCGCACTGCAGCCGCACCTGCTGCCGCTGGCCGACCGAGTCCTCCAGGAGACCACCCCGGACGTCCTCGCCGGCCACGACGTCGTCTTCCTCGCGCTGCCCCACGGGCAGTCCGCCGCCGTCGCCGAGCAGCTCGGCCCGGACGTCCTCGTCGTCGACATGGGCGCCGACTTCCGGCTCAAGGACCCGGCGGACTGGGAGAAGTTCTACGGCTCCGCGCACGCCGGCACCTGGCCCTACGGCCTTCCCGAACTGCCGGGCGCCCGCGCCGCGCTGGAGGGGTCCAAGCGCATCGCGGTGCCCGGTTGCTACCCGACGGCCGTCTCCCTCGCCCTCTTCCCGGCGTACGCGGCCGCACTCGCCGAACCCGAGGCCGTGATCGTCGCCGCGTCCGGGACCTCCGGCGCGGGCAAGGCGGCCAAGCCCCATCTGCTCGGCAGCGAGGTCATGGGCTCCATGTCCCCGTACGGAGTCGGTGGCGGCCACCGGCACACCCCCGAGATGATCCAGAACCTCGGTGCGGCGGCGGGGGAGCCGGTCACCGTCTCCTTCACACCCACCCTCGCGCCGATGCCCCGGGGCATCCTCGCCACGTGCAGCGCGAAGGCGCGTGAAGGGGTCACCGGCGAGTCCCTGCGCGCCGCCTACGAGAAGGCGTTCGCCGACGAACCCTTCGTCCACCTGCTGCCCGAGGGGCAGTGGCCCGCCACCGCGTCCGTCTACGGTTCCAACGCCGTTCAGGTCCAGGTCGCGTACGACGAAGCGACGCACCGCATCATCGCGATCAGCGCCATCGACAACCTGACCAAGGGCACGGCCGGCGGGGCTGTGCAGAGCATGAACATCGCCCTCGGGCTTCCCGAGGAAACGGGTCTTTCCACGATCGGAGTCGCACCGTGAGCGTCACCGCCGCCAAGGGCTTCACCGCCTCCGGCATCGCAGCAGGCATCAAGGAGAACGGCAACCCGGACCTGGCCCTCGTGGTCAACAACGGGCCCCGCCTCGCCGCCGCGGGCGTCTTCACCTCCAACCGCGTGAAGGCCGCGCCGGTCCTCTGGTCCGAGCAGGTCCTCAAGGGCGGTCAGGTCTCCGCCGTGATCCTCAATTCCGGCGGTGCCAACGCCTGCACGGGCCCCAAGGGCTTCCAGGACACGCACGCGACCGCCGAGAAGGTCGCCGCGGTCCTCGATGTCAACGCGGGCGAGGTCGCCGTCGCGTCGACCGGGCTCATCGGCGTACTCCTGCCGATGGACAAGCTGCTGCCCGGGGTCGAGACAGCCGCCGCCCAGCTCTCCGCGCACGGCGGCGAGAAGGCCGCCATCGCCATCAAGACCACCGACACCGTGCACAAGACCGCGGTGCACACGGGCGACGGCTGGACCGTCGGCGGCATGGCCAAGGGCGCGGGCATGCTCGCCCCCGGCCTCGCCACCATGCTCGTCGTGCTGACGACGGACGCGGACCTCGACTCCGAGACCCTCGACAAGGCGCTGCGCGCCGCCACCCGCACCACCTTCGACCGCGTCGACTCCGACGGCTGCATGTCGACCAACGACACCGTGCTGCTGCTCGCCTCCGGCGCCTGCGAGGTCACCCCGCAGTACGCGGAGTTCGCCGAGGCCGTACGCGCGGTCTGCGACGATCTCGGGCAGCAGCTCATCCGGGACGCCGAGGGCGCCAGCAAGGACATCAAGATCGAGGTCGTGAACGCCGCGAGCGAGGACGACGCCGTCGAGGTGGGCCGCTCCATCGCCCGCAACAACCTCCTCAAGTGCGCGATCCACGGCGAGGACCCCAACTGGGGACGCGTGCTGTCCGCGATCGGCACGACCGCCGCCGCCTTCGAGCCCGACCAGCTCAACGTCGCCATCAACGGCGTCTGGGTCTGCAAGAACGGCGGCGTCGGCGAGGACCGCGAGCTCGTCGACATGCGCTACCGCGAGGTCCACATCGTCGCCGACCTCGCCGCGGGCTCCCAGGCCGCCACGATCTGGACCAACGACCTCACCGCGGACTACGTCCACGAGAACAGCGCCTACGCGTCATGAGCAATGTGACGCGGAAGCACACCGCACTGCCCAAGGCCCGGATCCTCATCGAGGCACTCCCGTGGCTGACCCGCCACAACGGCAAGACGGTCGTCATCAAGTTCGGCGGAAACGCCATGGTGAACGAGGAGCTGAAGGCCGCCTTCGCCCAGGACGTGGTGTTCCTGCGGCAGGCCGGCCTCAAGCCCGTCGTCGTGCACGGCGGCGGCCCGCAGATCAGCGCCGCCCTCGACCGGCACGGCATCATCAGCGAGTTCAAGGCGGGCCTGCGCGTCACCACCGAGGACGCCATGGACGTCGTACGCATGGTCCTGGCCGGTCAGGTGCAGCGTGAGCTGGTCGGACTGCTCAACCAGCACGGGCCGCTCGCCGTCGGCATGACCGGCGAGGACGCGCACACCATCACCGCCACCAAGCACCAGCCCGAGATCGACGGGGAGTTGGTCGACATCGGGCGGGTGGGTGAGATCACCGCGATCGACACGGGCGCGATCGAGGCACTGCTCGCCGACGGCCGGATCCCGGTCGTCTCCTCGATCGCCCGGAGCCAGGACGACGGACATGTCTACAACGTCAATGCTGATACGGCGGCTGCGGCTCTCGCTGCGGCACTGGGCGCCGAAACCCTCATGGTCCTCACGGACGTCGAGGGCCTCTACGAGGACTGGCCCGACAGCGACGAGGTGATCAGCCGCCTGACCGCCTCCGAACTGGAGAAGCTGCTGCCCGAGCTGGCCAGCGGCATGGTGCCGAAGATGGAGGGCTGTCTGCACGCCGTGCGCAACGGCGTCACCACGGCTCGCGTCATCGACGGCCGGGTCCAGCACTCGATCCTGCTGGAGATCTTCACCGACGAGGGGATCGGCACGATGGTCGTGCCGGACGCACGCCCCGATGAACAGGGGGACGCCGAATGACCGGGACCAACGCGGAGCTCACCCAGCGGTGGCAGGGCGCGCTCATGGACAACTACGGCACCCCGCGGCTGCCGCTCGTCCGCGGCGAGGGCACCCGGCTGTGGGACGCCGACGGCAAGGAGTACCTCGACTTCGTCGGCGGTATCGCGGTCAACGCGCTCGGCCACGCCCACCCGGCGATCGTCGAGGCCGTGAGCCGGCAGATCGCCTCCCTCGGCCATGTCTCCAACCTCTTCGTCGCCGAGCCGCCCGTCGCGCTCGCCGAACGGCTGCTCCAGCTCTTCGGGCGCGAGGGCCGGGTCTACTTCTGCAACTCGGGCGCCGAGGCCAACGAGGGCGCCTTCAAGATCGGCCGGCTCACCGGCCGGGGCCACATGGTGGCGACCCACGGCGGTTTCCACGGCCGCACCATGGGTGCCCTCGCGCTCACCGGCCAGCCCGGCAAGCAGGAGCCGTTCCTGCCGCTGCCCGGTGACGTCACGCACGTGCCCTACGGGGACGCGCAGGCGCTGGCCGCGGCGGTCACCGAGGACACCGCCCTGGTGATCATCGAGCCGGTCCAGGGCGAGAACGGCGTGGTCGTACCCCCGCCCGGCTACCTCAAGGCGGCCCGCGCGATCACCGCCGCCACCGGCAGCCTCCTCGTCCTCGACGAGGTGCAGACCGGCATCGGCCGCACCGGACCCTGGTTCGCCTACCAGGACCACGAAGGTGTCCTGCCGGACGTCGTCACCCTCGCGAAGGGTCTCGGCGGCGGACTCCCGCTCGGCGCGACCGTCGCCTTCGGCCGGGCCGCCGAGCTGCTGAAGCCCGGCCACCACGGTTCGACCTTCGGCGGCAACCCGGTCGTCTGCGCCGCAGGACTCGCCGTCCTCGACACGATCGCGTCCGAGGGGCTCCTCGAGAACGTGAAGGCCGCGAGCGAGAAACTGCGGGGCGGAATCGAGTCACTCGGTAACCCGTTGATCGACCATGTCCGGGGTGCGGGCCTGCTCCTGGGTATCGTGCTCACCGAGCCGCTCGCGCCCCAGGTGCAGCAGGCGGCTCAGGACGCCGGTCTCCTGGTCAACGCGCCCGCCCCCGATGTCGTACGGCTGATGCCCCCGCTGAACCTGAGCGACGACGAGGTGGACGCGTTCCTCCAGGCCCTTCCCGGTGTCCTCGACGCGGTAGCCAACGGGGACGGACGAGCCAAAGAATGAGACGACGACGATGAGTCAGGCGCAGGATCACGAGCACGTCGGGCCTGCCGTGCCGCAGACCCGCACCGCACGCCACCGCCGGATCGTGGACATCCTCAACCGGCAACCGGTGCGCTCCCAGAGCCAGTTGGCGAAGCTCCTCGCCGACGACGGGCTGAGCGTCACGCAGGCGACGCTCTCCCGGGACCTGGACGAGCTGAACGCGGTGAAGATCCGCAACAACGACGGCGACCTCATCTACGCGGTGCCGAGCGAGGGCGGTTTCCGCACCCCGCGCGCGCCGCTGGGGGAGTCGGCGAAGGAGGAGCGGATGCGGCGGCTCTCGGCGGAGCTGCTGATCTCCGCGGAGGCGTCCGCGAACCTCGTGGTTCTCCGTACCCCGCCGGGGGCGGCGCAGTTTCTCGCCTCCGCCATCGACCAGGCCGAGCTGCAGGACATTCTCGGGACGATCGCGGGTGACGACACGCTGCTGTTGATCAGCCGGAATCCCACCGGGGGCCAGGCTCTGGCCGATCACTTGCTGCGGCTGGCTCAGAACAATCACTGAGCGGTACGACGGTGGAGGCGCACCCCGGGTCGGGGTGCGCCTCCGTTGTCGTCTTCGGGTGCGGGTCGTGTGTGGTTCCGCGCGCCCCTGAAAGCCTCACCCCAGGCGTTGAGCCAAGCCCCCCGTGCACCGCACCTCGTCTCCCGCCGTGATCAGTAAGGCCTCGATGTCGGGGAGGGACTCCAGCCAGGCCAGGCCCTCCCGGGAGCCCATCGCGAAAGCTGCTGTCGCCCAGGCGTCCACCCAGGTCAGGCGGGGACCCACCACGGTCACGGCGACCAGGTCGGTGACCGCGGAGCGGCCGGTGCGGGGGTCGACGATGTGCGCGCCGCGCTCGGCGGTGCCGGAGGTGGCCACCGACAGTTCGTCGACACCGGCCGCGGAGACCACGGCCGCGAGTGAACCGGGACGCAGCGGGTCCGAGACGCCGACCCGCCACGGGCGGTGCGTGCCGGGCGAGCCGAGCAGCTGGACGTCGCCGCCGCCGTTCACACTGACTCCGGTCGCGCCGGCCGCCGCGAGGTGACGGGCCACGCGCTCGGTCGACCAGCCCTTCACGATCCCGGTCGGATCGAGCCCGCCCTCGTACGTCGAGCTGAACCAGCCGTCGCTGACCCGCTCCGCCTCGGCACACAGGCCGAGCACCTCGGCGACCTCCGGATCGCACTCCTCGACCGTCAGCTCCCCGCGCGCGAGGCGCGAGATCTGGCTGTCCTCCCGATAGGTGCTGAACACCTCGTCCACCCGGTGGAGTTGGGTGACCGCCTCCTCCAACGCGGTCCGCACGGCCTCGGGTTCGCCGCCGCGCACGTCGAAGGAGAAGACGGTGCCCATGACCTCTTCCGCGTGCCGCAGGGCGGGCGGCTCCTGGTCCGGGTCAGCCACCGGCCTTGTCCAGGGCCGACTGCAGGGACTGCTTGTAACCGGTGCTGGTGTAGGTGGCACCGGAGACGGCGTCGATGTTCGCGTTCCCGGCCGCGACCGCCTCCTGGTTGAGCTTGGGCACGGCCATCGCGGTCTTCTGGTCGCTCAGCCCGCCCTTGGGCGCCTGCACGGCCTCCGACTTGGTGATCTTTCCGCCGCTGACGGTGATACGGACCTGGACCGCCCCGTACTGGGTCTGGGCGACGCTTCCGGTGACCGTCTTGGCCTGCGCGGCGGGCGCCTGGGACGAGGAGCCGGCGGAACCGGCACCCGCGGACCCGGTCGATCCCGCGGCTCCCGAGGAACCGCCGCCGCTCGCCCTGGCCTTGTCGAGGGCCGACTGCAGCGACTTCTTGTATCCGGCGCTCGTGTAGCTGGCACCCGACACCGCGTCGATGTTCGCGCTGCCCGCGGCGACGGCCTCCTGGTTCAGCTTGGGCACGGAGGCGTTGCTGACCTCGGTGCTGCGTCCGCCGCTGGGAATCTGGACGACCTCGGACTTGGTGATCTTTCCGCCGCTGACGGTGATACGGACCTGGACCGGCCCGTACTGGGTCTGCGCAACATCGCCGGTGACCGTCTGGGCCCCCGTGGACGACTGCTGCGCGCTGCCGCCCTGGGGCGACTCCTGACCCGCCACCGACTGCTGGGGCGCGGCACCCTGTGCCGACGCGGACGCCGGATCGGAGGCGGGCTTCAGCGACAGCAGCAGGACGATTCCGGACACGGTGGCGGCGCCGGCCAGCACGACACGCCGCAAGGGGTGGCTCTTCTTCATCGCTCCTGACTCCCGTCGCTCACATCTCGAACGACTCGTGATGGATGCGGCGGGCGGGGACCCCCGCGCCGCGCAGTGCTTCGTAGACCTGCTGCGCGAAGCCGGGCGGCCCGCACATGAAGACGTCGTGGCGGTCGATGTCCGGCAGCTTGCGGCTCAGCGTCTCCGCCGAGATGTCCGGGCGCTCGCCCTCGGGGCTGTTCACCGCGTACATCAGCCGGGCCCCGCGCTCCTCGGCGATCGCCGCCAGCTCGTCCCACAGGGCCAGGTCCTGGGTGGTGTTGGCCCGGTAGAGCAGCGTCAGGTCGCCCGCCGCGCCGGGCAGCGTCTCGAACAGCGCCCGCATCGGAGTGATGCCGACCCCGCCCGCCACCAGCAGCACCTTGCCGCGGCTGCGCTTGCCCGCGGTGAGCGCCCCGTACGGGCCCTCGGCCCAGACCCGGGTGCCGGGCCGCAGGTCGCGCAGCGCCGAGCTGTGGTCGCCGATCGCCTTCACCGTGATGCGCAGCATGGTGGGGCGGGGCGCCGCCGACAGCGAGTACGGGTGTGAGCTGAGCCGCATGCCCGGTGCCAGGAAGCGCCAGCGGAAGAACTGTCCGGCCTCGGCGCCTATGCGGTGCAGCTTGCGCCCGCTGATCAGCACCGAGACGATCCCGGGGGTCTCCTCGATCACGGCCTCGACCCGCATCCGGTGCTTCAGGTTCAGCCGGATCGGCGAGAGGATGCGGTACCAGATCACCAGGGCCGTCACCGACCCGTACAGCCCGTACCAGACCGTCTTGGCGGTCGGCTCGACGGCGAACTCGTTGCCCGTGGACAGTTGGTGCCAGAACGTCAGGAAGACGGCGGCGTAGGTGAGCAGGTGGATGTGGTACCAGGTGTCGTAGCCCATCCTGCGGCGCACCGGGCCCATGGAGAGCAGGCCGATCAGGAACAGCAGACCGGTGCCGATCGCCGCCTTGCCCATGTCCGGCAGCTGGTTGATCGAGTCGATGGTCTGCTGGACGATGTCGCCGAAGCTCTTGCCGGCCTGCAGCGCGTAACCCCACATGATCAGCACGAGGTGCGCAAGCACCAGACAGATCATGTACCGGCCGCTCATGGCGTGCCAGCGCGCCACCCGGTCCGAGCCCACCCGGCGCTCCAGGGCGGGCACCCGGGCCATCTGCAGTACCACCAGCGCCATCAGATACCCCGCGAGCAGCCCGGTGATCCGGCCCGCGTTGAGGATCTTGCTGTTGTCGTCGGCGATGGACGGGGTGTTGCTCCACCACAGCCAGATGACCCCGGCCGCGCCCGCCCCGACGGCGAGCAGCAGTGGGACGGCGGGGGAGCGTCGTGGGCGAATACGGCGCAAGGTCTGGCGCCGCGCGGCGCGGCCACCGGCGATCGTGGACACGGTTCCTCCGTGGTCGTCCGTGGGGACGGGGCTAGGGGAGAGGCCCCTGGCCCAGAGATACGGCGCCCGACGGCCGTGCGTTCAGAGGCCTGCCGAGTCCAGTGCCGACTGGAGGGACTGCTGGTATCCGTCGCTGGTGTACGTGGCCCCCGAGACGGAGTCGATCCGGGCGCTCTGCGCGGCCAGCGCCTCCCTCCTGAGCTGGGGAAGGGCGTAACTGTTGATCTCCTGGTCCCGTGGGTTGTCCGAGGGATAGGAGATCGCGGTCACATCGGTGATCTTGCCGTTCTTCAGTGTGACGCGCACCTGGACGGGGCCCCAGCGGGTCTGGACCGTGTCACCGGTGACGGTCTTGGTGCCCGTGCTCTTCGTGCTCCCGGACGAGCCTGCCGAGGAGCTTCCGGAAGAGCTTGCGGGGGCAGGTGACCGGGACGGCGACTGTGACTGTCCGGCGGACGACGTCGCCTGCGCGACGGTCGGCGCCGTGTGCGGCTTGAGCGACAGCAGCAGGACGAAACCGGTGACGGTGGTGGCGGCCGCCAGCGTCACCCGGCGCAGCGGACGGTGCTTCTTCAGGGCGTGCACGGTGACCTCACAGCTCGAACGACTCGTGGTGGATGCGGCGGTCGGGGACCCCGGCCGCGCGCAGCGCCCCGTACAGGTCCCGCGCCATGGCGGGCGGACCGCACAGATAGACGTCGTGCCCGGCGAGACCGGGTACGGAGGCCCGCAGGGAATCGGCGGTGAACCGCGGACGTGTCCCGTCGGCGCCGTTGACCGCGTACAGGACGCGCGCCCCGCGCCACCGCGCTATCGCCTCCAGTTCGGCGCCGAGCGCGAGGTCCTCGGCCGTGCTCGCCCGGTAGAGCAGCGTCACCTCGCCGGGCCCGCCGGGCAGCGTCTCGAACAGGGCGCGCAGCGGTGTGATGCCGACGCCGCCGGCGATCAGCAGCGCCTTGCGTCCGGAGTGCCGCTCGGCGGTCAGCGCGCCGTAGGGACCCTCCGCCCACACCCGGGTACCGGGCCGCAGCAGCCCCACGGCGGCACTGTGGTCGCCGAGCGCCTTCACGGTGATCCGCATCCGGTCGGGGCGCGGGGGCGCCGACAGCGAGTACGGCGTCGAGGTCCACCGCATCCCGTCCGAGAGGAACCGCCAGCGGAAGAACTGCCCTGCCTGGGCGTTCAGCTCGTCCAGCCGTTCCCCGCGTACGACGAGGGAGAAGACTCCGCGCGTCTCGCGGTGCACGGACTCCACGCGCAGCTTGTGGCGCAGGTTGAGCCGCACCGGGACGAGCAGCCTGAACCACACCACCAGCGCTGCCGTGCCCAGGTAGAGCACGTACCAGGCGGCCCGGGCGGCGGTGTCGCCGACGAAGTCCGAGCCCAGCGCGAGCTGGTGGAAGAAGGTGAGGAACACGGCCACGTACGTCAGCAGGTGCAGGTAGTACCAGAACTCGTGGCTGATCCGGCGGCGGGCCGCGCGCGCCGAGGTGATCCCGACCGCGAAGAGGATGAGCGTGCCGGTCGTGGCCTTGAGCATGTCTGGATAGTCGAACACCACGCTCAGCGTCTCGTGCACGATGCCCGACCCGTCCTGGGCGGCGTACCCGAACAGGATCAGCGTGACATGAGCCACCAGCAGGCTGACCGTGTACCGGCCGGCCATGGCGTGCCAGCGGGCCACCCGGTCGGAGCCGATCCGCCGCTCCAGCAGGGGCACCCGGGCCATCAGCGCCACGAGCACCGCGCAGCCGTAGCCGCACAGCAGCCCGGCGATCCGCCCGGCGTCCGTCAGCCACCCGGCGAGGCCCACCACCGACCGCGTGTCGTACCACCACAGGGCGACGACCGCGCCGGCCCCGGCCCACAGCAGGGCCAGCAGGGGCCCGGCGGGCGAGGGGCGCGGTCGTCCGCGTCCGCGAGACGGGCGAGGGACCGCTGTCCGCTCGTACACCGTGGTCATATGTCCGTCCTTCCGGCTGTCCGGGAGGAAACTGTGCTGCGGCAACTTCTGAGCCGCCTCTGAATGGGCGCCCTCGTCGCGGATTCACAGGAAACGCAGAGCGGCGCACGCGGCCCACTCAGAGGAAACTCAGAGGCGGGAGGGGCGCTGCCGGCTCCGGCGAGGGGCGATCCTGGAAGACGACATGAACACTCCCCGCTCCCGAGGCACCGGCCTGCCCGCGCTCACCCGCCCCGACGGCACCCCCGTACGCGTCCTCGTCGTCGACGACGATCCCGACCTGGCCGAGGTGCTCTCCGGCGCCCTGCGCTACGAGGGCTGGGAGGTCCGGACGGCGGGCGACGGGGCCTCGGCCGTCACCGAGGCACGCGAGCTGATGCCGGACGCCGTCGTCCTCGACGTGATGCTCCCGGACACCGACGGCTTCGCCGTGCTGCGCACCCTGCACACCGTGCACCCCGAGGTCTGTGTGCTCTTCCTCACCGCGCGGGACGCCGTCGAGGACCGCATCGCGGGCATCACCGCGGGCGGCGACGACTACGTGACCAAGCCGTTCAGCCTGGAGGAGGTCGTCGCCCGGCTGCGCGGCCTGCTGCGCCGCGCGGGCATGGCCCGGCAACTGGACGAGGGCCCGCGCCTGACTGTCGGCGACCTCGTGATGGACGAGGAGGCCCGCGAGGTGACCCGGGGCGGCGAGCTGGTCGAGCTGTCGCCGACCGAGTTCGAACTGCTGCGCTTCCTGATGCGCAACCCGCGCCGGGTGCTCAGCAAGGCGCAGATCCTCGACCGCGTCTGGTCCTACGACTTCGGCGGCCAGGCCCATGTCGTGGAGCTGTACATCTCCTACCTGCGCAAAAAGGTGGACGCGGGCCGCGAGCCCATGATCCACACGGTGCGGGGCGCCGGGTACGTGATCAAGCCGGTGGCCGGACGATGAGCCGGCGCCGGTGGTCACGGGCGCGGACGGTCGTACGTCGGCTGCCGCTCCCGCGCACGATGCGGGCCCGCCTCACCGCCGGGCTCCTGGTGCTGCTCGCCGTCAGCTGCGCCGCTGTCGGGGGGGCCGCGGTGTACGAACTGAACGGCTTCCTCACCGGCCGCCTCGACCAGCAGCTGCACGACGTGGGGGTACGGTTCCCCGCGAGCCTGGAGCACGGCACCGTCAAACCGTCGGACCATGACGGCGACGAGAACGGCGACACCCGGCGGCAGGGCACCGGCACCTTCGGTGCGCGGCTGGTCGGCCGGGACGTCACCAACGCGGCCGTCGTGCCCTCCGGCCAGAACATCACCGACCTGAACGTGTCCCTGACCACCTCCGACCGGCAGACCCTGGCCGGGATCCCCACCGACGGCCGCGCCCACACCGTCTGCCTGTCGGCACTCGGCGACTACCGCGTGCTGGCGGTGCGCGGACGGGACGGCGACGTCCTGGTCACCGGGCTGCCGAGGGAACCGGTCCGGGCCGCCGTGCACCGCCTGGAACTGGTCGCGGCCTGCGTCTTCGGCCTGGCCCTCGTGGTCGCCGGAATCGCCGGAGCCCTGTGGGTGCGCTGGTCGCTGCGCCCACTGAGCCGGGTCGCCGCGACCGCGACCCGCGTCAGCGAGCTGCCGCTCGCCAGCGGTGAGGTGGCGCTGCCGCCGCGTGCGCCGGATCAGGACCCGCGCAGCGAGGTGGGCCGCCTCGCCGGCGCCTTCAACCGGATGCTCGGCCATGTCGAGGACGCCCTGACCAAGCGGCACGCGAGCGAGGAACGGCTGCGCAGCTTCGCGGCCGACGCCAGCCATGAGCTGCGCACGCCGGTCGCCTCGGTCCGCGGCCACGCCGAGCTGGCGCTGCTGCACCCGGACCCGGTGCCGCCCAAGGTCACCCGGGCCCTCGAACGCATCGTCGCCGAGTCGGCGCGGATGGGCGAGATGGTCGACGACCTGCTCCTGCTCGCCCGCCTCGACGCGGGCCGCCCGTTGGAGCGCCTTCCCGTCGACCTCACCCACCTCGTCCTCGACTCGGTCACCGACGCCCGCGCCGCGGGGCCCGACCACCGCTGGACGCTGGAACTCCCGGAGGAACCGGTCACGGTGACGGGCGACGCCCACCGCCTCCAACAGGTGTTGGCCAACCTGTTGGCCAACGCCCGTTGGCACACGCCCGTCGGGACCAAGGTCACGGTGTCCCTGGAGACCGACGCCGAAACGGCGGTCCTGACGGTCCACGACGACGGCCCGGGAGTCCCGCAGGACGTCCAGCCCGGCGTCTTCGAACGCTTCACCCGAGCCGATCGCCGCCGCACCGGTGGAGCGGGCGGTGGCGCGGGCCTCGGCCTGTCCATCGTGGCGGCCGTGGTGGAGGCCCACGGCGGCAAGGTCGGGCTGGAGAGCCGTCCGGGGGCGACCACGTTCACGGTTCGACTGGGCGCCCCGCGTCTGCGGCATGATCGGCCGGACAGGCTCTAGTAGCGGGTGATCGCAGTCGCCCCGCTCACCGTCCCGATCGCGATACGCGGCCCCCGCGCGGGATCGACCCACGCGATAATCCGCCGCATCGCCTCCTGCGGCACCGACACACAGCCAGCCGTCGCCCCGGCCCCGTCGACGTGCAGGAAGATTCCCGCCCCGCGCCCCCGCACGGGCCGCTCGTAGTTGAATCCCACGACCAGCGCGTACGCGTACTGCGTCTCGTACGCGATCAGATGCTCGGACTCGGACGCACGGCAGTCGGCCGGCCGCGACTCGGTCCACCGGTTGTAGGAACGGGAGTCGTTGTCCTCGCACCACCAGGACTCCTCCCGCACCCGCCGGTAGACAACCGTGGTACCGGCCGGCGCGGCCTTGATCCCGAAGGCGAACGGAAGGTCGTACAGCCCCGTGGGTGTCGTGTGCGATCCCTGCTTGCGTGAGCCCCCCTCCACCAGCCCCTTCGTCCCGAAGCGCGCCGCCGCCGAACCGGCCTTCACCCAGCGCCCCTTCCGCCGGTCCCACCAGGTGAGCGTGCCCGACGTCGAGCCCTCGCGGGGCGCCTGTGCCGTGATCAGCTGGCTGCCGCCACCGGTGTCCGCCATCTGCTCGGGGAGGCTGGGCGGATCGCTCGGGGCCAGGGCGAGCAGGGACGCGGACGCGAGGGCGGCGGCTGCGAGGCGCATGGCTCAGACCGTACGGGGAGGCAGCGGGAGCGGCAGCCCGGGCAGGCTGTCCAGGCTTGTCGCCACGTGGTCCTTCTTGGTGAAGTACTCGCTCAGCGAGGCGTCGTCCTCGCGCGCGAAGCGCTTGCCGTGCAGGTCGCGGTCCGCTTCGTACGACATGAAGGGCACCGCGTATCCGCAGGTGTCCCGGACGAGTTCGGCGGTCACGACGATGATCGCGCGCAGGCCGTGCGGGGTCGGGTCGATGCCCGGGAAGTGCGTGAGCAGATCCGCGAAGCGGGGGTCGTCGCGGAAGACGGGCTCGCCGTGGCCGTGCACCCGGACGATGTTCGGCGGGCCCTGGAAGGCGCACCACATGAGGGTGATCCGGCCGTTCTCCCGGAGATGCGCGATCGTCTCCGCGTTGCTGCCGGCGAAGTCCAGGTAGGCGACGGTGAGTTCGTCGAGGACGACGAACGAGCCCGTGAGGCCCTTGGGGGAGAGGTTGACCGTGCCATCCCCTGACAGGGGTGCGGTCGCGGTGAAGAAGAGGGGCTGCGCCTCGATGAACGAACGCAGCCTGCCGTCTATGCGCTCATAAGTCTTTCCCATGTCTAATGATTATTGGGCAAGACCATTCGCCTGTCTAAGGAATTCACCCATCCGGGGCATGGGTTCGTGCGGCGGACGGATCCGTGACCGCCGCGCCCCGGTCGGCAGACGGGGCGCGGCGGCCACGGAAGACGTCACTTGTTGAGCGTGCAGGTCGCGAGGGAGTCCAGACCCGTGGGCTTGGCCGCGGTACGGCCGATGGAGATGGCGATGCGGTCGATGGTCGACTTCCGCTTGTCCGCGAGGGGGCCGAGGATCGCGTTCTGCACGAAGTTCGGTCCGCCCTGGCCGACGGTGTTCGCGAGGCGGGTGTTCGCCTCGGTGATCTGGGTGTTCAGGAGCGTCAGGTTGCGGGTGACCTCGGCCTGCGCGGTGGCGGGGATCGCGGGCAGCTTCGACGCGACGTCCGGGCAGGTGATGGTGCCGGCGGCGGTGGTGCTGCCGGTGTTACCCGTGGCGCCCGTGTTTCCGGTGTTCCCCGCGTTGCCGGCCTGCTGGGTGGCCGTCGCGCTCGGGGTCGCGGTGGCCGCGGCGCCGCCCGCGTTCACGCCGTTCGCGTTCAGGGTGCAGGGCGCGAGCGAGTCGAGACCCGTGGGCTTGGCCGCGGTGCGGCCGATCGCGGTGGCGATGCGGTTGATCGTCGCCACCCGCTTGTCCTTGAGGGGGCCGAGGATCGCGTTCTGGACGAAGTTGGGGCCGCCCTGGCCGACGGTGTCGACGAGCCGCTTGTTGGCCTCGGCGATCTGGGTGTCCAGGAGGGTGAGGTTGCGGGTGACCTCGGCCTGCGCGGAGGCGGGGATCGCGGGCAGGCTCGGCGCGACGGCCGGGCAGTTCACCGTGCCCGGGGAGGTCGCGGCCTTGGTGGTGGCGTTCGTGCTGCTCTTGGACGTCTCCCCGGCCAAGGCGTTGCCGGCGATCACGGCTCCGGAGAGCACCACCGCGGCGGTGCCGCCGATCATCAGGACGCGGCGCTTGTTGTACTTCGGAAGGGCCCTGGACATGCGGAAGCCTCACTCGGTTCGGGGGTGGGGGACCGTCCGGTGGTCGTCCGGGCGGTCCGTTGCTCGTCGCGCCTCGGTCCGCGAAGACCTCGGCGGCAAAACCTCTGCGTACAAAAACCTCGGTGTACAAAAACGCGGCGCCTGCGTTCGGGGAGAGGTACGAGAAAGCGCGTTCCTTCGTTCAAACACCCTCAGACATTTTCGATCAGGGTTCTCCATGACCCCTTCGAGGGCGACCCGAGATTGACGAATCATGCGGAGCGCTGCATACTCATGCATAACAGCGCATGCAGTGTGAGGAGAAACCCGTGACCGAGCGCGTCGTACTCGCCTACTCAGGCGGTCTGGACACCTCCGTCGCCATCGGCTGGATCGCCGAGGAGACGGGCGCCGAGGTCATCGCCGTCGCGGTCGACGTCGGTCAGGGCGGCGAGGACCTGGACGTCATCCGCAAGCGCGCCCTCGCCTGCGGTGCCGTCGAGGCCGAGGTCGCGGACGCCAAGGACGAGTTCGCCGAGGAGTACTGCCTCCCGGCGATCAAGGCCAACGCCCTCTACATGGACCGCTATCCGCTCGTGTCGGCCCTCTCCCGGCCGACCATCGTCAAGCACCTCGTCGCCGCCGCCCAGAAGCACGGCGCCACCACGGTCGCCCACGGCTGCACCGGCAAGGGCAACGACCAGGTGCGGTTCGAGGCCGGCATCGTCGCCCTCGCCCCCGGCCTCAAGTGCATCGCCCCGGTCCGCGACTACGCGATGACCCGTGACAAGGCGATCGCCTTCTGCGAGCAGAAGAACCTCCCGATCGCCACCACCAAGAAGTCCCCGTACTCCATCGACCAGAACGTCTTCGGGCGCGCGGTCGAGACGGGCTTTTTGGAGGACATCTGGAACGCGCCGATCGAGGACATCTACGAGTACACCTCGAACCCGGCCGAGGCCCGTGAGGCCGACGAGGTCGTCATCTCCTTCAAGGAGGGCGTCCCGGTCGCCATCGACGGCAGGCCCGTCACCGTCCTGCAGGCCATCCAGCAGCTCAACGAGCGCGCCGGCGGCCAGGGCGTCGGCCGGATCGACATGGTCGAGGACCGGCTCGTGGGCATCAAGTCCCGCGAGGTGTACGAGGCCCCGGGTGCGATCGCGCTCATCACGGCCCACCAGGAGCTGGAGAACGTCACCGTCGAGCGTGAACTCGCCCGCTACAAGCGGCAGGTCGAGCAGCGCTGGGGCGAACTGGTCTACGACGGTCAGTGGTTCTCCCCGCTCAAGCGCGCCCTGGACGGCTTCATCGACGAGGCCAACCAGCACGTCAACGGCGACATCCGGATGACCCTGCACGGCGGCCGCGCGGTCGTCACCGGACGGCGCTCCGAGACCTCGCTCTACGACTTCGACCTGGCGACGTACGACACGGGCGACACGTTCGACCAGGCCGCCGCCAAGGGCTTCATCGACATCTACAGCCTGTCGTCGAAGATCGCCGCGAAGCGGGACCTCGCGTAACGGCTCGCGTTCGACGAGGTTGACCCCTCACGCACTAGCCTGACAGCCGCCTCCTCACTCACGGGTGGGGAGGCGGCGGCCATCCAGACCTTCCGAGGAGCAACGCAAGTGAGCAGCAACAGCGGTGACGTCCGGCTCTGGGGCGGCCGTTTCGCCGACGGTCCCGCCGAGGCGCTGGCGAAGCTGTCCGCGTCCGTCCACTTCGACTGGCGGCTCGCGCCGTACGACATCGCCGGTTCGCGCGCCCACGCGCGCGTGCTGCACAAGGCGCACCTCCTTGACGACGACGAGCTGACCGGGATGCTCGCGGGCCTCGACCGGCTCGAAGTGGACGTCGCCGACGGCTCCTTCGTCGGCACGATCGCCGACGAGGACGTCCATTCGGCCCTGGAGCGCGGCCTGATCGAGCGAATCGGCCCCGACCTCGGCGGCAAGCTGCGCGCGGGCCGCTCCCGGAACGACCAGGTCGCGACACTCTTCCGCATGTGCCTGCGCGACCACGCCCGTACGATCGGCGGTCTGATCGCCGACCTCCAGGACGCGCTGATCGGCCTCGCGGAGGCGCACCCGGACGTGGCGATGCCCGGCCGTACGCACCTCCAGCACGCCCAGCCGGTGCTCTTCGCCCACCATGTCCTGGCTCATGTCCAGCCCCTGTCCCGGGACGCGGAGCGGCTGCGCCAGTGGGACGAGCGGACGGCGGTCTCGCCGTACGGCTCCGGCGCGCTCGCGGGCAGCAGCCTCGGCCTGGACCCGGAGGCGGTGGCGAGGGACCTCGGCTTCGAGCACGGCTCCGTCGCGAACTCCATCGACGGCACGGCCTCCCGTGACTTCGTGGCGGAGTTCGCCTTCATCACCGCGATGATCGGCGTGAACCTCTCCCGGATCGCCGAGGAGGTCATCATCTGGAACACGAAGGAGTTCTCCTTCGTCACCCTGCACGACGCCTTCTCCACCGGCTCGTCGATCATGCCGCAGAAGAAGAACCCGGACATCGCGGAGCTGGCGCGCGGCAAGTCGGGCCGCCTGATCGGCAACCTGACGGGCCTGATGGCGACACTCAAGGCGCTTCCGCTCGCGTACAACCGCGACCTCCAGGAGGACAAGGAGCCGGTCTTCGACTCCATCGACCAGCTCGAGGTCCTGCTCCCGGCCTTCACCGGCATGATGGCCACGCTGACCGTGCACCGGGAGCGCATGGAGGAGCTGGCCCCGGCCGGTTTCTCGCTCGCCACGGACATCGCCGAGTGGCTGGTCAAGCAGGGCGTGCCGTTCCGTGTCGCCCACGAGGTCGCCGGCGAGTGTGTCAAGGTCGCGGAGGCCGACGGCAAGGAGCTGAACGACCTCACCGACGAGCAGTTCGCGAAGATCTCGGCCCATCTCACCCCCGAGGTGCGCTCCGTCCTGAACGTCCCGGGTGCCCTCGCCTCCCGCGACGGCCGCGGCGGTACGGCACCCAGCGCGGTCGCCGTCCAGCTCGCCGAGGTGAAGACGGACGTGGCGGCCCAGCACGCGTGGGCCACGGCCAAGCGGTAAGGGAAGCGCCCCGAAAGGGGCGTGGGGGAACCGCGTGAGCAACCCCCGCAATCCCGAACTCGCCACATCACCGCGCCCGCGGAGCTCTGAGGCGAAGGTCATCGCGGGTTACGTTGGTCAGGAGCCGCACCGGAGCCGACCGAACGGAGCCCGCGATGCCCTTCGCCCGTCTCGCGACCGCCACGACGCCCACCTGCCACATCGGCCTGGGCCTCGCCGCCGTGGGCCGCCCGGGTTACATCAACCTCGGCCGAGACCATGACCTCGGAGAGGATCGCAGCGTCGAAACGCTGCGCGCCCGCACCCACGAACTCCTGGACGCCGCCTACGCGCAGGGCGTGCGCTACTTCGACGCGGCCCGCTCCTACGGCCGTTCGGAGGAGTTCCTCGCCGACTGGCTGAAGAGCCGGCCGGACGTCGACGACGTGGTCATCGGCAGCAAGTGGGGCTACACCTACACCGCGGACTGGACCACGGACGCCGAGAAGCACGAGGTCAAGGACCACACCCTCGCCATGTACGAGCGACAGCGCGCCGAGACCGCCGCGCTGCTGGGTGACCGGCTCGACCTCTACCAGATCCACTCGGTGACCCCGGACAGTCCGGCCCTCACCGACAAGGAACTCCACGCGAAACTCGCCGAGGCGGCCGCCCAGGGCCTTTCGGTCGGCTTCTCCACGAGCGGACCCGCCCAGGCCGAGGCCATCCGCGCCGCGCTGGCCGTGACGGTCGACGGCGAGCCCCTCTTCCGTACCGTCCAGTCCACGTACAACGTCCTGGAGACCTCGGCGGCTCCCGCCCTCGCCGAGGCGCACGACGCCGGGCTCACGGTGATCGTCAAGGAGGGCATGGCCAACGGCCGCCTGGCCGCCGAGCACGCGCCGGACGCGGTACGGGCGATCGCCGAGGAGACCGGCCTCGGCGCCGACGCCGTCGCCCTCGCGCTGATCCTGCGGCAGCCCTGGGCCGGAGTCGTCCTCTCGGGTGCGGCCACCTCCGCCCAGCTCGCCTCGAACCTGCACGCGGCGGTCGTCGACCTGGGCGAGGACCAGCTGACCCGCCTCGCGCCACTCGCGGAGGACCCGGACGTGTACTGGGAGCGGCGCGGGCAGCTGCCCTGGCACTGACCGCAGCGGAAATCCCGCGCGCCGCAAAAGCTGACATAGTAGGGCACGGGTGAGGCTCGCGCGCTCCTGATGAGACAAACATGTCTCACATGGGGTACTGTTGTCTCATGGCCGTCGACCGTGACCACGTGCTGCGCAGCGCAGCCGCCCTGCTCACCCGTAAGTCCACCGCCACCATGGACGAGGTCGCCAGGGCGGCCGGGATCAGCCGGGCCACGCTGCACCGCCAGTTCGCCGGACGGGACGCGCTCGTCCGGGCGCTGGAGGCCCTCGGTATCGAGGAGTGCGAGGCGGCACTCGATGCCACCCGCCTCGACGAGGGCACCGCTCAGGAGGCCCTGCGTCGCCTGGTGAAGGAGCTCGAACGCGTGGCCGGGCTGCTCGCCTTCCTCTACACCGAGAACCAACTGTTCGAGGGCGAGGGGCAGAACGAGGGCTGGGCCCGGCTCGATGCCCGGATGGCCGCCCTGTTCCGGCGCGGCCAGGAGGGCGGCGAGTTCCGCATCGACCTCAGCCCCGCCTGGCTCACCGAGGCGCTCTACGGGCTGATGGCCTCGGGCGCGTGGGCCGTGACCGAGGGCCGCGTCGCCGCCAAGGACTTCCACTACATGATCGTCGAGCTGCTGCTCGGCGGCGCACTACGGAGAGAGTGATCATGACCAGCACCCTGCAGCGGGCGTTGACGGCGGAGGTGGAGAAGCGTCCGGGCCGTTGGCTCGCGCTCTGCGTCCTCGTCCTCGCCGTGCTGTTGGTGGCCGTCGACGCGACCGTGCTCGGTCTCGCGACCCCTTACATCAGCGAGGACCTCAAGCCCTCCGGTACCCAACTCCTGTGGATCGGTGACGTCTACTCGTTCGTCATCGCCGGTCTGCTCGTCTCGATGGGCAGCCTCGGCGACCGCATCGGCCGCAAGAAGCTGCTGCTGATGGGCGCCACGGCGTTCGGCGCGATATCGGTGCTCAACGCGTACGCGACGACCCCCGAGATGATGATCCTGGCGCGGGCGCTGCTCGGAGTCGCGGGCGCGACCCTGATGCCCGCCACGCTCGCCCTCATCCGCAACCTCTTCCACGACCCGCGCGAACGCAGCCTCGCCATCGGCATCTGGGGCGCCACGGCCTCCGCCGGTACGGCGGTCGGGCCCGTCGTCGGTGGCTTTCTGCTCGAACACTTCTGGTGGGGTTCGGTCTTCCTCATCAACGTGCCCGTGATGCTGATCCTCGTCCCCGTCGGCATCAAGCTGCTGCCCGAGTCCCGCAACCCGAACCCCGGCCCCTGGGACCTGGCCAGCGTCGTGCTCTCCCTGGTCGGCATGATCGGCATCGTGTACGCGGTGAAGGAGGCCGCCACACACGGGTTCACCTGGGAGCCGATGGCCGTCGGCGCGCTCGGCGCCGGGGCCCTCTACGGCTTCGTACGCCGTCAACTCGCGATGCCCGTACCGCTGCTGGACATGCGGCTGTTTCGCAACCGGGGCTTCTCAGCGGCGGTGCTCGCCGACCTGCTGACCGTCTTCGGCCTGTCCGGACTGGTTTTCTTTCTGTCCCAGTACCTGCAACTCGTGCAGGGCAGGCCGCCGTTCCAGGCGGGGCTCGCCGAACTGCCCGCCGCCATCGGCGCGGTGGGAGCGGGCCTGATCGCGGGCTCGGCCGCGCGCCGCTATTCGGTCCGTGCCGTGGTCTCCGGTGGTCTCGCCGCCGTGGGCCTCGCGCTCGGTGTGCTCACCCTGTTGAACCAGTCCACCGGTTACTCGGTGCTCGGCTCGGCGCTTCTGATCGTCGGCGTCGGCGCGGGCTTCTCGTTCACCGTCACCGCCGACGTGATCCTCTCCAGCGTGCCCAAGGAGCAGGCCGGCGCCGCGTCCGCGGTCTCCGAGACGGCGTACGAGCTCGGCGCCGCCCTCGGCATCGCCCTGCTCGGCTCCATCGTCACCGGCGTCTACGCGGGCTTCACCGGCCCCGCGGGCACCCCGGCAGGGGCCCACGAGTCCCTGGGCGGCGCGGTGGAGGCGGCGGCAACCCTGCCCACCCACACCGCGGATGCCCTGCTGACCGCGGCGCGCACATCCTTCGTGGACGGCCTGGCGCTGGCGTCCGGCATCGGAGCGGCGGTACTGCTCGCCACAGCGGCAGCGGCATGGTTCCTGCTGAGAGGCCAGAAACTGGAATCCGGGGTCTAGGCAGGCGCCCCGCAGGGGTGCGGGGAACTGCGCGACAAGCCACGACGCACCCGCACCCGAGATACGGTCGAACCGCCGGAGGCGCTATGCGGCCTTCGCCTTCGTGGCGTACATGTCCACGTACTCCTGACCCGACAACCGCATGACCTCGGTCATCACGGAGTCGGTCACGGCGCGCAGCACATACCGGTCACGGTCCATGCCTTCGTACCGCGAGAACTCCATCGCCTCACCGAAGCGGACCGTGACGCGGCCCGGCCGCGGCATCCCCGCACCGCCGGGCTGCAACTTGTCCGTGCCGATCATCGCGAACGGGACGACCGGGGCGCCGGTCATCAGGGTGAGGCGGGCGATACCGGTGCGGCCGCGGTAGAGCCGGCCGTCGGGGGAGCGGGTGCCCTCCGGATAGATGCCGAAGACCTTGCCCTCCTCCAGAACGCGACGGCCGGTCATCAGCGCCGCGACACCACCGTTGGCGCCGTCCCGGTCCACCGGGATCATGCCGACGCCGGTGAAGAACCAGGCCATGAGGCGGCCCTTGAACCCCTTGCCGGTGACGTACTCGTCCTTGCCGATGAAGAGCACCTGCCGGTCGCAGACCAGGGGCAGGATCATCGAGTCGATGAACGTGAGGTGGTTGCCGGCCAGGATGACGGGGCCGTCGCCCGGGATGTGCTCCACGCCTTCCACCCGTGGGCGGAACATCAGGCGCATGATCGGTCCGAGCACTGCCTTGATGAGCGCGAAGCGGGACAACGGGCCCTCCGGTGTCAAGGGATCGGTATGAAGTATGTGCAGGTGAGGACGATACTCGCGGCCCCCCGGTGATTGCACATCGGGTTCACCGACTGGATACGGACTGTTGACCAATGTTTACCTGAGGTGGCGGGCTGTTGCGCGTTCGTCACACGGACGGAAGCATGTGACGTATCTCGCGACGGCTTCGGCCGCCACGCCGGACGAGTTGCACAGGTTCGCCGAACGAGTCGCACCGTTCGACCGGGTCGTACGCCTCGCCCGAGTCGAACGGATGGAACGGGGGGTCGATGGGATTCATGATCGTGGCGCTCGCCGCCTTGGTCCTGATCTTCGGGAGTGCCGCGGTGGTCCTGATCCGCAGGGACCGCCGCCGCGTCTACGACGGCCCCGACTCGGCGCGGATCGAGGCGCAGGCGACCAGGGGCCTGCGCGACGCCCGTCGCCGCGCCCACGCGGCCCAGCATGTCAGCGACTCCGGGGCCGTCAGCGCCGCCCGGGACCGGGACCCCGGAATCGGGAACCTCTGACCGCGTACTTGGACCGCGTACCCACCACCGTCACTCCGAAACTGACGGACCGCCAGCCCCCTTGTTTCGTACAGCTGTTCCGTACGCCATCCAGTGGCACCCACGTGTTCCGCCGCAGGTCTCCCTCCCGTCACGGAAGGGAACCTACGATCGACCCGCTTTGACAGGTACGGGGCGGTTACGGCGGGAGGAGCGCTCATGGGGACGCAGGAGACGCAGGGGACACCGGAGTCGCGGGAGCCGAACGGGCAGGACCGGGGCACGGCGCGACGCGCGCTGCTCGGGGCCGCGGTGCTCGGCGCGGGCGGAGCGGTCCTCGGGCTGCCGGGTGCGGCGAGAGCCGACGAGCGGCACGGGAGCGGCGGGCACGGCGGCGGCTACAAGAGCCTTCCGAAGCCGACCGTCATCGGGCACCGGGGCGCCAGCGGCTACCGGCCCGAGCACACCTTCGGCTCGTACCAGCTGGCTCTCGACATGGGCGCCGACGTCGTCGAGGCCGGTGACCTGGTGCCCACCAAGGACGGCCACCTCGTCTGCCGGCACGAGCCGGAGATCGGCGGCACCACCGACGTTTCGGCGCACCCCGAGTTCGCCGACCGCAAGACCACCAAGACTCTCGATGGCGTCCCCACCACGGGCTGGTTCACCGAGGACTTCACCCTCGCCGAGCTGAAGACCCTGCGGGCCGTCGAGCGCATCCCCGCCAACCGCCCGCACAACACGCTCTACAACGGCCGCTGGGAGATCCCCACCTTCGAAGAGGTGCTCCACTGGCAGGACGAGCAGACCCTCAAGCGCGGCAAGCAGGTCTGGATCTACCCCGAGACCAAGCACCCCACCTACTTCCGGGCGCTGGGCCTCGGCCTGGAGGAGCGCCTCGCCAAGGTGCTCCGCAAGCACGGCAAGGACAAGAAGAACTCACCGGTCATCATCCAGTCCTTCGAGCCGACCAGCATCCAGCGCCTCGACAAGCTGGTCGGCAACCCGCTCGTCGTGCTGCTCTCGGCCGCCAACACCCGCCCCTGGGACTTCGTCACGACGGGCGACCCGCGCACCGTCGCCGACCTCGTCAAGCCCGAGGGCCTGAAGTGGATCGCCTCGTACGCGCAGGGCATCGGACCCACGCTCGACCTGGTCATCCCCAAGGACGCGAACGGCGCCCTCACCACGCCGACCACGCTGGTCGCCGACGCGCACCGCGCGGGCCTGATCCTGCACCCGTACACCATGCGCAACGAGAACACCTTCCTGCCCGCGAACTTCCGGCAGGGCACCGACCCGAACGCCTACGGCGACGCCTTCGGCGCCTTCAGGACCTACTTCGCCACCGGCATCGACGGCGTTTTCTCGGACAACGCGGACACCGCGCTGCTCGCCCGCGAGGACTTCGTCAACGGATGATCCACTCGCCCCGATGGGGTGACAGTCCCCCGCCCCGGCAACCCCGTGCCGGGGCGGCGGCGTCCCGCCGCATATGACCCACGAGATGGTTTCCACCCTGCGTCCGCTGCTCGCCGCCGAGGCCTCGGCGGAAGGCTTGGCGTCCGGGACCGAACCGAGCGACCTCGAACAGGCCGTCTGGCTGCGCCTCCTGGAGCGCCTCGACTCGGACGGGCCGCCCGTCGACCCGCAGAGCTGGTTGCGCCGCGCCGTGCGCTCCGAGGTCCGCCGCACCCGACGTACGGCCCGGTACGAACGGCCGTACGTCTCCGAGCCCGCCGACGAGAGCGGGCCGGACCCCGAACAGCAGGTGTTGACCGCCGACAGCCGGCGCGCCCTGCACGACGCGGTCCGCCGGCTTCCGGGCCGCTGCCCCGGCCTGATGGCGGCACTGCTCTCCCCGAAGGACCTCACCTATCGGGAGATCGCAGGCGAGTTGGGTATCTCACAGGGCAGTCTGGGTCCGGAACGTTCCAGATGCCTGGGATGTCTGCGTCGATTGCTCTCCCCGGTGGTTGCGGCCCGCGCACCACGGGGATAGGAGTGGGGGACGACCGGTGGAACAGGTGAGCGGGAGGCATGCACACATGGGCATGAGCGTGACCATCTCGGCGGCGACCGAGCAGGACGCAGAGCAGATCCTCAAGCTGCAGTACCTCTGCTACCAGAGCGAGGCTGAGCTGTACGGGGACTACGGCATCGAGCCGCTCACTCAGCCGCTCGACTCCCTCAGGGCGGAGTTGGCGGACGGTACGGTCCTGGTGGCCAGGCTGGGCGAAGAGGTGGTGGCCTCGGTGCGAGGGGCCGTGGACCCGGACGGCACGGCGCGCATCAACAAGCTCATCGTCCATCCGCGCATGCAGCGCCACGGCCTGGGCGGGCGACTGCTCGCCGCGATCGAGGCCAAGCTCGCGACGGACGGCGCGGCCAAGTCGTTCCAGCTCTTCACCGGCCACCGCAGCGACCGCAACCTGCGGATGTACCGCAAGCACGGCTACGCGCAGGTCTCCACGGAGCGCGTCGATGAGCGGCTCACCCTGGTGACCCTGCAGAAGGGCGCCGACACGGGCGCGTTCGTGACCAGCGCCTGACCGGCACCCGTGTTCCGGGCCCGAGCGACGGCTACGGCCCGAGCTACGCCGACCGGTCGGCCGTACGCGCCTTGCGCAACCAGTACATGGCCGACAGCGGCAGCAGCACCGGGATGAACAGATAGCCGATCCCGTAGTCCGACCACACGGTGGCGTCGGGGAAGGCGGACGGCTCGACCAGCGTCCAGGTCCCGACGGTCAGCACGCCCACGAGCTCGGCGGCGCAGCACACCAGCGTCGCCCTGCGGGCCGTTTCGCCGCCGCGCACGAGTGAGTACGTGATGAAGCCGTAGACGAGGCCCGCGACCGCCGACAGCGAGTAGGCGAGCGGGGCCTTGTCGAACTCCGTCGAGATCTGGACGGCGGAGCGCGACACGGCGCCGACGACCATCACGCCGTACAGCCAGAGCAGCAGCATGCCGGGGCCGCTGATCAGCCGGGTGCGCTTCTTCTCCGGAATCTCCCGGCTCTCCTCATTCTCCCCAGGCGCGGTCCCGTTCTCCTCCGTGGCCGTCATCTCAGCCTCCCCAGATGTCATAGAGCCGCACCTCCAGTACGGCGAGGACGACACCGCCGGCCGCCACCGTGATCGATCCCCAGCGGGTGCGCTCCGCCAGCGACATGAAGCCCGCGGCCGGAATGCACGCGAAGGCACCGAGCAGATACGCCACGAAGATCGTCGTGCCCTGGTCGGGCTTCTCGCCGCGCGCCAGCTGGACGATGCCGACCACCAACTGGATCACGGCCAGCAGGGTCACCACGGCCATGCCGATGAAGTGCCAGTCCTTGGTGGGCTGATCACGGTAGGCGGCCCAGCCGCACCAGGCGGCGAGCGCGAGCGCGGCGACGGCGGTCGCGACCGTCAGGGCATCAAGCATGCCGTGACCCTATTACGGGCCAAAAGGCCCGATGCCCTCGCCCCCGGGCTGCCCG
The DNA here is from genome assembly GCF_044763085.1 of Streptomyces sp. NPDC096311. NCBI lineage: Bacteria > Bacillati > Actinomycetota > Actinomycetes > Kitasatosporales > Streptomycetaceae > Streptomyces > Streptomyces sp. NPDC096311. Next base: position 161,331 of record NZ_JBIWFN010000011.1, read on the forward strand.
TAGGGTCGAGGGCATGAAGATCCACGCTGATGCCCTGCTGTTCGACAACGACGGGACGCTCGTCTCATCCCTCGAGTCGGTGAACCGGTGCTGGACCCAATGGGCGCGCGAGTACGGGATCACCGCGGACGACTTCGCCCGGATCGAACTGCACGGCCGCCCCGCCGTCGAGATAGCCGCCGACCTGCTGCCCGCCGACCTCGTCCCCGAGGCGCTCGCGCGCATCGAACTGCTGGAGGTCGAAGACGTCCCCGGCGGCGTGCTTCTGCTCCCCGGCACCGCGGCGTTCCTCGACTCGCTGCCGGCCGACCGCTGGGCCGTCGTCACCTCCGCCACCCGGCGTCTGGCCGAGGCCCGGCTCGTCGAGGTCGGTATCCGGCCCAAGACGCTGATCTCCGCCGACGACATCACCCGCGGCAAGCCCGACCCCGAGCCCTACCTCCTAGCCGCCCGTGAACTGGGCGTCGACCCGGCCCGCTGCGTCGTCTTCGAGGACGCCCCGGCGGGCTTGCAGGCAGGCCGCGCCGCCGGGATGACCACCGTGGCGTTGGCCACAACCCACGAGGCGTCCGAGCTGGACGCGGACCTCGTGGTGAAGGACCTCTCGGCCCTGTCCGCACTGGTCATCGACGGGGGAGTGGAGATCTCCACCCGCGGCTGAGAGGTGTCCACCGCTGTCCGCAATGCGGACAGCGGTTCCGGGTCCCGCCTGTACGTCTGCTTTACTTGATCCCATGACCACGACGAGCAGCCGCATCCTTGCGACCGAGGCGACCATGACGCCCGGTGCTCGTTGTATGTGTCGAATGTGCGCCTTCTAGAGGGCCCCCGCACCACCGCCCCGTCTCGCGCCCCGAAGCGAGACCGCCGCGCCCTGTCCGTACCCCGTACGTGAGTGGCGCCGCCCCGCGCGCATGTTCTCCCCGGATTCATCCGGTTCCATCGCCACCGCGAGAACCGTGTCGCGTTCCCGACCGAATGCACCCGTGCCGGCGCACACCCGCGCCCCGCACTCGACAGTGACGGAAACCCCCAGTGATCACGACAACGGGCCTCACGAAAATCTATCGGGCCCACCGCTCGCACAGCCGTGAAGTGACCGCCCTCGACGGCGTCGATCTGCACGTCCGTGAAGGCGAGGTGTACGGCGTCATCGGCCAGTCCGGCGCCGGCAAGTCCTCCCTCATCCGCTGCGTCAACCTCCTGGAGCGTCCCACCGCCGGCACGGTCACCGTCGCCGGCCAGGACCTCACCGCGCTCGTCGGCCGCGGCCCGCGCGCGGGCAAGGAGCTCCGCCAGGCCCGCAGCCGTATCGGCATGGTCTTCCAGCACTTCAATCTGCTGTCCTCGCGCACCGTCCAGGACAACGTCGAGCTGCCGCTCGAAATCCTTGGCCTGTCGGGGAAGGAACGATCCTCCAAGGCGCTCGGGCTGCTCGACCTGGTCGGTCTCTCCGACAAGGCCAAGGCCTACCCCGCCCAGCTGTCCGGCGGCCAGAAGCAGCGCGTCGGCATCGCCCGCGCCCTGGCCGGCGACCCCAAGGTGCTGCTCTCCGACGAGGCCACCAGCGCCCTCGACCCGGAGACCACCCGCTCCATCCTCCAGCTGCTGCGCGACCTGAACCGGCAGCTGGGCCTGACGGTCCTGCTCATCACCCACGAGATGGACGTGGTCAAGACGGTCTGCGACTCGGCCGCGCTCATGGAGCAGGGCCGCATCGTCGAGTCCGGCACCGTCAGCGAGCTGCTCGCGACCCCCGGCTCCGAACTCGCCGGTGCGCTCTTCCCGGTGAGCGGCGAGCCGTCCGGCGACGACCGCACCGTCATCGACGTCACCTTCCACGGCGACGCCGCCACCCAGCCCGTCATCTCGCAGCTCTCGCGCACGTACAACATCGACATCTCGATCCTCGGCGCCGCGATGGACACCGTCGCCGGCAAGCAGGTCGGCCGGATGCGCATCGAACTGCCCGGCCGCTACGAGGAGAACGTCGTGCCGATCGGATTCCTGCGCGAGCAGGGCCTGCAGATCGACATCCAGGGCCAGCAGCCCGTGCTCGTCAAGGACGGTGCCAAGTGACCTGGTCGGAGATGCAGCCCCTGCTGTCCCAGGCGTGTTGGGACACGCTCTACATGGTCGGCTGGTCCACGCTGATCGCGGTCGTCGGCGGTCTGCCGCTCGGCGTTCTGCTCGTCCTGACCGACCGCGGCGGACTCCTGCAGAACGTCGTCGTGAACAAGGTCATCGGGCAGGTCGTGAACATCGCCCGCTCGCTGCCTTTCATCATCCTGATGGTCGCGCTGATGAACTTCACGCGCACGATCACGGGAACGACCATCGGACGCGAGGCGGCGATCGTGCCGCTCGCCGTCGGCGCGATCCCCTTCTTCGCGCGCCTGGTCGAGACGGCGGTCCGCGAAGTGGACGGCGGTCTCGTCGAGGCCGTGCAGTCGATGGGCGGCAACACCTGGACCGTCGTGCGCAAGGTGCTCGTACCGGAGTCGCTGCCGTCGCTGATCTCCTCCGCGACCACCACGATCGTCGCCCTCATCGGCTACTCCGCGATGGCCGGCACCGTCGGCGCCGGCGGGCTCGGCGACATCGCCATCCGCTACGGCTACCAGCGCTTCGAGACCGGACTCATGTGGATCACCGTGGCGATCCTCGCGGTCGTCATCTCCCTCATCCAGTTCGCGGGCGACTACGCGGCCCGCACGCTGCACCGGCGCGGCGGCCACTCCGGCGCCGCCCCGAAGCTGCGGCTGCTGAAGGCCAAGGAGCCCGCCACCGCGGAGGTCGGCAAGGTCGCCTGAGGCCGCCCGTACCCCCTCTCCGGTTCTCTCCCCCCACCCGCAGATTTCCCCGTAACCACCCACCGCGGGGTCGCTCCACCCTTAAGGAAAGGCACTTTTCGTGCGTAACACCGCCAAGATCACCACCGCAGTCCTCGCCGCCGGAGCCCTCACCCTCGGCCTCTCCGCCTGTGGCTCGGACAAGAGCAGCAGCGCCTCCGACACCAGCGGTCCGCTGGTCGTGGCCGCGAGCCCCACCCCGCACGCCGAGATCCTCGACTACATCAAGGACAACCTGGCGAAGAAGGCCGGACTCGACCTCCAGGTCAAGGAGTTCACGGACTACGTCACGCCGAACACGGCGACCGAGGACGGGTCCGTCGGCGCCAACTACTTCCAGAACCAGCCGTACCTCGACGACTTCAACAAGAAGAACGGCACCCACATCGTGCCCGTCGTCACGGTCCACCTGGAACCGCTCGGTCTCTACTCCCACAAGATCAAGAAGACCGACGAGCTCAAGAGCGGTGCGACGGTGGCCGTCCCGAACGACACCGTCAACGAGGCGCGGGCGCTCAAGCTGCTCGCCTCCAAGGGGCTCATCACGCTCAAGGCCGGCGCGGGCAACAGCGCGACCACCCAGGACATCGCGAAGAACCCGAAGAACCTCACGTTCAAGGAGCTGGAGGCGGCCCAGACCCCGCGCTCCCTCGACGATGTCGACGCCGCGGTGATCAACGGCAACTACGCCATCTCGTCCGGCCTCAAGCCGGCCAAGGACGCGCTCTTCCTGGAGTCCGCGACGAACAACCCCTACGGCAACTTCCTGGCCGTCAAGAAGGGCAACGAGAGCGACCCGCGGGTGAAGAAGCTTGCCAAGCTCCTGACCTCGCCCGAGGTCAAGAAGTTCATCGAGGACAAGTACGCCGGTTCGGTCATCCCGTCGTTCTAGTTTCGGTCATCCCGTCGTTCCGGCCGGGTCACCGTACGGGGTCCACTCCATCACTCGGAGTGGACCCCGTGGTGCAGTTCGGTGGCCTCATGCTGCATGCTGGGCAGTTCAGCGGGCCCGAAGGATCCGAGGGCCCGACGTCCCCGACGGTTACGGAGCGGCGCATGACCAGCACCTTCCCCGACATCTCCATCAGCACGGAGCGGTTGGTCCTGCGTGCGCTCGACGAGGACGACATCCCCTCCCTGGCCGCGATGATGAACGACGAGCAGGTCGGGGCCTGGACCGACGTGCCCCAGCCCTACACCGAGGACGCGGCCCGCACCTGGATCACCGAGTACGCGCCCACCGAACGCACAGCGGGCCGGGGACTCGACCTCGCCGTCACCGAGTTCCTCACCCAGCGCCTGGTCGGCATCGTGCAGCTCGCCAAGACCAACTGGCAGGTGCGCTCCACCGAACTGTCGTACGTCATCGCCCCCTGGGCCCGCGGCGAGGGCTACGCCTCCGAGGCGGCGCTCGCCACCGCCCGATGGCTCTTCCGCGACCAGAAGTTCGAGCGCATCGAGCTGCGCACGGCGGCCGACAACACCGCCTCCCAGCAGGTCGCCCAGAAGATCGGCTGCATCAGCGAGGGCGTCCTGCGCAACGCCTGTATAGCGCACACCCGCACCGAGGACGGCCGCTGGGTGGACGTGCGCACCGACTTCATCGTCTGGAGCCTCCTTCCGGAGGACCTCGACGGAGTCGGTGACCAGCTCGCCGACACGGGTGGTTTCACGTCGTTCTCCGACTGGAACTGAACCCGCGGGATTCCGCGCGCCGCATCCGGGGGACGTCCCGCACCGCGTTCGGAAGAACCGCTCCCACCCGGCAGAGATCTGTGCGCCCGCACCCAGCAACACCAGGTACCCTCACGGAGCCCGCCCGCGGGCTGCCCACCGACGACCTGCGAAAACCTTCTGGAGACTGACGACGATGGCCGACCGGGTCACGGTGATCGGCTGGGACGGCTCGCCCTTGACCGCCGCGGCGCGCTCCGCCCTCGGCGCGGCCACCCTGGTGGCCGGAGCGGCGCACCACCTGGCGCTCCCCGAGGTACCCCGGGCCGCCGAACGCATCCGCCTCGGCAGCGTCTCCCTCGCCGCCCGCCGTATCGCGGGCCACCGCGGCAGCGCCGTCGTCCTCGCCGACGGCGACCCCGGCTTCTTCGGAGTCGTACGTACCCTGCGGGCCCCCGAGTTCGGCCTGGAGGTCGAAGTCGTGCCCGCCGTCTCCTCGGTCGCCGCCGCCTTCGCCCGCGCCGGCATGCCCTGGGACGACGCACAGGTGGTCGTGGCACACCGCCGCACCCTGCGCCGCGCGGTGAACGTCTGCCGCGCCCACACCAAGGTCGCCGTCCTCACCTCGCCCGGCGCCGGCCCCGCCGAACTCGGCCTGCTCCTCGAAGGAGTCCACCGCACCTTCGTCATCTGCGAGGAACTCGGCACCGCGAGCGAGCGGGTCACCATCCTCACCTCCGACAAGGCCGCCGACCACACCTGGCGCGACCCCAACGTCGTCATCGTCATCGGCGGTTTCGTGGCCGCGGCCGAGGACGGCGGCTGGATCGCCGGACGCGACCCGGGCACCGGACCGCGCGGCTGGGCGCTGCCCGCCCAGGCGTACGGTGGCGCACTGGGCGAAGGCGAAACGGATCTGCTGCGCGCCGCCCAACTCGCCCGGCTGGGCCCGCGCGTCGGAGACCTCGTGTGGGACATCGGCTCCGGCAGCGGCGCCTTCGCCACCGAGGCGGCGCGCACCGGCGCGGCGGTCATCGCCGTCGACCGCAACCCCGGCTCCTGCGCCCGCACCGAGGACTCCGCGCGCCGCTACGGCGTCCAGATGCAGATCGTGCACGGCACCGCGCCGCACGTCCTGGAGAACCTCCCCGAACCCGATGTCGTACGCGTCGGCGGCGGGGGAGTGCAAGTCGTCTCGGCCGTCGCCGACCGCCGTCCGCAGCGCATCGTGACGCACGCGGCGACCCGCGACGCGGCCGAACTCGTGGGACGTGATCTCAGCGAGCACGGATATCAGGTCGAATGCGCCCTCATTCAGTCCGTCGAACTCGACACAAGGGCCTGGACGGAGACCGAGCGGAGCGTCGCGTTCCTGCTCACAGGCCGTCTGCCCGATCGCAACCCGTGATCCTGTTGTCGTACTGCGCGCGGTAGGCTGGCCGATCGTTGTACCGCTCCAGGGCGATCGGCCTTTCGTAGGCCAATGTCCGGAAAACGCGCCCGTTTTGAGGCGTGTGTGGTACGGCAGAACCTGAGGACGCGCAACGTGGCGCAGTCCACAGCGGGCCGTCGCGGATCAAGCTGTCGCGAGGGTCGGACGACCGGGACAATGCCTGTTAATGGCTTTGTCGTCTTTGTTGGCCGGTCGTTCGTGCCGCTGGGCACGCACGCTCGTTCTTCACTGCGGGGCGGTCGGTGCGCCGTTCCGGGCGAGCAGGACTTGGAAGCACTAACCGATGGGCGAGGGGTACGCATGACCGACACCGGCCAGGTCCCGGGCGAGGGACTGCCGGAGAACGCAGGCATGGTGGAGCAGCCGGGCGTTCTCGCCCCGGGCGCGTACACCTTCCTCGAACCCTCCGAGAACCCCGCCGAGGACGACGACCTGCTTCTCATGCCGGGCGCACAGGGAGCATGGGGCAACGAGGTGGCCCCGCCGCCCCCGCAGCCCCTCGTCGAGGAGCAGCCTCTCGTCCATGAGCCGGGGCCGCACGAGACGGCCGGCCGGGACAGCGGTTCGCTCGACCTCAGTGGCGTCCGCGTACCCGGCTCCGCGCCCGCCCCGCAGCCGACGGCGCCGCGCCGTCCGCTGCACCTCGGGCCGCCGACTCCGGACGGCTCCGCGAGCCCGGTGCGTTCGCTCGCCGACCGCGGCCCCGCCGCCGCGCCCATGGCCACCCCGACGAATCCCGTGACTTCCCCAACTCCGGTACGGCACGCCGGTCCCCCGACGACCGGTCCCGAGTACCTCGACGTATCGCAGCTCTCCGAGATCCCGCCGCAGGGCGCGGTGCCGTGGGGAGCACCGCCGGTGGGTCCCGAGGGGGCGGCTGCAGAAACGGTCGTCCCGTCGGCCGTCCAGGGCCCCGGGGCCGGAGTGGTCGCCGAGGCGCTGACGGTGCCGGAGGCGGCGCCGGCCGCGGAGGCCGCCGAGCCCGCGGAATTCGCCCCGGTTCCGCAGACAGCGGAAGCGGTCGAGGCGGTCGAGGCTCAGGGATTCGCGCAGGTGCCCCAGGCTCCGGAGGCCGCCCACACGCCCGAGGTGTCGGAGGGTCACTTCGTCCAGCAGGCGGTGGAGGTCGCGCCGAGCCCCGAGACCGGGCCGAGCCTTGAGGCCGAGCAGAGCTTCGAGAGGGCGCCGAGCCCCGAGAGCGGGCCGAGCTTCGAGGCCGAGCAGAGCTTCGAGGTGGCGGCGGGCCTTGAGGCCGCGCCCGCGCCGGACGGCTTCCCGGCCCCCGAGGTCCCGGAGGCGGCTCCCGGTTCGACGCCCTTCCCGGTGGCCCAGGACCTCCCGCACCTGGCCCCGACCGCGGACGACACCGCCGGGCACCTTGCCGACACCCCGGCACAGGTTTCCGAGGCGGGGGAGCCCTTGGTGACCGAGCAGGTGCTCCAGCCCGCGCCGGACCCGCAGTCGACGCCCGCGGACGACCCGGGGGCCACCGAACAGGCCCCCCCGCACGCGGACCGGGCCACCCACCTCGCCGAGCCCGTGGCTCAGGCGGTGGACCAAGCGCCCCGGTTCCCGGCTCAGGACGCCCGGTTCCCGGAAGCAGGTGTCCACACCCCGGAACCCGTGGTCCAGTTGGCGGACACCGGCGTGGAGCCCGCGTCCCACGCGCAGGCCGCGCAGCCCGAGTTCGCCCCGGAACCCCTCGTGGTGTCCGCCGCCCACGCCGCAGCCGAGGCCCAGGCGCAGGTGGCGCACGCCGCGGACGACTCGTACGGACACGCACTCCCCGGCGTCGAGGCCTTCCCGGTCCAGGCCGCGCAGTTCGCGGTCCCCGCCGCGGCCCACGCCGCGTTCGCCGAGGCCGGTGCCGGTGTACCGGTCGGCGTGGCCGCCCACGCTCAGGCGCCGCACGCGGCCACGAACCAGTCGCACGGTGAGCACCGCCCGGGCGACACGGCAGGCGCCGGAGTCCAGGGCGCCCCCCTGGACTCCGCCGCGGACCAGCCCCTCGGCCGGTTCGTGCCCGTCGAGGGCACGGTGCCGACGACCCCGCACCTGGCCCCGACTCCGCCGCACGCCATGACCGTGCCGCCGCTGCCCGCGGAGGAGCGGCCCCCGGTCGAAGAGCCCCCGGCGATGGCGGAAGCGGTGGAGAGCCAGGAGGCTCCCCTCGCCCCTCTCGCCGAGGCGGAGCCCGCCATCGAGGCGGAGCCCGTCGTCCCGGTTCCCGCGCCCCGCGCGGCCGAAGCCGAGACGCCCCCCGTACCGGAGCCGTTCGAGGCGGACCCGGAGCCCGTAGTAGTCGCACAGCAAGCGGACGACCTGGACACCCAGGTCGCCGACCAGGAAGAGAGCACGGCCGCAGTGGAAGACGTACGAGAGTCCACCGGCCCCGCGGCCCCCGGCTACGACGACGCCGAGCGCGAGGCCGTGCTGCGCGTGATGCGCGAGCGCCGCGACATCCGCAACGGCTTCCGCAGCGACCCGATCCCGCACGACGTGCTGCTGCGGGTCCTTGAGGCCGCGCACACCGCGCCGTCCGTCGGCCACTCCCAGCCCTGGGACTTCGTCGTCATCCGCTCCGCCGAGACCCGGCGCACGATGCACGAACTGGCCGCCCGTCAGCGCGAGGCGTACGCCAAGTCGCTGCCCAAGGGGCGCGCGAAGCAGTTCAAGGAACTGAAGATCGAGGCCATCCTCGACACCCCGGTGAACATCGTCGTCACCGCCGACCCGACCCGCGGCGGCCGTCACACCCTGGGCCGTCACACCCAGCCCCAGATGGCCCCGTACTCCTCCGCGCTCGCGGTCCAGAACCTGTGGCTCGCGGCCCGCGCCGAGGGCCTCGGCGTCGGCTGGGTCAGCTTCTTCGACGAGCGCGAGATGGTCCGCGCCCTCGGCCTGCCCGAGCACCTGGACGTGGTGGCCTACCTCTGCGTCGGCTACGTCGACGAGTTCCCCGAGGAGCCCGAGCTGATGCAGGCCGGCTGGTCCAAGCGCCGCCCGCTGTCCTGGGTCGTGCACGAGGAGACGTACGGCCGTCGCGCGCTGCCCGGTGAGGAGCCGCACGACCTGCTCGCCGAGACGGTCTCCAACATCCGCCCGCTGGACGCCAAGGCGCTCGGTGAGGCGTGGGAGCGCCAGAAGCGGATGACCAAGCCCGCGGGCGCGCTCGGCATGCTGGAGATCATCTCCGCGCAGCTGTCCGGCCTGTCCCGGATGTGCCCGCCGCCGATCCCGGAGCCCGCCGCCGTCGCGATCTTCGCGGGCGACCACGGCGTGCACGCCCAGGGCGTCACTCCCTGGCCGCAGGAGGTCACCGGTCAGATGGTGGCCAACTTCCTGGGCGGCGGCGCGGTCTGCAACGCCTTCGCCAACCAGGTGGGTGCCGAGGTCTGCGTCATCGACGTGGGCGTCGCCTCCGACCTTCCCGCGACCCCGGGTCTCCTCCCGCGCAAGGTCCGCGCGGGCACCGCCGACATGACGACCGGCCCCGCGATGACCCGCGAAGAGGTCACGGCCGCCATCGAGGTGGGCATCGAGACGGCCCGCGACCTCGTGGCGGCCGGCAACAAGGCCCTGCTGACCGGCGAGATGGGCATCGCCAACACCACCGCGTCGGCGGCCCTGATCTCCGTCTTCACGGACACCGACCCGTCCGAGGTGACGGGCCGGGGCACCGGCATCAACGACGAGACCCTCGCCCGCAAGACCGAGGTCGTGCGCCGCGCCATCGAACTCCACCAGCCGGACCCGGCCGACCCCATCGGTGTCCTCGCCGCGATCGGCGGCCTCGAACACGCCGCCATGGTCGGCCTGCTCCTCGGTGGCGCCTCCCTGCGTACGCCGGTGATCCTGGACGGGGTCAGCGCCGGCGCCGCCGCCCTCGTGGCCCGCGCCATCGCCCCCGAGGTCCTCGCGGCCTGCATCGCGGGTCACCGCAGCGCCGAGCCCGGCCACGTCGCCGCCCTGAACAAGCTGGGCCTGCGCCCCCTGGTCGACCTGGATCTGCGCCTCGGCGAGGGCACGGGCGCCCTGCTGGCGCTGCCGGTGGTCCAGAGCGCGGCGAGGGCGATGCACGAGGTGGCGACGTTCGACTCCGCAGGGGTCACCGAAAAGTAGACCGACGACGCACCCGCTCGTGCGGGGGTTCGGGGGCGCAGCCCCCACGCGGCGGAGCCGCACAGTGTCACCGCCGGGACAGGTCAGGACGGGGCGGGCTCAGGGAAGGAGCCCCTCCCGTCCCCGCCGTATCGTGGACCCGCATCCAAAACAGCACGTCAAGGCCGCTCCAGCCGAGCGCAGCGGCCCCGTACGAGGAGCCGCACCGCCATGGCCGAAAACCCCGCCTACCCCGTAGGCCTCCGCCTCACCGGTCGCCGCGTAGTCGTCCTCGGCGGTGGCCAGGTCGCCCAGCGCCGCCTCCCGGCGCTCATCGCGGCGGGCGCGGACATCCACCTCGTGTCGCCCGAGGCCACCCCCTCCGTCGAGGCGATGGCGGACGCGGGCGAGATCACCTGGACGAGGCGCCCGTACGAGGACGGCGATCTCGCCGACGCCTGGTACGCCCTGATCGCGACCAGTGACCGGCAGGCGAACACGGACGCCTCCGCCGAGGCGGAGCGCCACCGCGTCTGGTGCGTCCGCTCCGACGACGCCGACGCGGCGACCGCCTGGACCCCGGCCACCGGTCACAGCGAAGGCGTCACGGTCGCCGTCCTCACCACGAACGCCAAGGGCCGCGACCCCCGCCACACCGCCGCGATCCGCGACGCGGTGGTCGAGGGGCTGCGCGACGGGACCCTCGTGGCGCCCCACCACCGCACCCGCACCCCGGGTGTCGCCCTGGTCGGCGGCGGCCCCGGCGACCCCGACCTGATCACGGTCCGCGGCCGGCGACTGCTCGCCGAGGCCGACGTGGTCATCGCCGACCGCCTGGGCCCGCGCGACCTGCTCGCCGAACTCCCGCCGCACGTCGAGGTGATCGACGCGGCGAAGATCCCCTACGGCCGGTACATGGCCCAGGAGGCCATCAACAACGCGCTCATCGAGCACGCGAAGCAGGGCAAGTCGGTCGTCCGGCTCAAGGGCGGCGACCCGTTCGTCTTCGGCCGCGGCATGGAGGAGGCCCAGGCGCTCGCCGAGGCGGGCATCGCCTGCACGGTCGTCCCCGGCATCTCCAGTTCGATCTCGGTGCCGGGTGCGGCCGGTATCCCGGTCACCCACCGGGGTGTCGCACATGAGTTCACCGTGGTCAGCGGCCATGTCGCCCCTGACGACGAGCGATCCCTCGTCGACTGGCCGGCCCTCGCCCGGCTGCGCGGCACGCTCGTCGTCCTCATGGGCGTCGACAAGATCGGCAGGATCGCCGAGACCCTGATTGCGCACGGCAAGCCGGCCGACACCCCGGTCGCCCTCGTCCAGGAGGGCACGACCGCCGCCCAGCGCCGCGTCGACGCGACCCTGGCCACGGTCGCCGAGACCGTACGCGCCGAGGACGTGAAGCCCCCGGCGGTGATCGTCATCGGCGAGGTCGTGAACGTGGGTGTGCACAGCCCGCTGAACGCTTCCGAGTAACCACCGGTAACCCAACCCGTGCCCAGCCGTTGGCACCGCACCCAGGACAAGGCAGTATCACCCTGTGGCCGATCTCATCACCGTTGAGAACCCCGACGACCCGCGTCTGCGTGACTACACGGGCCTGACCGACGTGGAGCTGCGCCGTAAGCGCGAACCCGTCGAGGGCCTGTTCATCGCCGAGGGCGAGAAGGTCATCAGACGCGCCAAGGACGCCGGGTACGAGATGCGCTCGATGCTCCTGTCCGCCAAGTGGGTCGACGTCATGCGCGATGTCATCGACGAACTCCCGGCCCCGGTGTACGCGGTCAGCCCGGAGCTCGCCGAGCAGGTGACCGGCTACCACGTGCACCGGGGCGCGCTCGCGTCCATGCAGCGCAAGCCGCTGCCGACGGCCGAGGAACTCCTGCGGTCCGCGCGCCGGGTGGTGGTGATGGAGGCGGTCAACGATCACACCAACATCGGTGCGATCTTCCGCTCCGCCGCGGCCCTCGGCATGGACGCGGTCCTGCTCTCCCCGGACTGTGCGGACCCGCTCTACCGCCGCTCCGTGAAGGTCTCGATGGGCGCGGTCTTCTCGGTCCCGTACGCCCGTCTCGAGACCTGGCCCAAGGGCCTGGAGACGGTCCGCGACGCGGGCTTCAACCTGCTCGCCCTCACCCCGGACGAGAAGGCGAGGTCCCTGGACGAGGCGGCCCCGCACCGGATGGACCGGGTTGCGCTGATGCTGGGCGCGGAGGGCGACGGCCTGTCCACGAAGGCCCTGATGGCGGCGGACGAATGGGTCCGCATCCCGATGGCCCACGGCGTCGACTCGCTCAACGTCGGCGCGGCGGCGGCGGTCGCCTTCTACGCGGTCGCGACGGGCCGCCCCCAGCTCTAGGCGTACTGATCACGAGTGTCAGCAACGCTCGTGATCAATGCACCCAGGCCCCGTCGTCAAAAACCTAGGGCCTGTCCAGTCGGCTCCGGTACTGCTTGGCCATCAGATCGCCGGACAGTGGCGCGTACGACGACTGTCCCTGTCGTACGTCCTTGCGCGTGCCCCCGTCGTCCAGCCCGCGTGCCGGCCCCTGGCAGCCCTGCGCCGCCGCGATGCCCAGCGCGACGAGCAGCGTCACCACGACGAACACGAAGAGCCGCTGACGCAGCAGTCGCGGATTGGCCGGCCGCCGCCCGGTCCCCGTGGTCCGGGGCGCGGGACGCCCGGCGCCGCTGCGAGGCGCGGGCCTGCTGCCGGAGCGGCCGGTACCCCGGGCGGGCGCGGGTCGCGCACCGGACTGCGGCGGCCGTGAGCCCCCGTTGGTGCCGCCCGTGCGCGGCGGCGGTGTGCCCTGCGGGCGGCGCTGGGTGGGCTGCTCGGCGTACTGCTCGGCCAGGCGCCCCGTCGGCCGGTCGGGATCACTGCGCTGCGCGGGCGGCCGGACGTCCGCCATGCCCTGCGCCTCGCGGGCCGCGATCTCCTTGAGTCGCAGGGAGAGTTGGAGCGTGCTGGGACGCTCCTCGGGGTCCTTGGCCAGACACGCGCGGACGAGCGGAGCCAGCGCGTCCGGAACACCGTGCAGCTGCGGTTGCTCGTGCACCACTCGGTACAGCATCACCTCGGAACTGCCGTGTCCGAAGGGCGAGTCGTTGGTCGCCGCGTACGCCAGCGTGGCGCCGAGCGCGAACACGTCGGTGGCCGGGGTGACGGCGGCGCCGCGCACCTGCTCGGGCGCGAGGAACCCGGGCGAGCCGACCGCCGTACCGACGTGCGTCAGCGTGCTCGCCCCCGTCGCCCAGGCGATGCCGAAGTCGATGATCCGCGGCCCCTTCGGGGACAGCAGGATGTTGGACGGCTTGAGGTCCCGGTGCACGACACCGGCCTCGTGCACGGCGACGAGCCCCTCGGAGAGCGCGGCCCCGACGGCGGCCACGTCGGCGGCCGACATCGGGCCCTCCTCGGCGACCTTGTCGTGCAGCGAGGGCCCCGGCACGTACTGCGTGGCGAACCACGGCCGGTCCGCCTCGAGATCGGCGGCCACGAGCCGCGCCGTGCAGCCGCCCCTGATCCGCCGGGCCGCCGAGACCTCGCGGGCGAACCGTGACCGGAACTCCTGATCCTCCGCCAGATCCGGTCGGATCACCTTCAGCGCGACCCGCTGGCCACGGCGGTCGGAGCCCAGGTAGACCACGCCCATTCCACCCGCGCCGAGCCGCCTGTGAAGCCTGAACGAGCCGACGACACGCGGGTCCTCGCGCCTCAGGCGCATCATCGCCATGTCCATCCCCGCTGCCCGGTCCGTTTGACGAGCCACAGCTTACGTTTCCGCGGCCGGGTGCGCGCAGAGGCCGCGCCCTCACGGCCCGATCGATTGTCAGTGCCGGGTGGGAAACTTGAAAGACGGTCAGGGAATGCGAGAACACGGCTGCTTTGGGCTGCCCGTGATCCCAACCGTCCATCGCAGAAGGGGGATTGAACCTGTGAAGGGTGATCGCGTGGAGATAGTCGTGGACGCCGGGGACACGACGCGTACGTACGAGGTGGTGGCGAGCAGAGCGGGTCGCAGAGTGGAGACCGCGGTGCGTCGGGGGGTGGTGGAAGTGAGCGAAGTCACCCGAAGCGGATCAGTGGTGCGCACCGCCCGCTTCATGGCGACTCGGGTGCTGGCGCTGGTCGAGCAGCCGGTGCCGAGGGAGGACAGCTCGGAACAGTCCGGGCACACCGGACGCCTCCTCCGGGAAGACCCTGAGACCTAGGTCCTCATCTCCACCCAGGGGAGTACACCGCAGGTCATCGCTCATCCTCCGGGAGGCCCGGCAATCGGTACGAGGGCATGACGACCGATCGCCGCCGCACCCATAGATTTGAGGTCAAGCGGCGGGTGCAGCACTCGTCCCCCGAGGTCAGACACCCGCCGCTGCCAAACCACATAGATGCTCGGTCAGGAGAGGGACCATGGCCCACACGGCACCGCGGACGGCGATCCGCACAGGACGCAAGGCGTACAGCGCCGCGTTCCGCCCGCGTCGTCAGGGTCAGCGCCACCCCTTGGTGGCGACAGCGATGGTCCTTCCTCTGGCGGCCCTGCTCGTAGTCGTCTTCGGCGGCTGGGACGCGGTGGTCACGCAAGCGTCGTCCGTGGGCGTGATGCTGGGGCGCTGAGCGGCGCCCCAGGCCCGGAAGAGCGGTCCGGGCGGGGACATCCGGCCATGAAACCCCGTGGGGACGGGGGTGCGGCGGACGGCACAAATGCCCGCGCAGCTGGGGAGCTGCGCGGGCATTGTTCTGCCCTGACGCGGGGGCGGGAGCCGGGTTCCCTGACTGCGAACCGGTGGGGCTGACCGCGCAGTTCCCCGCGCCCCTGAAGGGGCGCTGCGCGCATCTTTCAGCCTGTCCGCGCTTGAGGACGAGGCCGTTCAGGCCGATGGGGGCGCGGGGGCGCAGCCCCACGGCCCAGGGGCGCGGGGAACTGCGCGACCGGCCCCCACCCACCCGCACCCGACGAACCCACCCGGGGATCCGGGGGGAGCCCCCGGGAACGGGAGGGGACTGGTAAGGGGCCGCGGGAGCGGAGAACGTACGCTCGCGAGGTACCGACCGCACACCCCAGGGGGCCCCGTGACCGCAGACGTGCTTCCCGCCCTGACCGCCGGGGCGCGCACCGCGGCCCACCCCGCCGACACCCTCTGCACACACCACGACTCCGTCCTCGCCGACCGCCACGACGGCACCGTCGTCCGCCACGGCGACACCGTGGCCAAGGCCCACGCCCCCGGCACGGACCACGCCGAACTCTCCCGCCGCCTCGAGCTCGCCGCACACCCCGCCCTCACCGGCATCCTCCTCGCCCCGCTCCGCCCGAAGCCCGTCGACCTCCACGGCCGCCCGGTCACCTTCTGGCCGTACGGCACCCCGGTCGACCCACAGACCCCCGAGGCCGCTCCCTGGGAGGCCGCC
The DNA here is from genome assembly GCF_044763085.1 of Streptomyces sp. NPDC096311. Taxonomy (NCBI): domain Bacteria; kingdom Bacillati; phylum Actinomycetota; class Actinomycetes; order Kitasatosporales; family Streptomycetaceae; genus Streptomyces; species Streptomyces sp. NPDC096311. The sequence goes on from NZ_JBIWFN010000011.1 coordinate 176,827, forward strand.
GCGATCCTGCTGGCCCGCCTCCACCGGACCCCCGCGCCGGACGGCCTGCCGCCCATGCGGGGCCCCGCCAAGGTGGCCCGGGCGATCGCCCGGCTGCGGACGGCGGGCCCGCACCCGGCGGCCGCCCCGGTGCTGCGCGCCTGGGCGGCCCTGCCCGCGTGGGCCCGCGCCGAGGCCCCCATGCCGCCCGCGGGGATCCTCTGCCACGGAGATCTGCACCTCGGCCAGCTCGTCCGTCACCCCGCGCCGACCGGCCCCTGGCTCCTCATCGATGTGGACGACCTCGGCGTGGGCGTGCCGACCTGGGATCTGGCCCGCCCGGCCGCCTGGTACGCCTGCGGTCTGCTCCCGCCCGACGAGTGGACCCGCTTCCTGACCGCCTACCGACGGGCCGGCGGCCCGGCCGTACCCGCCGACGGCGACCCCTGGCCCGCCCTGGACGTGGCGGCCCGCGCCCTCACCGTGCAGACCGCGGCCCTGGCGATCGCCAAGTCCGTGGGGGAGGAGCGCCCCTTGGACGAGGTGCAGCAGGCCGTGATCGACGCCTGTGACCGAATGGGAGCCGTCCCGCCCGAGTTGGCGCAGGCCCCGACCGCGTAGGGTGCAACCGTTCGAGGCCGGACAGTGTCTGTCCTGGTGGAAGCGGTACCGAACGGCGAGGAGTTGAGCCGAGCATGCAGTGTCCGAAGTGCCATGCGCCGATGCACACGTACAACCGCAATGGCGTCCAGATCGAGCAGTGCAGCGGCTGCCGCGGGATATTTCTCGACTACGGCGAGCTGGAGGCGCTGACGCGCGTGGAGGCCCAGTGGTCGCAGCCCGCGCCGCCCCCGCCCGCCCCGCAGGCCTACCCCTCGGCGCCCGCGCCCGCGTGGGGTGCCCCGCAGCACGGCGGACACGGAGGCCATGGCGGCGGTCACTACGGCGGGCACCAGCGCCACAAGAGCTTCGGCCACATGCTCTTCTCCTCCTGAGCACGAGCGGAGGAACGACCTGACACGACGAAGCCCCCGACCGTACGAGACGGTCGGGGGCTTCGGCTGGTGCGCGATACTGGGATTGAACCAGTGACCTCTTCCGTGTCAGGGAAGCGCTCTCCCGCTGAGCTAATCGCGCAGGTGACCCTGCAGAGGGTGCGGGTGGTGCGTACTGCGTGCGCGATACTGGGATTGAACCAGTGACCTCTTCCGTGTCAGGGAAGCGCTCTCCCGCTGAGCTAATCGCGCGGGGATCCAGATGGATCGGGTCCTTGCGGACCAGTGGACGATACTGGGATTGAACCAGTGACCTCTTCCGTGTCAGGGAAGCGCTCTCCCGCTGAGCTAATCGTCCTTGGAGGTGGAGACGGGATTTGAACCCGTGTAGACGGCTTTGCAGGCCGTTGCCTCGCCTCTCGGCCACTCCACCAGGAGTGTGGGGGTTCGGGATGATCCCCCTCTTCCTGCGAGCGGACGACCAGGTTCGAACTGGCGACCTCAACCTTGGCAAGGTTGCGCTCTACCAACTGAGCTACGTCCGCGCGTCGTTTCCGTTCGGCTTGCGCGTCCCGGCGACGTGTTGAACTCTAGCGGATTCCCGGGCCAGCACAAAAACGCGTTTGCGCAGCGTGCTGCGGTCTGTCCGGCAAAGGACACGGTCAGGGCACCCGCAGGTCACCCGACCTAGACTCGACTGCGTGCTCGACCTCCCTCCTCTCGCCCGTTTCGGTGGCCTCGTCGCGACCGGTCTTCTCGACGTCACCAGCGACCCCGCGGCCCTGGACTCGGCCGGTTTCTGGGCCGTCGCGGCCGACTTCGAGGGCGGCCTGCTCTGCGCCCGCTTCGCCGACGTACGCACCGAATCCGTGCCCGCCCCCGTCCCCGGGCAGTGGCAGGGGCCCACCTCCGGTGACTGGACGTCCTCCCTCGACCACGCCGCGTACACCGCCGGCGTACGCCGCATCCGCGCCCACATAGCCGCCGGCGAGGTCTACCAGGCCAACCTCTGCCGCGTCCTGTCCGCACCCCTCGCCCCCGACGCCGACATCGAGGCCCTCACCGCACTGCTGGCCCGCGGCAACCCGGCCCCCTACGCGGGAACGATCCGGCTGCCCCGCCACGGCGTGGAGATCGCCACCGCCTCCCCCGAACTTTTCCTGCGCCGCACCGGCCCCGTCATCGAATCCGGCCCCATCAAGGGCACCGGACGCACCGAGGCCGACCTCCTCGACAAGGACCACGCCGAGAACGTCATGATCGTGGACCTCGTGCGCAACGACCTCGGCCGCGTCTGTGCCACCGGCACCGTCACCGTCCCCGATCTGTGCGTCGTCGAAAAACACCCCGGGCTGGTCCACCTCGTCTCCACCGTCCGCGGTCGCCTGCGCGCCGGCACCGGCTGGCCCGAACTGCTGGCCGCCGTGTTCCCGCCCGGCTCCGTCACCGGAGCCCCCAAAACCAGCGCCCTGACCATCATCGAGGCCCTGGAGACCGCACCCCGCGGCCCGTACTGCGGCGGCATCGGCTGGGTCGACGCCGACCGTGCCACCGCACAGCTCGCCGTCGGCATCCGCACCTTCTGGACCGACCGCGCCGAGGGCGTCCTGCGTTTCGGCACCGGCGCCGGCATCACCTGGGGCTCCGACCCCGAAAGGGAATGGCAGGAGACCGAGCTGAAGGCCGCGAGACTGCTCGCGGTAGCGTCGGGACAGTACGGAGACGCGTACGAAAGTGGAAGGACTCTCTGACGTGAAGATCTGGCTCGACGGTGGTCTGCAGGACATGGAGTCCGCCCGCGTCTCCGCCTTCGATCACGGGCTGACCGTGGGTGACGGCATCTTCGAGACCGTGAAGGCGGTGGAGGGACGGCCGTTCGCGCTGACCCGCCACCTCGACCGGCTGGTCCGCTCGGCGCGCGGCCTGGGGCTGCCCGCACCCGACCTCGACGAGGTGCGCCGCGCCTGCGCCGCCGTTCTGGACGCCAATCCGATGCCGCTCGGCCGACTGCGGATCACCTACACCGGTGGCTACGGCCCGCTCGGCTCCGACCGCGGCGAACACGGCCAGACCCTGCTCGTCGCCCTCGGCGAGTCCACCCGCCGCCCCGACTCCACCGCCGTGATCACGGTGCCCTGGACCCGTAACGAGCGCGGTGCCCTCACCGGCCTCAAGACCACCTCGTACGCCGAGAACGTCGTCGCCTTGGCCCGCGCGCGCGAACAGGGCGCGAGCGAGGCGCTGTTCGCCAACACGGTCGGGCAGCTGTGCGAGGGCACGGGGTCGAACGTCTTCGTCGTCCTCGACGGCGAGATCCACACCCCGCCCGTCGCCTCCGGCTGTCTCGCCGGCATCACGCGTGCGCTCGCCGTCGAGTGGACCGGCGCCAGGGAGACCGATCTTCCGCTGGATGTCCTGGAGCGTGCGGACGAGGTCTTCCTGACGTCCACGCTGCGGGACGTGCAGGGTGTGCACCGGGTCGACGGGCGCCAACTCCCGGGCGCGCCGGGCCCGGTGACCGCCAAGGCCATGCGGGTGTTCGAGGAGCGGGCCGGAAGTGACCTCGACCCGTAGAGGTCGGGCGTGGCACGTCAGCGCGCAAGAAGGACGACGGCAAAACAGGATGACGGCAAAACAGGATGACGACGGGGCACGGGACGGGTAGAACACCCCTGATGACCACCACCCTGCGGCCGACCGAGCCGCTTCAGCGCGGAGGTGACGGAGCGCTGTCCCGCCGCTACAAGGTGTGCGTGAACAGTCGTCCCGTGGGCGGGATCCACCTCTCCACGCATCCGGAGTACGGCCCCACCGTGGCCCGAGTCGGAGAGCTGTACGTCGAGGAACCCGACCGTGGGCGGGGCCGGGGCACGGTGGCCGTGCTCGCGGCCGAGGAGGTGGCCCGCGGCTGGGGCTGCAAACGCGTCGAGACGTCGGTGCCCGGGGACGCGGACGGTGTGCTCCGGCTCGCCACGACGCTCGGGTACGTCCTGAGCAACCGCGTCATGACCAAGCCCTTGGACGGCCCCGACCCCGCACTGCCGGTCGGCAGTGTCGCCCGGCCCATGACCGAGGCCGAGTACGTGCCCTGGCTGGCGAAGGAGCGCGAGGAGTTCGCCCGCTCGCAGATCGAGCGGGGCGTGCCCCAGGCCGAGGCGTACCGCAAGACGGACCAGGGGCTCGCCCGGTTCCTGCCGGACGGACTGGCCAGCGAGAACACGGTGCTCAGCGTCCTGGAACACGAGGGGACCCCGGTCGGCACGCTGTGGCTGGGCCTGTGGCCCGACGCGGCGTTCGTGCTCGGCGTCGAGACCGGCCCGGAGCACCGGGGCCGCGGCCATGGGCGCACCCTGATGCTGCTGGCCGAGGCCCGGGCGGTGGCCGGCGGGAGGGACCGCATCGGCCTCAACGTGTTCGCGGGGAACACCCCGGCGGAGAAGCTGTACGAGTCACTCGGCTATACGACGAGCGAGTACTACCTCTACAAGAACCTGCTCTGAACCACTTCTACAAGAACCTGCTCTGAATCACTTCGCGAGAACGAGGACTACGCGTCCTCGGCCAACAGGCGGTCGGCGATCTCCTCGATGCGCTCGCGCAGGCCCTCCTGGCTCTTGCCGCCGTCGAGCCGCTCGCCGCCGATGACGTACGTCGGGGTGCCGGTCACGCCGATGGCCTTGCCCTCGGCCTGGTCGGCGTCGACGATCAGGATGTGCCGGCCGTCGATCAGGGCGGTGTCGAACTCCTCGGCGTCCAGACCGAGTTCGCGGGCCACCTCGATCAGGAAGGGCTCGCCCTTGCGGTCCAGTTCCTCGACACGGTCGAGGACCGCCTCGACGTACGGCCAGGACCGGCCCTGCTCCGCGGCCTCCTCGGCGGCCTGCGCGGCGGCGAAGGCGTGCTTGTGCTTCTCCAGCGGGAAGTGCCGCAGCCGCAGCTCCAGACGGTCGCCGTAGCGGGCGCGCAGCGCGCGCAGGTCGGCGAGGGCGCTGCGGCAGTCGGGGCACTGGAGTTCGCACCAGACGTCCAGGACGGCGGTGGCGCGGGCTGCGGAGGAGTCGTTCATGGCACCCAGTCTCCCAGCCCTGCCGACGGCGCCCCAACCGGGACCTGGGGAGGACCCCGACCCGGAGATGTCCCTGAGGTCCGCCCGGAGCATGGCATATCGGGCGTGGGGCGGTGCAGGATGGAAGGGACGAACCGACCCGCTCTGCCGAGCCCTGCCCTGGAGGACCGGATGATTGCCGAGACTGTCTGTTCCGCCGTCTCCGCGGCCGGCCTCGGCATCGCCGCGGTCACGGCCTACCGCAAGCGGTTCCTCTCCGCCGCCCGCATCGCCGCCTACTCGCTGGTGCCGGTCGGCCTGGTGATGACCGGAGTCGTCGGCTGGCTGGCCGACACCGCCTTCAGCCCCACCGCGTGGGCGGGCTTCGGTGTGCTGGGCGTGGCCTGGCTGCTGTTCATGACCACGCGGGCGGTGGAGCGGCGTGGCGGCGGGACCCGTAAGGAACGCAAGGCGGCCGCCCGGGCCGCCCAGCGGGAGGCGGTGGCCCCCGCGGCCTCGGCGCCCTCGCTGAGCCAGGGCTCCCGTCCGGCCGCCCGGCCCGCGACGACGCCCCGGGCCACGGGTTCCGACGACGACTTCAGCGACATCGAGGCCATCTTGAAGAAGCGCGGCATATGACGGACTGAAACGACACAGAGGATCATGGGAGAGCGCGGAAACGATCACGTTCGTGCCTGCTCATCGCGGATATTGGCGAACTCCCGGTCATTCCGGGCGTGTTGATCGCGGAGCGGGTGGTGGCTGCGTCATCATCGCCGCGAGATGCTGGACACAACACAGAGCGACACCGCCGCCCCTCCCGAGGAGCCGCGGGGTTGTCTCTACGCGCTTTCCCAGCCACCGCTGATGATCTTCCTTGCGGTGATCGGCTGTCTGCTGCTCATGGCTTCGCTGCACGACCTGCTGCTGCTCTGAGCCGTACACGGAGCCCCTGGCGTCACCCGCCGAGGGCTCCGTCAGCCCGCCGCGCGTCCAGCGTCCGTCAGTCCGCCGCGCCTCCAGCCTCCGTCAGCCCGCCGCTTCCTTGCGGCGCGCCCGATACGCCGCCACGTGGAGCCGGTTTCCGCAGGTCCGGCTGTCGCAGTAGCGGCGCGAGCGGTTCCGGGAGAGATCCACGAAGGCGTGCCGGCAGTCCGGGGCCTCGCAGCGCCGCAGCCGGTCCTGCTCTCCGGCGACCACGAAGAACGCCAGCGCCATCCCGCAGTCGGCCGCGAGGTGGTCGGCGACGGAGGCACCCGGCGCGAAGTAGTGCACGTGCCAGTCGTAGCCGTCGTGGTCGGTGAGCCGAGGCGTGGTGCCCGCGACGGCGACCAGCTCGTTGATGAGGCCCGCGGCGGTACGGGGGTCGTCGGCGGCGAAGACACCGGCGAACCGGCCGCGGACCGCGCGTACGGCCGCGAGGTCCTGCTCCGACAGCACGCCGACATCACTGATCCCGTGTTTTCGTACGAAATTGTCGAGGGACGCGACGTCCGCGAGCCCGTCCGGCGTGTCGTTCTCCGCCGCGGTGTTCACCAGGTCCACCACGGCGTCGAGAGAGCGCCGGGTGTCGTGGGTGATCAGCACGTTTCGCTCCCTGGCCTGGGGGTCGGGCGGGCGCCCTCCGATGCTGGCCGATCGTAGTGGCTTCCTGGGGTGGGGGAGCGGGGGCGGTCGATCTGCACACGGTCCGCCACGACTCCGGGCCGGATCACGGGCCAGTCATGGGCCGGATCACGGGCCAGTCATGGGCCGGTTCACGGGCCGCGAACGGCACCTTGAACCCGCCCGAAAACAGCCTCAGCCCCGTGCGGGCCGACGCTGAGCCTGGGTCGGCCCGACCCGACCCGGCGCCTGCCCCGTGCCCCGGGCGGCGCCCTCGTCGGCTCTCAGACGCTCTGTCCGGCCCGCGTCGGCGTCCCCGCCCGGGCAGGGCAGGAAGGCCCGCCCCGGCCCCGTGCACCGGCGCTGGGGCCGTCGAGGCCTGCCGTCGACCACGCGCACCGACGCCGCCCCCGCGGGAGTCCGCGGCGACGGCGCCGGTGTTCGTGCCCTTTGCGGTGGTGCCCATTGCAGATGTTTAGGCCCGAGCCGTCTCCCCGAGTGGACGGCGCCGGGCGGCTCTATGGGGGTCTCGTCAGCTCTCGGCCAGGATGTGGGAGAGCTCCGTGTCGAGATCGAAATGCCGGTGTTCCGTGCCGGGGGGCACGGCGGCGTCCGTCCGCTTCAGGAACGATTCCAGGGCCCGCGCCGGGGCTTCCAGGAGGGCTTCGCCCTCCGGGGAGCTCAGGGCGATGCATACGACGCCCTGGCCATGACTCCGGGACGGCCAGACTCGGACGTCGCCGGTACCGGTGGGCCGATGCAGGCCCTCGGCGAGGAGGTCGCGGGCGAACACCCACTCGACGGTTTCCTCGGCTCCGGTGTGGAAGGTGGCGTGCACGGCGTAGGGATCGGCCGTGTCATACCGCAGTCCTGCGGGTACAGGCAGTGAGGACTCGCTCGACACAACGAGGCGCAGGTGCAGCTCGCAGCTGACCGTGGTGTTCATAAGCGCCAGGGCCTTTCGCTCAGTGTGCGCTCGGGGATTCGCACGTCGGCGAAATCGACATGCCACCTACGGTGCCGTTGTAAACCCCTCTGAGTGTTTTGCGTGTCTTTACGTAACTCTTCCGGCCGAGGGCAGGTTCGCCGGATAGGGCCATTCCGGTGACCGGTTTCTCTCCGGTAGGGTTTGGCCGTATGAATACGGGGAGTGACGAGCCGGGCGAGGTCGCCACGGCCGATGGTGAGACGAAGATCGAGGGGCCCATCGGATCGCGGGCGCCGGAATTCATCAAGGCCCGCCGTGCGCTGCATCTGAGCTGGCAGGTGGGTGTTTTCATCGTGGGGCTCGCGGTGGTCGGCGCGGGCGTGATCATGCTTCCGCTGCCGGGCCCCGGTTGGCTGGTGATCTTCGGCGGCATGGCGATCTGGGCGACCGAGTTCGTCTGGGCGCAGCTGGTGCTCCGCTGGACGAAGCGCAAAGTCACGGAGGCGACACAGCGGGCACTCGACCCGAAGGTGCGGCGCCGCAACATCATTCTCACGAGTGTCGGTGTCGTGATCGTCGCGGCGCTCGGTGGCGTCTACCTCTGGAAGTTCGGCGTTCAGATGCCGTGGAACATCCAGGAATGACCGACGGGGGAAGGTCCCTCCTGGAGGCTCCTTGGCTGGTCGGAGCCACCCCTGACATGGGGTAATGTTCTCCCTGCGCCCGGGCGATTAGCTCAGCGGGAGAGCGCTTCGTTCACACCGAAGAGGTCACTGGTTCGATCCCAGTATCGCCCACCAGCACGACAGGCGACCCAGTTCCACGCATCATGTGGACAGGGTCGCCTTCGTCATTTCCGCACCACCCCGCAGGGGCGGGAGGGTGCGCCGACGACACCGACGGACCGTACTCGGCGGCGGTGTCAGAACCGGTGGCGGTCCCCGCGCGGGTCGCCGGATTCGGGGCCGGAGTCACGGGCGCAGCCGCCATCGGAATCGGCGCCGGCGCCCCGCTCGGACCCAGCCCCGCCCACGCTCCCGACCACCTTCCGCACCCGGACTCCGGGCGAGCGGTAAACCTCTCTCAAGCCGCTGACCTCAGTAGATGCCCGTCCCTCCAGGGGGCGCCCGGCCGGCCTCCGCCCCACACCGGTGGTGTCCCGGCATGTGGTCCAGCCACGTGGACCACGCGGCTCCGCTCGCCCATCCGGCACCGCGCGTCGGCCGGACCGCCGCGCAGCTGTCCACACTGCTCGCGGGCATCGCCGCCGGGATGCGGCGCGACGTCGGGCGCGTCGCTGGGATTGGCCCGGGGAGCCTTGAGCCACGCGTAGCTACTCCGCACAGCTCCTCCGCGTCGCGGCACGCGCCCCCTGTATCGACCCGCCGACCAGGGCGAACACCGGACCGACGCGAGCGAGCCGCCGTCGGGGCGCGCATCGAGCGGTCCGCATCGCGGGGCGCCTCCACGCCGACCTGCCGACCAGGGCGAACGCCGGATCAGCGCGAGCGAGCCGCTGTTCGCGCCAGTCGTCCCGTATCGCGGCCCGCCCCCTGTATCGACCCGCCGACCAGGGCGAACACCGGACCGACGCGAGCGAGCCGCTGTTCGCGCCAGTCGTCCCGCATCGCGGCCCGCGCCTCCGCATCGACCCGCCGACCAGGGCGAACACCGGACCGACGCGAGCGAGCCGCTGTTCGCACCAGTCGTCCCGCATCGCGGCCCGCGCCTCCGCACCGACCCGCCGACCAGGGCGAACGCCCGACCGCCCGAGCAAGCCGCCGTCGGGACGCCCATCAACCGCCCGCGTCAGCACGACCCGCCCAGGCCCGTCCAGACCTACCAGGGCCCCATCCAGACGCACCAGTCCCCATCCAGACGCACCAGCCCCCATCCAGACCCACCAGTCCCCATCCAGACCCACCAGTCCCCGTCCAGGCCCCCCGAGCCCCCGAAGCCCACCCCCAGCCCACCTCTCCGCTCTCTCCGCCCCCATCAACCCCATCCATGCGTACGCCAGTTCGAACACCATCCCCTCGCGAAGACCCACCCCCCAACCCCCTCACTCTCGGTCCGCCCACCCCTCCTCCGCCCCCGCATCCCCCCGGCACGGCACTTGTTTTCGGCCCGGCCCCTCGCTCGACCGATCCACCGTTTCCCGTTCGAAACACCGACCGCACGCCCCGGACCTGCACCTTCAGGCATCCCCGCGGGAGCGGCACCCCCCACACCCGTCGCCACGCGGCCGAACCGCGTCACATCAATTCCTGTCCGAATCATTGACGCGCCTGGAAGCCCTCCGTACCTTGTGCCAGCAAGCGCTTACTTGAAACGATTCATGCAGGCGGCAACGACGTCGCGGGGAGGCCCGACTGTGGGTAACAACGGGAGTGTTGAGAGGCGTACGGTCCTCAAGGCGGCCGGAGCTTCACTGGCCACGCTGGGGCTGGCCGCGACGACGGGCTGCGGCGGGGACAGCGGCAGTTCCGGGGACGGGACGGTCACGATCCGGTACGCCTGGTGGGGTGCCGACGAGCGGGCGAAGAGGATCAACCAGTCCATCGCGCTCTTCGAGAAGAAGTACCCGAAGATCAAGGTGAAGACCGACTTCCAGGATTACGTGGCCTTTTGGGAGAAGTTCCAGACCCAGGCCGCCGGTGGAAATCCCCCGGACGTATTCCAGAACGCGGTCGGATTCCTGCGGAAGTACGACAAGAGAGGCATCCTGCTCGACCTCAAGCCTCAGATAGACGCGGGAAATCTGAGCCTCGACAACTTCCGCTCCGGAGTCGAGAAGGTCGGTCAGGTCGACGGAAAGCAGCTCGGTATTCCGGTCGGATCCAACACCATGTCACTTGTCATCGACGAGAAGGTGTTTGAGAAGGCGGGCGTCAAGCCGAAGCAGGGCTGGACCTGGGACGAGTACTTCGCTGCCCTCAAGAAGATCCACGACACCCAGAAGCTGGCCGGCGACACCGGCTACTTCAGCATCATGTACCTGTACGACCTCTACCTCCGGCAGAACGGCAAGGCGTTCTTCACCAAGGACGGACTCGGCTTCGACGAGGCCGACCTGACGGAGTGGTGGACGGACGGCTACAACCGCGTCAAGGCGGGCATCGTCACCGACCCCAAGCGGGTCGAGCAGGACAAGCCCAAGTCCTCGCTCTCGGCGGCCCACGGCGCCTCCGAGTTCACCTGGGACAACTTCACGGTCCGCTACACCGCCGAGGGCACCAGCACCTACGGCCTCGCGCCGATCCCGACCACCGACGGCAAGCAGACCGGTCAGTACCTCGCCTCCCTGATGCTGAGCGCCTCCGCCCGCACCAAGCACCCCAAGGAGGTCGCCCAGTTCATCAACTTCATGGTCCACGACCCCGAGGTCGGCAAGATCATGGGCTACGACCGGGGCATCCTCGCCACCACCGAGCAGTTCGACGCGTACAAGCCGTCCGACGCGCCCAACCAGGCGATCGCGAAGTACGAGACGGATGTCGCGGCGGCCGGGGTGCTCGGCACCATCACCCCGCACCCGGCGGGCGCCGACACCTGCGAGTCCGCCTTCCTGCGCATCGGCGGTGACATGTCGCAGGGCACGACGAAGGTCGCCGACGCGGTCAAGCAGTTCTTCTCCGAGGCGAAGACCGCCCTCGCCGCCTGATGGGAACCGCCGTGACGCTCGTCAAGGACTCTCCGCCCGACGCCCCGGAGATACGCCCCGAGGCCCCCGCCGCCAAAAAGCGGCGGGGGCGCCGGGAAAACCTCGCCGGCTATCTCTTCATGTCCCCGTGGATCGCGGGCTTCCTGCTGCTGACCGCGGGCCCGATGGCCGCCTCCCTCTACTTCGCGTTCACCGACTACAACCTCTTCAATTCGCCGAAGTGGATCGGCTTCGACAACTTCACCAAGATGTTCCACGATCCGCGGTGGCAGAAGTCGGTCGAGGTGACGGCCAAGTACGTCGTCATCGGCACCCCGCTCAAGCTGCTGCTCGCGCTCGGAGTGGCCCTGCTGCTCGCGCAGAGCCGACGGGGGCAGGCCTTCTACCGGGCCGCCTTCTACGCGCCTTCGCTCATCGGCGCGAGCGTCTCCGTCGGATTCGTGTGGCGCGCGCTCTTCTCCGACGACGCCATCGTGGACCGCACGCAGACGTTCCTCGGCTTCCACACGGGAGGCTGGGTCGGCGACCCGAACTGGGTGCTCTACAGCCTGGTCGCGCTCACCGTCTGGCAGTTCGGCGCCCCCATGGTGATCTTCCTCGCCGGACTCAAGCAGGTGCCGAGGGAGCTGTACGAGGCCGCGGAGGTGGACGGCGCCGGACCGTTCCGCAGGTTCTGGAACATCACCCTGCCGATGATCTCGCCGGTGCTCTTCTTCAACGTGCTCCTGGAGACCATCCACTCCTTCCAGATCTTCGGCTCGGCGTACGTGGTCTCCAACGCCACCTGCGGACCGGCGGACGCCACGCTCGTCTACACCTGCTACCTGTACCAGAAGGGCTTCAAGGAGTCCCAGATGGGCTTCGCGTCCGCCATGGCCTGGATGCTGCTGCTCGCCGTGGCGCTGGTGACGGCCGTCCTCTTCTGGTCCCAGAAGCGGTGGGTGCACTACGAGGAGGACGCCCGATGAGCACCACCCTGCGCAAGCCACTGGAGGCCGGCAGCCGCAAGCGCACCGGCTCGCTGGTCTGGCACATCGGCGCCCTCCTGATCCTCGCGGTCGTCCTCTATCCCGTCATCTGGGTCATCGGCGCCTCGTTCAAGCCCAGCCGGGACATCATCGGCAGCCTGAACCTGTTCCCGACCAGCCCCGTCCTCGGCAACTTCAAGGGCCTGGCCGACGGCATCGCGGACATCTCGATCGCGACCTTCTTCCAGAACTCCCTCTTCTACGCGCTCGGCTCCGTCGTCGGCATCGTCATCTCCTGCTCGCTGACGGCCTACGCCTTCGCCAAGATCCGGTTCGCCGGCCGGAACCTGCTGTTCTCCCTCATGATCGGCACGCTTCTGCTGCCGTATCACGTGCTGCTCATCCCGCAGTACGTGATGTTCCAGAAGATGGAGCTGGTCAACACCTACGTTCCGCTGCTGATCGGCAAGTACCTGGCCACCGAGGCGTTCTTCGTCTTCCTCATGGTCCAGTTCATGCGGAACCTGCCGCGCGAACTGGACGAGGCAGCCCGGCTCGACGGCTGTGGCCATCTGCGGATCTACTGGTCGATCGTGCTGCCGTTGTCCCGGCCCGCGCTCATCACCAGCGCGATCTTCACCTTCATCAACGCCTGGAACGACTTCATGGGCCCGCTGATCTACCTCAACGAGCCCAGCAAGTACACGGTCTCGCTCGGCATGATGATGTTCCGCGACCAGGAGGGCGTCGCCAACTACGGCGGCATGATCGCGATGTCACTGGTCGCCCTGCTGCCCGTGCTCCTCTTCTTCCTCGCCTTCCAGCGGTATCTGATCGACGGTATGGCGACCTCCGGATTGAAGGGCTGAGATGGCCACCAGCCAGCTACGGGCGCGGGCGGAGCGGAAGAGGAGGGCGAAGGCGCGCAAGGCACCCCGCGAATCCGTCTTCGCCGAGCGCTTCGCGGTGTTCGCGGAGTGTCTGCTCACCGGGGTGTGGATCGCGGTGGCCTCGCTGCCGCTGATCACCTACCCCGCCGCGTTCGCGGCCGGTGCACGGCATCTTCGGCGGCGCACCTCCCACGAGGCGGGCGGTCTGCGGGAGTTCGTCGCCGACTTCAGGGCCGCCGTCCGGGGCGGCTGGATCGCCGGGGTCGCCGGCTGGGCCGCGGCCGCCGCGGTCTGGGTGGACGTCCAGGCCGTGCGCGCCGGTATCCCCGGCGGCCCGCTCGTCGGGGCCGTCGGTCTCTTCGCCCTGATCGGCCTTGCCGTGGCCGGGCTGCGCGCGGCGGCCGTCTGGGAGCCCGGCGCCTCCTGGCGGGCGCTGCTCGCGGAGGCAGGGCGCCGTACGGTCCTCGATCCGGCCGGCTCGTTCCTGCTGGTGGGCGGACTGGCCGTCGTGGCCGCTTCCGCCCTGTTCATCGCGCCGCTTGCGGTCCCCGTCCTGGGGGCCGTCGCGGCGGCGGCCGTCGCCGTCGAGGCGCGCCACCGCCGCCGCTGAGCTCCTCGCAGGTCGGCGCCCCGGCGCCGTACCTCGCTCTGTCATGCCCCTGACTTCCCCGCACGGAAAGGAAAGGCCATGTCTCCCATCCCCCGCAGGTCCCTGCTGAAGGCGGCCGCAGTCGCCGGAGCCGCCGCACAGTTCAGCTGGGCCCTGGGAAGCACGAACGCGCAGGCCGCCGCCAGATCCGAGGCCGCCGACACCGACCCCGTGACCCTGGACTGGCTGGAGGACGGCGCCCTCGGTGCCGCCCCCGGTTCCACCGTCGGCGTGCCCTGGCCCAAGGGCGCGTACCAGCAGGACCAGACCTTCGCGCTCACCGACGCCTCGGGCAAGGACGTGCCGGTGCAGTCCTGGCCGATCGCGTACTGGCCGGACGGCTCTCTCAAGTGGACGGCGCACGCCGTCAGTTCCGGCTCCGGGAAGCTCACGCTCGCTGCCGGTGCGCCCGCCGCCCCCGACAAGAGGGTGACCGTCGACAAGAGCGGCGGCACCATCGACATCTCGACCGGCGTCATCACCGCGAAGATCGGCAAGAGCGGCTCCACCCTCGTCAAATCGGTGAAGCGCGGCTCCACCGAGATCGCCAAGGACGGCCGGCTGGTGCTGATCCGCCAGCCCGAGATCGAGGACGACGACCAAGGCGCCGAGAAGTACGAGCGGTTCGAGAGCGTCATCGCCGAGGTCACGGTCGAGCAGGAGGGCCCGGTCCGTGCCGTCGTCCGCATCGACGGCAAGCACCGCAAGGGCAGCCGCAGCTGGTTGCCGTTCTCGATCCGGCTGTACTTCTACGCCGGCGCCGACTCCTTCCGGATGGTGCACACCATCACCTTCGACGGGAAGCAGGAGCCAGGGAAGACGAGCGGCGACTTCATCCGCGGCCTCGGCGTCCGCTTCAACGTGCCGATGCGCGACGCGGCGTACGACCGGCACATCCGCATCGGCGGCGACGGCTCCGGTCTCCTGCGGGAGGCCGTGCAGGGCATCACCGGGCTGCGCCGCGACCCGGGCGCGGCCGTGCAGGCGGCCCAGTTCGCGGGCGAGAAGCTGCCCGACCCGTCCACCTGGGACCAGCGGGTGACGACCCGCCTCCAGTACATCCCCGAGTGGGGCGACTACACCCTCTCCCAGCTCTCCGCCGACGGCTTCACCCTGCGCAAGCGCACCAAGAAGGGCCACGGCTGGATCGGCGCGGGCGGTGGACACCGGGCGAGCGGGTTCGGCTACGTCGGCGGGGCGAGCGGCGGTCTCTCCTTCGGCCTCAGGGACTTCTGGGAGAAGTACCCGGCGCAGCTCGACATCCGCGACGCCCAGACCGACGAGGCCGAGGTCACCCTCTGGCTCTGGTCGCCCGAGGCGCAGCCCATGGACCTGCGCTTCTACCACGACGGCATGGGCCAGGACACCTACGCCGAGCAGCTCGAAGGCCTCAACATCACCTACGAGGACTACGAACCCGAGTTCGGCACCCCCTACGGCATCGCCCGTACCTCCGAACTCCTCTTCTGGGCCAACGAGTCGACGCCCTCGCCCGAGACGCTCGCCGAACAGGTCGCGGCCGTACGTGTGTTGCCGCAGCTCGCCGCCCCGCCCAAGCAGCTCATCAAGGCCAAGGTCTTCGGCGGCCTCTTCTCCGAGCCGGACCGCTCCACCGCCGCCAAGGCGAAGATCGAGGACCACCTCGACTTCCTCTTCACCTATTACAAGGACCAGGTGGAGATGCGCCGTTGGTACGGCTTCTGGGACTACGGCGACTTCATGCACTCGTACGACACCGTGCGCCACCAGTGGCGTTACGACGTCGGCGGCTATGCCTGGGACAACTCCGAGCTGTCGCCCGACATCTGGCTCTGGATGGCCTATCTCCGCTCGGGCCGCTCGGACATCTTCCGTTTCGCCGAGGCGCTCACCCGGCACACCGGCGAGGTCGACGTCTACCACCTGGGCCAGTGGGCGGGCCTCGGCACCCGGCATGGTGTGCAGCACTACGCCGACAGCGCCAAACAGCAGCGCATCGCCAACACCACATACCGCCGCTATTACTACTACCTCACCGCTGACGAGCGGGTCGGCGATCTCATGCACGCCAACGTCGACTCCGACGAGACGTTCCTCGTCCTCGACCCGATCCGCAAGATCCGCACCGAGCCCTACACCCCCGACCGGCACGCCCTGTCCATCGGCTTCGGCACCGACTGGAGCGGTCTGGTCTCGGCCTGGCTCACGGAGTGGGAGCGCAAGGGCCCGAAGTGGGAGAAGGCCAAGGCGCGCGTGCTGTCGACGATGGAGACGATCGCCGCCCAGCCCAATGGCTTCGTGCAGGGCAGCGGGCTGTACGACCTCGACACCGGCAGGTTCGCCATCGCCTCCGCGCCGGTCGTCTCGGTCTCGCACCTCTCCGCCGTCTTCGGCCTCAACGAACTGTGCGCCGAGCTGATCGACCTGGTCGACGTGCCCAAGTTCAAGGAGGTCTACCTCGACTACTGCCGCTACTTCAACGCCACCAAGACCGAACAGGCGGCGCGCTACGGCTCCAACTTCGGCTCCCTGCTGCTGTTCCAGGGCCACTCGCGGCTCGACGCGTACGCCGCCGTCCAGACCGGCGACGCGACGCTCGCCAAGCGCGCGTGGACGAAGTTCTACAGCTCCGACGGCTACATGGAGTCCTCGCCCTGGAAGACCGAGCCGCTGAGCGGCCCGGTCACGCTGGTTCCCGGCAGCGAGGCCAACTGGGTCAGTTCGAACGACAGCGCCCTGTACGGCCTCGCCGCCATCGAGAACCTGGCACTGCTCGGCGACAAGATGCCGTAGCCCCGGTCAGCTAGCGCATTCTCCCCAGTACCTCCCGCACGCGTCGCGCGTCCCGGATCCGCTGCTCGTACGTCGCACCGAGTGCGAGCAGCACCAGACCGGCGAGTGCGGGAGGCACCCAACGCGGCAGCGCGCCCGCCATCTGCACGAGGTACGGGGCGAGTTCGTGCAGGGTGTCCAGCGCGAGCACGCCGCCCCCGAGGACGAGCGGGGCCCGCAGCCGGTGCCGGGCACCGACGAGGGTCACCGCGAGGGCCGCGACTCCGAGCAGCAGGGGGCGCGGCCAGTCGGGGTCGATCCACGCCGTCAGGAGACTCGGCACGAGCGTGACGGACAGCCCCGCTCCGTACGCCGTCCAGGACGAGGTCAGCGGATCCTTGCGGCGCCTGAGCGCCCCCACCAGCAGCGCCGGGACGGTCACCGGCAGGGTGTACGCCTCGACGGAGCCGACGCCCCAGCACGCCAGCCGGACCCAGGCGGCCAGCACGAACAGGGCGGTGGCCGCGTAACCGACGGGCCGCCGGTCCTCGCGTACGGCGGTGCCCGCGGCGATCACCGCGCACAGGGCGAGGACCAGTGCCAGCAACGGCGGGTCGGGCACCGCGAGGCCGACGGCGAGCAGCCCGGCGACGGCGCCCGTCACCTCGACGGGCACACGTGCGGGGGAGCCGGTGAGGCGTGCCGCGAGCAGGGCCGCGACGACCGGGACGAGGAGGACCAGCAGCGCGATGTACTGCGACGGCCAGCCGAGGGACGCGCCCACGGCACAGGCCAGGGCGGTGGCGTACGTGAGGGCGGCGACCGGGGCGAGGCGCGAGCGCCCGGACAGGGCGGCGAACAGCACGGTCAGCGCGGCGAGGACGCCGAGGGTCGTGCCCTCGGCGGCGAGGGAGAGGCACGCCAGGCTCCCCGAGCCGACAAGGGCCAGGAGGAAGACGACCGGGCGCGGCTTCGCCGAGCGGGCGACGTACGCCAGTGCGGCCACGATCGTGAGTCCTTGCGCCGACATCCCGGCCCAGTAGGGGATGTCGAGGGCCGCGGGAAGGACGAGCGCGGTCGCCCAGACGAGGGCCGACGCGCCGATCGTCGCGTTGGGGCGCCACTGCGTACCGCGGACGGCCAGGGCGAGGACGGCGGCGACGACCACGAGGACGAGTGGGGCCGTGGCCGCGTACGGAGGCCAGGGGAGGCCGTCGCTCGTGACCGCCTCACGCGCGGTCGAGGGAGCCCCGGTCCAGACACGTCCCACCCAGGCCACCGGGCCCAGCAGAACGACGGCGACCGGCGGCAGCGCCCACACCACCGCGACCGCCTGCACGGAGGCGGCCGCCAGGGCGAGGCCACGCCTCATCGGCTCGGGCAGCCGGGTGCGTACGGCCGCCAACAGGGCCACAGCGCAGACCAGATACCCCGGAACCGTCCACTCGCCCGGCAGCGACGAGCGCGGGACGCCACCGAGCGCGGCGACCGTGAGCAGGCCGCCGGCCGAGGCGACCCAGGTGGCGACGTTCGCGTCCGGCAGCCGCCACGCCGCCGCCAGAGCGATCGCCGCGGCGAAGAGGAGGAGCGCCGCCGCACGGGCGACGGCGCTCGGACCGGTGGCCGTCCAGGACAGCCAGCCGGCCGCGAAGGAGCCCCAGCCGCCCAGGCCGTACGCGCCCACGGCGGCGACGAGACGTACGGACGGCACGGGCACCCGGAGCGCGAGGGCCGTGTCGAGCGCCGCCGTGACCAGTAGCGCGGCCGTCATGGCGGGGGCGCCCGCGTCGGCCGCGGCCGCCCAGAGGATCAGCGGGAGCTGCGCGGCGGCCAGCGCGGCGGGCAGGGGCAGACGCAGCGCGAGCCGCGCGGGGGTGGCCGGTTCACCGGTCGGCCGGCGCGGCCCGCCGAGTGCGAGTCCGTACGCCGTCCACAGGGCCGCCAGCAGGGCTGACGCGATGGCCGCGTAGCCCAGGCCGTTCGTGTCGGGGAACGCGACCTCGTGCAGCGCGTATGCGTCCAGGACCGTCAGCGCGAGTCCCAGGCCCGCCACGGCCTCCGCCGTCGAGCGCAGCCTGTGCCGGAGCAGGAGCACGGGTGAGCCGAGCGCGGCCAGCGTCACCGCGCCCAGCACCAGCGCCCGCCCGGCGATCCCCATCCGGCCCCAGCTGACCAGCGTGAACGCGATCGCGGCGATGGTCAGGAGGGCGCCGCCGAGGACGAGCAGCACGTTCTGGACGCGCGGCGCCGTGGTCTCGGGCCGGTGTAGGGGCGGGGGCGGGAGCGGCGGAGCCACGGGCGGCCGGAGCGCGGTGATCAGCCAGGCGCGGCGCGCCAGCAACAGGGCCCGGCGCGCGTCGAGTTGCCGCAGCTCGGTGTCCAGGAGCCGCAACTCCTCGGCCGGGGGCGGAAGGTGGGTCATATTCCGGGAGTGTGGTCCCGGTCACCTTCTCCGGCATGAGTGCGCGTACTCATGCCGTACTCAGATGCCCGCTCGGGCACACTCCGTCCATGGACTGGAGCCATTACCGCTTCCGCAGTGTGTGGGCCCTGCCCGCGCCGCCCGCCGAGGTCTACCCCGTTCTCGAACAGGCCGAGGACTACCCGCGCTGGTGGCCCCAGGTCCGTGAGGTGACCCGCATCGACGAGCGCAGCGGCACCATGCGCATCCGCTCGTTCCTGCCGTACGACCTGGTGTTCACGGCGCGCGAGCTGCGCCGTGACCCGGCGGCCGGGGTCCTGGAGATCGCGATGGCGGGCGACATCGACGGCTGGGCGCGCTGGACGCTCACCACCGCCGGGTCCGGCACCCGCGCCCAGTACGACCAGGAGGTCGACGTGAGCAAGCCGCTGCTACGGCGGTTCGCGGTGCCGGGACGGCCGGTGTTCCGCGCCAACCACGCCCTGATGATGCGCGCGGGACAGCGCGGACTGGCGGCCCGGCTCACGGGTGACTGACGGCTCATCTCGAAGCGGTTTGAACCACACCCGCAGGGACCTGTATTGTTCAGTGCGTTCCCGGGCGATTAGCTCAGTGGGAGAGCGCTTCGTTCACACCGAAGAGGTCACTGGTTCGAACCCAGTATCGCCCACCCGGAGAAGACCGGTCCGTCACAGACGGACCGGTTTTTCGTTGTCCCGCGCGGGCTCAGGCCGCCGCCGGCAGTTCCGGACGCAGCGGCCACGCCGGATCCACCGCCTCCGGTGAACCGCTGCGCGCGAACCACGCCTGAAGGCCGCGCGCCTGTGCCGCGTGCCACACCGACTGCAGGGTGTGCAGCTCGGCGGGGGAGAGCCGCTCCAGCCGGGTGGCGAAACGACGCCCCACCGCTCGTACGACCTCCATCGAGGCCAGTGCGTCCGCCGCCGCGTCGTGCGCGCCCTCCAGCACCACGTCGTAGTGCGCGCACAGGTCGGTCAGGGTGCGGCGGCCCTTGCGATAGCGGTCCAGATGTTTGTCCAGAACCCGCGGATCGAGCACACGCAGCGGCGCCGGCTCGAACCACCGGTCCAGACTGGTGGCGCGATGGCGGCGCAACTCCCGGTCCAGGAGCGTCAGATCGAACGGCGCGTTCATCACGACGAGCGGGCGGCCCGCCGCGGCCTGTTCGCCCAGCACCCTGGCTATCTCGTCCATCACCGGCGACGGCCAGCGGCCGTTGCGCTGAAGGTGTTCGTCTGTCAGCCCGTGCACCGCCGTCGCACCCGCGGGCACCGGCACTCCCGGGTTCACCAGCCAACGGGTCACCCGAGGCCGGGAACCCGCGGCGTCCTGGACGACGACGGCGGCCGACACGATCCGGTCGGTCTCGACGTCCACGCCCGTGGTCTCCGTGTCGAACGCGGCCAAAGGGCCTTCGTACCAGCACGTCATACGTACACAACTCCTCGTTCACCCACGGCAGCTGACGCACCGTCTTCTGCCCGTTTGGTGATACCCGGGCTGTTTGCGCCGTACGCCGGAAGGAGACAACACAGGTACGGGTCTTTGCAGTTCAGCGGCCCGTCGCGGGGAATCACTTGGCTTGGAAGGCTGTTGGACTCATGGCACTCGCGCAGCCCGAGCGGGGCGGGCTGCTGCCCCAGCGGACGGCACCCCATCGCGGCACACTCGCCACCACCGCCTGCATGGAGACCTTGCAGGTGGGCTACTTGCACGCCGTCGCGGCCGCGGCGGGCTGTTCGCTGTCCCAGCCCTTTCCCGACAACGGCATCGACTGGCACGTCAGCCACAGCGCCCCCGGGCACACGGTCGACGACGAAGTCACCATCAAGGTGCAGCTCAAGTGCACGTACCAGATCCCGCCGAACCCGCCCGGGCCCGCCTTCTCCTTCACGCTCGACAACGAGCACCTGGCGAAGCTCGCCCGCACCCCGGTCTCGGTGCACAAGATCCTGGTCGTGATGCTCGTGCCCAGGTCCCAGGACGACTGGCTGCGCGCCAGCCACGACCGCCTCGACCTGCGGCACTGCTGCTACTGGATCAACCTCGCCGGCCACGCGATCACCGGCCGGCGACGGACCACCGTGCGTATACCGACCTCGCGCATCTTCGACGACAGGGCGCTCTGCGAGATCATGACGAGGGTCGGGACGGGAGGGAAACCTTGACACACCGCCCCATCGACTCCATCGGCGAACCGCTCCGGCCGGCCAGGCCGCACCCCGTCGAGTCCCACTGGACCGAGCCGCCCGAGCCGGGCCAGGTCGACCCCGCCGTCCTCAGCGCGCTGCTGCACCGCCACGGCTGGCAGCGCCGCGGCGGAGCGGCCGGACGGTACGGCCGGTGGACCCCACCCGGGCCCGGTGGCGGCGGCACGAGCCTGCTCGTGCCGGAGAACCGGGCCTTCCCCGACAGCGACGACCTCCTCGGCGAGGCGCTCCTCGCGCTCTCCCGCAGCGGCGCGCCGTCCGCGCGCGACGTGCTGGTCGCCCTCGCCGTGCCCAGCGACGAGATCCGCTGGTGGCGCGATGTGCCGACCGGACCCGTGGGCGCCACGTCCTGGAGCGTGGAGGAGCGGCTGCGCTCGGCCGCCCGCTCGATGCTGCTCGCGGCCGCGCTCGCCACACGCGCGCGTGCGGGCTATTACGGCGCCCGCCACCGCAGGCCCGCCGCCGCTTCCCTGGAGAACGTCCTCGTCGGCGCCGACCCCGGCGGGCGCCGGCTCACCGCCTTCGTGCCCGTCGACACCGGCCGGCCGCTGTCCGTACGCCTGCACCAGGCGCTGTACGCCGCCCGCGAGGCCATCGACTACCAGCGGGCCACCGGCGGCATGGACGCCTTCGACGCGGCCGTCGAGGCGGGCGTCAGCCATGAACTCACCGAGGCCGTCGTCGCCCTCGTGCGCGGCACGGAGGGCGCCCGGATCGCCGTCGAGTGGGCGCCCGCCGCCGGGGTCCCCGAGGGCTGTGCGGCGCCCGACGAGGCCGTCGAGTTCTCGCCCGGCGACCTGCCCGTCCTGCGCGAGGCCGGGGCCCGCTATCTGCGCGCCGAGCCGTCCGTACCGGTGCGCCTCACCGGTGCCGTGGTGCGGATGCGCAGGTCCCAGCCGCGCGGCGAGGGCACCGTACGGCTGCGGGTGATCGCGGGAGCGGAGGTCCAGCACGTCCGCATGACGCTCGACGAGGAGGCGTACCGGATAGCGGGCCACGCCCATCTGGTGGGGCTGCCGGTGCGGGTGCTGGGGCGGCTGGAGAGCCGCGGCGGCTTCCGCAGGCTCACCGACGCCTCCGGGGTCGTACCGGTGCAGGTGGACGAGGCCGAGCGGGACCGGCTGATGAAGTCGCTCCAGGAGAACCTGGACTTCTTCGAGGAGGCGTGCAGCGGGGACTGAGGGCTTTGTGGAGCTTTGCCGGGAACCCTTTCGCGGAGGGTGCCCCGGGCTCGGTAGGATCGCCGGGCAGGCATTGCACTGCCATGCCCACTGGGTGAGCTTGCCCCCTTCAGTCAGGAGAGACCGGTGTCAGACGTCCGTGTGATCATCCAACGCGATTCCGAGCGGGAAGAGCGCGTGGTGACGACGGGCACTACGGCCGCCGACCTCTTCACCGGCGAGCGCACCATCGTCGCGGCCCGTGTGGCCGGCGAGCTGAAGGACCTCGCGTACGAGGTGCGGGACGGCGAGGAGGTCGAGCCCGTCGAGATCTCCTCGCAGGACGGCCTC
Organism: Streptomyces sp. NPDC096311; assembly: GCF_044763085.1. NCBI lineage: Bacteria > Bacillati > Actinomycetota > Actinomycetes > Kitasatosporales > Streptomycetaceae > Streptomyces > Streptomyces sp. NPDC096311. The sequence continues at coordinate 199,465 of NZ_JBIWFN010000011.1, forward strand.
AACATCCTGCGCCACTCCACCGCGCACGTCATGGCGCAGGCCGTGCAGGAACTCTTCCCCGAGGCCAAGCTGGGCATCGGCCCGCCGGTCAAGGACGGCTTCTACTACGACTTCGACGTCGAGAAGCCGTTCACGCCCGAGGATCTCAAGGCCATCGAGAAGAAGATGCAGGAGATCCAGAAGCGCGGTCAGCGCTTCTCCCGCCGTGCGGTCACCGACGAGGACGCCCGCGAGGAGCTCGCCGCCGAGCCGTACAAGCTGGAGCTCATCGGGATCAAGGGCTCCGCGTCCTCGGACGACGGCGCGGACGTCGAGGTCGGCGGCGGCGAGCTGACGATCTACGACAACCTCGACGCCAAGACCGGTGAGCTGTGCTGGAAGGACCTCTGCCGCGGTCCCCACCTGCCCACCACCCGCAACATCCCGGCGTTCAAGCTGATGCGCAACGCGGCCGCGTACTGGCGCGGCAGCGAGAAGAACCCGATGCTCCAGCGCATCTACGGCACCGCCTGGCCCTCCAAGGAGGAGCTGAAGGCGCACCTCGACTTCCTCGTGGAGGCCGAGAAGCGCGACCACCGCAAGCTGGGCAACGAGCTGGACCTCTTCTCCATCCCGGACCAGATCGGCTCGGGCCTCGCCGTCTTCCACCCCAAGGGCGGCATCATCCGCCGGGTCATGGAGGACTACTCGCGGCGCCGCCACGAGGAAGAGGGCTACGAGTTCGTCTACACCCCGCACGCGACGAAGGGGAAGCTCTTCGAGACCTCGGGACACCTGGACTGGTACGCCGACGGCATGTACCCGCCCATGCAGCTCGACGAGGGCGTGGACTACTACCTCAAGCCCATGAACTGCCCGATGCACAACCTGATCTTCGACGCGCGCGGCCGCTCGTACCGTGAACTGCCGCTGCGCCTCTTCGAGTTCGGGACCGTGTACCGGTACGAGAAGTCGGGCGTCGTGCACGGCCTGACCCGCGCCCGTGGCTTCACGCAGGACGACGCGCACATCTACTGCACCAGGGAGCAGATGGCGGACGAGCTCGACAAGACGCTCACCTTCGTCCTGAACCTGCTGCGCGACTACGGCCTGACCGACTTCTACCTGGAGCTCTCCACCAAGGACCCGGAGAAGTCCGTCGGCTCCGACGAGGTCTGGGAGGAGGCCACCGAGACGCTGCGGCAGGTGGCCGAGAAGCAGGGCCTCCCGCTCGTCCCGGACCCGGGCGGCGCCGCCTTCTACGGTCCGAAGATCTCCGTCCAGACCAAGGACGCGATCGGCCGGACCTGGCAGATGTCGACCGTGCAGCTGGACTTCAACCTGCCGGAGCGCTTCGACCTGGAGTACACCGGCCCCGACGGCTCCAAGCAGCGTCCGGTGATGATCCACCGCGCGCTGTTCGGTTCCATCGAGCGTTTCTTCGCGGTGCTCCTCGAGCACTACGCGGGCGCGTTCCCGGCCTGGCTGGCGCCCGTGCAGGCGGTCGGCATCCCGATCGGCGACGCGCACGTGGAGTACCTGCAGAAGTTCGCCACCGAGGCGAAGAAGAAGGGTCTGCGGGTCGAGGTCGACGGCTCCTCCGACCGTATGCAGAAGAAGATCCGCAACGCCCAGAAGCAGAAGGTGCCCTTCATGGTCATCGCGGGCGACGAGGACATGGCGGCCGGCGCGGTCTCCTTCCGCTACCGCGACGGCTCGCAGGAGAACGGCATCCCGGTCGACGAGGCGATCGCCAAGATCATGAAGGTCGTCGAGGAGCGCGCACAGGTCTGACGCGCGGGCCCGACGCGTACGGTGCTTCCTTGACGCGCACGTGACGGAAGGCCCCCGGAGAGCTCAGCTCCCCGGGGGCCTTTTCCTACCCCTGTTCCCGTCGCCCCCGGCGTTCTCGTCCTCGCGTGCGAACACCTGGAGCAGCCAGGACGAGAACGAGCCGGTCACCGCGCCGAGCAGCGCCAGACCGCACACCATCAGCACCGACGCGATCGTGCGCCCCATCGGGGTCACCGGCACCACGTCCCCGTATCCCACCGTCGTGAGCGTGGTGCAGGTCCACCACACCGAGTCCCCGAACGTCCGGATCGAGGCGCCCGGCGCCCCGCGCTCCTGCTGGTAGACGGCGAGGGAGCCCGCGAAGCCGAGCAGCGCGGCCGACAACCCCGCGTAGAAGACCACGCGCGCGTGCAGGGAGAGACGGGGCTCTCCACGATGACGCTGTACGGCCTCGTAGACCTTGACGACGCGCAGCGGACGCAGCAGCGGCAGCAGGAGCGCCAGGGTGTCCACCGGGTGTGCGCGGACGAAGCCGAGGCGCTGTCCGCTCAGGCCCCAGCGCACGGCGTAGTCGACGCCGAACAGCGCCCACGCGGCCAGCATCACCGCCACGCAGGCCTGGCGCCAGACGACGGGCAGCGTGTGCCCGAGGACCAGGACGGCGTAAGCGGCGAGAAACAACGCCGAGGCCAGGCTGAGCGGGACTTCGGTGCGCCTTTCCCACCGGGCCTGTCGGCTGTCGTCGTCCATCGGCCCAGCTTGGCCCGGCGAGCATTCGGGAGAGCCCCGCCGACACGCCGCGAACGGGCGAAGCAATATGCTGCACCACATGACGAGTGAGCCGGAGCAGCAGATCGGAGTGGGAACGCAGGACGCGTTCCAGCGCTTGTGGACGCCCCACCGGATGGCTTACATCCAGGGCGAGAACAAGCCCACCGGCCCGGGGGCCGACGACGGCTGTCCGTTCTGCTCGATCCCCGCCAAGTCCGACGAGGACGGGCTCATCGTGAGGCGCGGTGAGCAGGTGTACGCGGTGCTCAACCTGTACCCGTACAACGGCGGCCATCTCATGGTCGTGCCCTACCGCCATGTCGCGGACTACACCGACCTGACCGACCCGGAGACCGCCGAGCTCGGCGAGCTGACCAAGCAGGCGATGACCGCGCTGCGCACCGCCTCGGGCGCGCACGGGTTCAACATCGGTATGAACCAGGGCACGGTGGCGGGCGCGGGCATCGCCGCCCATCTCCACCAGCACATCGTCCCCCGCTGGGGCGGCGACACCAACTTCATGCCGGTCGTCGGCCACACCAAGGTGCTCCCGCAGCTCCTGGCCGACACCCGCAAGATGCTGGCAGAGGCCTGGCCGAGCCAGTAGCCCCGTAGGGGCGGCGGGGAACTGCGCGATCAGCCCGAGACGACCCGCACCCGGCGGACGGCCTTTTCTGCCCGTCCGCCGGGGGCTCACGCGTCGTAGAGGTCGGCCTTCCGGGGCGACGGGTCCTGCACCGCCGTGCTGAGGAACGCCGACCGGTTGCCGAACTTCTCCGTGTCGACCCCGTTCTCGTCCAGCACCTTGATCGCCGCCGCGTGCACGACACGCAGCACCGGCGTGGCCGCCCGCAGCGCGTCGTCGGCCATGAAGCGGTGCCGCCAGGGCTGGTCGGCCCACGCGTGCCGCAGGCCGAACGGCTCGGGCAGCGTCAGCTTGCCGCCGAGCCAGTTCAGCAGCGGCGGGTACCCGGTGAGCGGGGAGCGCGCGGTGAGACGTACGACCTCGTCCGTGGTGACCAGCGGCAGCTTCACCTTGCGGGTCTCCCAGAACTTGACCGCCTTGGCGACCTCCTTCGTCGGGGCCTCGGGCTTGCTGGTGAACAGGGAGTGCACGGGACCCAGGGCATGCCCGGTGACCTCGATGCGCAGCGTCTCGTGCAGCACGGTCACGGTGATCAGCATGGTGATGATCAACTGGCCGTCCCACAGCGTCCACTGCACGCCGAGGTAGTGCCGCTGGCCGCTGCCGAACTGCTGCTTGTTGCAGATGTCCTGTATGGCGTGGCTCTTGATCGTGTACGCCTCGACGTCCGTGCCGCCCGGCCGGGACACCTCCTTGGCGTTCTCACCGATCGGCGAGACGATCCAGTGCTTGATCGAAGGGGTGGGGAAACCACCGGTGTTGAGTGGGCCGCGCTCCAGCATGCGGAGCTTGTCGTGGATGTTGCGGACGACGTCCCAGCTGCGGAAGGGGTGGATCTCCTTGTCCGGGTCCTTGGGGACGAGGTCCTCGGCCAGCTGCCAGCTGCCCCAGCGGGTGCCCATGCCGAGTATGCCCTTGGGCCCGGCGTAGAACACCGAGTTGGACTGCTGCTCGGCGCTGAGGGCGGCCAGGGACTGGCGGAGCCGCTCGGCCGCCGTCTCGCCCGGGCTGCCGGGCACCGCCTCCGGGATCTTGGCGCCGAGGCCGCCGCCGGACAGCAGGCTGTCCCAGCGCTCGCGCAGGTCCTTGGCGGTCCGCTCGCAGATCTGCTTGGCCCAGAGCCAGCCGATCACCGGGAGGACCACCGACGCACGCGCGTACCAGGCCCAGAAGCCGGTGAAAGGCATACGGACGAGGAAGACCACGGCGAGGGCGCCGAAGGCGACCAGGAGCGTGGTGCCGAGGGCGCCGGCGCGCTTGTTCGTCTGCTTGGCGATCATGGACCGGAGCTGGAAGACCAGCAGCCACGCCAGCAGCCCGGGCAGGAACAGCACACCGCACAGCACCATGACGGCCGACAGCCAGTTGTCCCGCTCCCGGCGGATGCGGTTCGCCGCGAGGCAGTGCTCGACGACGACCTGCGGCTCGGTGCCGAAGGACTGGATGAGGGGCTTGCGGCCGGCGCCCAGCATGCGGTCCACCACCGCCCGCCCGAAGGCCTCGCCGAGGTTGGGCCTGAAGATCGTGGCCCACTTGCGGCCTGAGCTCACGGTGGACTCGTGCCACTGGTTGTTCGCTTTGAGGATCTCGCCGACATCGCTGTCCCGGTACGCCGCCGAGGCCAGTGCGAAGGTCGCCGCCGTCTGTCCCGCGGAACCCGAGAGCGGCACTTGCGCCCCGGGAGTGAAATCGAAACCGTCGAACGCCACTTCCGCCCCCATCGCCGCCGCACCCGCTCCTGCGGCTTTCCCGACTTCCCTGCCCCGCACACCTGTTGATCAGGTCATCGTCTTGATCAGTTCCCAGAGTATCGGCCGCGACCGACATTCGTCGGCGGACGGCCGAAGCCGCCCGCCGAGGGTGAGAGAAGCCGAACCGTCAGGCGCTCTGGGCCTGTTCGCGCATCCTTTCGGCGATCTGCGACGGCATCGGCTCATGCCGTGCGTAGGTGCGGTTGAAGCGTGCGGTGCCGTGCGAGAGGGAGCGCAGATCCACGGCGTACCGTCCGATCTCGATCTCCGGGACCTCGGCCCTGACGAGCGTGCGTCCGCCGCCCGTCTGCTCGGTGCCGACCACCCGGCCGCGCCGCCCCGACAGGTCGCTCATCACGGCGCCCACGTACTCGTCGCCGACCAGGACCGTCACCTCGGCCACCGGCTCCAGCAGATGGATCCTGGTGTCGGCGGCCGCCTCGCGCAGGGCGAGCGCGCCCGCGGTCTGGAACGCCGCGTCGGAGGAGTCCACGGAGTGCGCCTTGCCGTCGCGCAGGGTGATCCGTACGTCGATGAGGGGATAGCCCGCGACCACGCCCTTGGCGGCCTGGGCCCGCACCCCCTTCTCGACGGAGGGGATGAACTGCCGGGGCACGGCCCCGCCGACGACCTTGTCCACGAACTCGATTCCCGAGCCGTTCGGGAGGGGTTCGACCTCGATCTCGCAGATCGCGTACTGCCCGTGCCCACCGGACTGCTTCACATGGCGGCCGCGCCCCGCGGCCCTGTCCGCGAACGTCTCCCGCAGGGAGACCTTGTGCGGGACCACGTCGACCTGGACGCCGTACCGGTTGCGCAACCGCTCCAGGGCGACGTCGGCGTGGGCCTCGCCCAGGCACCACAGAACGACCTGGTGGGTGTTCTGGTTCTGTTCCAGGCGCATGGTGGGGTCCTCGGCGACCAGCCGGCCCAGGCCCTGCGAGAGCTTGTCCTCGTCGGCCTTGCTGTGGGCCTGGATGGCGAGCGGCAGCAGCGGGTCCGGCATCTGCCAGGGCTCCATCAGCAGCGGGTCGTCCTTGGCCGAGAGCGTGTCACCGGTCTCGGCCCGGTTGAGCTTGGCCACGCAGGCCAGGTCGCCCGCGATGCAGTGCGTCAGGGAGCGCTGCTGTTTGCCGAACGGCGCGGACAGGGCGCCGACGCGCTCGTCGACGTCGTGGTCCTCGTGCCCGCGGTCGCCGAGCCCGTGCCCGGAGACGTGCACCGTCTCGTCGGGGCGCAGGGTGCCCGAGAAGACGCGGACGAGGGAGACCCGGCCCACATAGGGGTCGCTGGCCGTCTTCACGACCTCCGCGACCAGCGGTCCGTTCGGATCGCAGGCCTTGACCTCGCGTTCCAGCCCTTCCGGTGTCGTCACGGTGGGTGCTGGGCGCTCCAGCGGGGTCGGGAAGCCGCCCGTGACGAGTTCGAGGAGCTCGACGGTGCCGAGCCCCTGGCGGGCGCCCTCGGCGGCGGGTGCGGCCGCCAGGACTGGGAAGAAGGCCCCGCGCGCCACGGCCCGCTCCAGGTCCTGCACGAGCGTCTTGACGTCGATCTGCTCGCCGCCCAGGTAGCGGTCCATGAGGGTCTCGTCCTCGCTCTCGGCGATGATCCCCTCGATCAGCCGGCTGCGCGCCTCTTCGATGAGCGGCAGCTGCTCCGGTCCCGGCTCGGCCTCCTTGCGCTCCCCGGAGGAGTAGTCGAACAGCCGCTGGGTGAGCAGTCCGATCAGCCCGGTGACAGGGGCGTGCCCGTCGGGCCCCTCCGCGCCGTGCAGCGGCAGGTACAGCGGCAGTACGGCGTCGGGGTCGTCCGCGCCGAAGGCCTCGGCGCAGATCCGCGTCATGTCGTCGAAGTCGGCGCGCGCCGACTCGAGGTGGGTGATCACGATGGCGCGCGGCATGCCGACCGCCGCGCACTCCTCCCACACCATCCGGGTCGAGCCGTCCACGCCGTCCGAGGCCGAGACGACGAAGAGGGCCGCGTCCGCGGCGCGCAGACCGGCCCTGAGTTCCCCGACGAAGTCGGCGTATCCGGGGGTGTCGATGATGTTGATCTTGTATCCGTCCCAGTCGACGGGTACCAGGGACAGCTGCACCGAGCGCTGTTGCCGGTGCTCGATCTCGTCGTAGTCGGAGACGGCGGTGCCGTCCTCCACCCTGCCCGCCCGGTTCACCGCTCCCGCCGTCAGTGCGAGAGCTTCCACCAATGTCGTCTTGCCGGATCCGCTGTGGCCGACCAGCACCACATTCCGTACGGACGCGGGGTGGTCGGCCGCTGTAGCCCTGCCGGCGGCTCCGGGGTGTGCGTTCGCCTTGTCGCCCATGGTCTTGCCTCCCGTGCACGGTGAGGTCTCTTTGGGCGCGGGCATAGCCGGATCCGCGTGCGGTGCGGCTCCGATGACGCCCGCGGTGTATTCGAGCTTTGCACTCGTGTCACGGTGCGTCCATACGGGGGACGCGATCCCGCCGTGACATCGATGGCATCCCACCGTGACACGGGGTGCGGGTGCCCGGCCGTCGCACAAGCGCGCGCGTGGCTACGATGGGCCAGCCGGTGGCCAGCAGGGGCCGCGCGGCGACACCGACCCTCGGGAAGGCCATGCTGAACAAGTACGCGCGTGCATTCTTCACGCGTGTCCTCACACCGTTCGCCGCGTTTCTCATCCGTCGGGGGGTAAGCCCCGACACGGTCACCCTTCTGGGTACGGCCGGAGTCATGGCGGGCGCGCTGGTCTTCTACCCCCGGGGGGAGTTCTTCTGGGGCACGATCGTCATCACGCTCTTCGTCTTCTCCGACCTGGTCGACGGAAACATGGCGCGCCAGCTCGGCCGCTCCAGCCGCTGGGGCGCCTTCCTGGACTCCACGCTCGACCGGGTCGCCGACGGCGCGATCTTCGGCGGTTTCGCGCTCTGGTACGCCGGCAGCGGCGACAACAACGCCCTGTGCGCCGTCTCGATCTTCTGCCTGGCCAGCGGCCAGGTGGTCTCGTACACCAAGGCCCGTGGCGAGTCGATCGGCCTGCCCGTCGCCGTGAACGGCCTGGTCGAGCGTGCCGAGCGCCTGGTGATCTCCCTGGTCGCGGCGGGCCTCGCGGGGCTGCACAAGTTCGGGGTGCCCGGCATCCAGTGGCTGCTGCCCGTCGCGCTGTGGATCGTCGCCGTCGGCAGCCTGGTCACGCTGATCCAGCGCGTCGTCACGGTGCGCCGGGAGTCCGCGGAGGCGGACGCCGCGGCCGCGGCGCAGAACAGCGGGGCCACGTCGTGACCAGTCTCCAGGAGAGGCTGGTGGACGGGGCGTACGCGCTCGGCTGGAGCACCGTCAAGAAGCTTCCGGAGCCGGTCGCGGTGCGCCTGGGCCGCACGATCGCGGACATCGCCTGGAAACGGCGCGGCAAGGGCGTACAACGGCTGGAGAGCAACTACGCGCGTGTGCTGCCCGACGCGACCCCTGAGCGGCTCGCCGAGCTCTCCCGGGCGGGCATGCGCTCGTACCTGCGCTACTGGATGGAGTCCTTCCGCCTCCCCGCCTGGAGCAAGGAGCGCGTGCGGACGGGCTTCGACTGCAAGGACGTGCACCATCTGACGGACGGGCTCGCCTCCGACCAGGGCGTCATCCTGGCCCTGCCGCACATGGGCAACTGGGACCTCGCCGGTGCCTGGGTCACCACCAAGCTGGAGACCCCGTTCACGACCGTCGCCGAGCGCCTCAAGCCGGAGTCGCTGTACGACCGTTTCGTCGCCTATCGCGAGGGCCTCGGCATGGAGGTCCTGCCGCACAGCGGCGGCACCGCGTTCGGCACGCTGGCCCGACGGCTGCGGGACGGCGGACTGATCTGCCTGGTCGCCGAGCGTGATCTGTCGGCCTCGGGCGTCGAGGTGGAGTTCTTCGGCGAGACGACCCGGATGCCCGCAGGCCCGGCGCTGCTCGCCCAGCAGACCGGAGCCGTCCTGCTGCCGGTCACGCTCTGGTACGACGACTCACCCGTGATGCAGGGCCGTGTGCATCCCCCCGTCGAGGTCCCCGAGACAGGCACCCGGGCCGAGAAGACGTCTGTCATGACACAGGCGCTGGCCGACGCCTTCGCCACGGGTATCGCCGAACATCCGGAGGACTGGCACATGCTGCAGCGCTTGTGGCTCAAGGACCTCGATCCCGGGAAGGATCCTGGCAACAGGGATTCTGACAGCGGAAATCCTGACAACAAGGATCCTGACCATGCCCAGCAGGGTTCCGAGAAGAGGACTCCGTGAGGATCGGCATCGTCTGCCCCTACTCCTGGGACGTGCCGGGCGGCGTCCAGTTCCACATTCGTGACCTGGCCGAACACCTCATCCGCCGCGGGCACGAGGTCTCCGTGCTCGCCCCCGCGGACGACGAGACACCGCTGCCGCCGTACGTCGTCTCGGCGGGCCGCGCGGTCCCGGTGCCCTACAACGGCTCCGTGGCGCGCCTGAACTTCGGCTTCCTGTCGGCGGCCCGGGTGCGGCGCTGGCTGCACGAAGGCACCTTCGACGTGATCCACATCCACGAGCCGGCCTCGCCCTCGCTCGGCCTGCTCGCGTGCTGGGCCGCGCAGGGCCCCATCGTCGCCACCTTCCACACCTCCAACCCGCGCTCCCGGGCCATGGTCGCCGCGTACTCGATCCTCCAGGCGGCCCTGGAGAAGATCAGCGCGCGGATCGCGGTGAGCGAGTACGCCCGCCGCACCCTCGTCGAGCACCTGGGCGGCGACGCGGTCGTCATCCCGAACGGCGTCGACGTCGACTTCTTCGCGCGCGCCAAGCCCAAGCCCGAGTGGCAGGGCGACACCCTCGGCTTCATCGGCCGCATCGATGAGCCCCGCAAGGGCCTGCCCGTCCTCATGAAGGCCCTGCCCAAGATCCTCGCCGAGCGTCCGGGGACCCGGCTCCTGGTCGCCGGACGCGGTGACGAGGAGGAGGCAGTCGAGTCCCTGCCCGCCGAGATGCGCTCGCGCGTCGAGTTCCTCGGCATGGTCAGCGACGAGGACAAGGCCCGCTTCCTGCGCAGCGTCGACGTGTACGTGGCGCCCAACACCGGCGGCGAGAGCTTCGGCATCATCCTCGTGGAGGCGATGTCGGCGGGCGCGCCGGTGCTGGCCTCCGACCTCGACGCCTTCGCGCAGGTCCTTGACCAGGGCGCGGCCGGTGAACTCTTCGCCAACGAGGACGCGGACGACCTGGCCGCCGCGGCCCTGCGCCTGCTCGGCGACCCCGAGCGCCGGGCCGAACTCCGCGCGCGGGGCAGCGCCCACGTACGGCGCTTCGACTGGTCGACCGTCGGCGCGGACATCCTGTCCGTCTACGAGACGGTGACGGACGGTGCGGCGGCGGTCGCCGCGGACGAACGGACGGGGCTGCGGGCGAGGTTCGGACTGGCCCGGGACTGAGCGTGCGGGACACGTCGACGCCGGGCGGGGGAGGGGCGTGCCGCGCACCCGCGCGCGGGGAGGCCGGTTCGCTTTTCCCACTCTCCGTACCGGTACCGCTCCCCGGCGGGCGCGCGGGCGATCCTCCTCGGCCTCCTCGTCCCCGGCCCGCGCCCGACGGTGCCGCCGTCACACTGCCGGGCGGCGAGTTCCGCATGGGCGACGCCTTCGACGAGGCGGCCAGGAGCGCATGAACACCTGGCAGGGCGACTTCCCCCGGGTCAGCACTCGCCCCGGCGGCCGTACCGGAACCGTCCAGGTGGACTCCTACGAGCCCAACGGCTTCGGCCTGTACAACACTTCGGGCAACGTGTGGGAGTGGTGCGCGGGCGCCTTCACCGCGCCCTGCGGGACCTCGGCCGAGACCTCGGCGACGGACCCCGGCGGGCGGGTCATCCGCGGGGGCTCGTACCTGTGCCACGCCTCGTACTGCAACCGCTACCGGGTGGCCGCCCGGTCGAAGAACACCCCCGACTCCTCCACCGGACACGGCGGTTTCCGTTGCGCCTGGGACATGGGGGAGGGGTGAGCACACCCGGGTAGCCTTGCCGCCCGTGACCGCAACCCTCATCTGGATCCTCGTCGGCCTCGTCGCGATCGGCCTCTACCTGAGCTGGACCGCGGGGCGTCTCGACCGGCTGCACGCCCGGATCGACGCCGCCCGTGCCGCGCTCGACGCGCAGTTGTTGCGCCGTGCCTCGGTCGCCCAGGAGCTGGCGACCTCCGGGGTGCTCGATCCCGCCGCCTCGATCGTGCTCTACGAGGCCGCGCACGCCGCGCGGCAGGCGGAGGAGGAGCAGCGCGAGGTGGCCGAGAGCGACCTCAGCCAGGCCCTGCGGGCCGTCTTCGGAGAGGTGCAGCAGGTGGAGGCGGTGCGGGAGGCGCCTGGTGGGGACGCGGCGGCGACCGAGCTGGCGCAGGCGGTGCGGCGGGTGCCGATGGCCCGGCGGTTCCACAACGACGCGGTACGTGCCGCCCGCGCTCTTCGTCGCCACCGCAAGGTCCGCTGGTTCCGCCTCGCCGGCCATGCGCCCTTCCCCATGGCCTTCGAAATGGACGACGAGCCTCCCACCGCGCTGGCGGACCGCCCCACGACCTGAGGACGGGGTGGCTTTCGGCCGCGGGCGGGCGTTGCTCCGGGGCTGCCGGCCGGTGGGGCGGGCCGCGCGGTTCCCCGCACCCCTCGGGCGGAGCTGCGGCCTGAATCCCCGCCCGCCCGTTGTCTTTTCGCCGACGGCCGGTGGGGGCTGGTCGCGCAGTTCCCCGCGCCCCTCAAGGCGCTGCGGGGGTCTGGGGCGGAGCCCCCAGGGACGGGTCGGGCAGGGGCGGCGGGGCGAAAAGGATCCACCGGCTCCCCATTGGCCCTTGCTGTGGACTGGTCCACTCACGTTTCCTCGGTGCTGCAGAAACCCTCTTTCACCGAGTGAGGTCACCCGTGTCCAGCACGCTCTCCAACACCGCCCAGCCCGCCGAGAACCCCGCAACCGGCACCGCCCGCGTCAAGCGCGGAATGGCCGAGCAGCTCAAGGGCGGCGTGATCATGGACGTGGTCAACGCCGAGCAGGCGAAGATCGCCGAGGACGCCGGCGCCGTGGCCGTCATGGCCCTGGAGCGGGTGCCCGCCGACATCCGCAAGGACGGCGGCGTGGCCCGTATGTCGGACCCGAACATGATCGAGGAGATCATCGACGCGGTCTCCATCCCCGTCATGGCCAAGTCCCGCATCGGCCACTTCGTCGAGGCCCAGGTCCTCCAGTCCCTCGGTGTCGACTACATCGACGAGTCCGAGGTCCTCACCCCGGCCGACGAGGTCAACCACTCCGACAAGTGGGCCTTCACGACCCCCTTCGTCTGCGGTGCGACCAACCTGGGCGAGGCCCTGCGCCGCATCGCCGAGGGCGCCGCCATGATCCGCTCCAAGGGCGAGGCAGGCACCGGCAACGTCGTCGAGGCCGTCCGTCACCTGCGCCAGATCAAGAACGAGATCGCCCGTCTGCGCGGCTTCGACAACAACGAGCTGTACGCCGCCGCCAAGGACCTGCGCGCCCCGTACGAGCTGGTCAAGGAGGTCGCCGAGCTCGGCAAGCTCCCGGTCGTGCTGTTCTCCGCCGGTGGTGTGGCCACCCCCGCCGACGCCGCGCTCATGCGCCAGCTCGGCGCCGAGGGCGTCTTCGTGGGCTCCGGCATCTTCAAGTCCGGCGACCCGGCCAAGCGCGCCGCCGCCATCGTGAAGGCGACCACCTTCTACGACGACCCGAAGATCATCGCGGACGCTTCCCGCAACCTGGGCGAGGCCATGGTCGGCATCAACTGCGACACCCTCCCCGAGACCGAGCGCTACGCCAACCGCGGCTGGTAAGAGACCGGACCGACGAGACCGGACAAAGGCATCACGTACATGACTGACGCACCTGTCATAGGCGTCCTGGCACTCCAGGGCGACGTACGGGAGCACCTCATCGCCCTGGCCGCGGCCGACGCCGTGGCCAGGCCGGTGCGGCGTCCCGAGGAGCTCGCCGAGGTGGACGGCCTGGTCATCCCCGGCGGCGAGTCCACCACCATCTCCAAGCTGGCCGTCCTGTTCGGATTGATGGAGCCCCTCCGCGCGCGCGTGCGCTCAGGCATGCCCGTCTACGGCACCTGCGCGGGCATGATCATGCTCGCCGACAAGATCCTCGACCCGCGCTCGGGCCAGGAGACGATCGGCGGCATCGACATGATTGTGCGCCGCAACGCCTTCGGACGTCAGAACGAGTCCTTCGAAGCGGCGGTCGACGTCCGGGGCGTCGAGGGCGATCCTGTAGAGGGCGTCTTCATCCGCGCCCCCTGGGTCGAGTCCGTGGGAGCCGCGGCCGAAGTGCTCGCCGAGCACGAGGGTCACATCGTCGCCGTACGTCAGGGCACCGCGCTCGCCACGTCGTTCCACCCGGAACTGACCGGCGACCACCGCGTGCACGGCCTGTTCGTCGACATGGTGCGCGCGAACCGGATACCGGAATCCTTGTAGGATCTGGGGGTCCCCCAGATGCTCAAGGTCTGGGGGAGTTCGTACAGGATGGGTTACGCGAAGGAGACAGGCAGATGTCCGGCCACTCTAAATGGGCTACGACGAAGCACAAGAAGGCCGTGATCGACGCCAAGCGCGGCAAGCTCTTCGCGAAGATGATCAAGAATATCGAGGTCGCGGCCCGCACCGGTGGCGCCGACCCGGGCGGCAACCCGACGCTGTTCGACGCCATTCAGAAGGCCAAGAAGAGCTCGGTCCCGAACAAGAACATCGACTCCGCGGTCAAGCGCGGCGCCGGTCTCGAGGCCGGTGGCGCCGACTACGAGACGATCATGTACGAGGGTTACGGGCCGAACGGTGTCGCGGTGCTCATCGAGTGCCTCACCGACAACCGCAACCGCGCCGCCTCGGACGTCCGCGTCGCCATGACGCGCAACGGCGGCAACATGGCCGACCCGGGCTCCGTCTCGTACCTCTTCAACCGCAAGGGCGTCGTCATCGTCCCCAAGGGTGAGCTGACCGAGGACGACGTCCTGGGTGCCGTGCTCGACGCGGGCGCCGAAGAGGTCAACGACCTCGGCGAGTCCTTCGAGGTCATCTCCGAGGCCACCGACATGGTCGCGGTCCGCACGGCCCTCCAGGACGCCGGCGTCGACTACGACTCCGCCGAGGCCAACTTCGTCCCGACCATGCAGGTCGAGCTCGACGAAGAGGGCGCCCGGAAGATCTTCAAGCTGATCGACGCCCTGGAGGACAGCGACGACGTGCAGAACGTCTTCGCCAACTTCGACGTGAGCGACGACGTGATGGCCAAGGTCGACGCCTGAGCTGCCAAGGATTCACTTCGGCGGGCCCGCGGGACACGTCCTGCCGGCCCGCCGTCGTTGTCAGTGGCAGCGGTTAGCCTGTCGAGGACGGATGATGATCGCAGTCCATCGGACCGCAATCATCACTTGAGGAACCACGACGGCGATCAGCCACTTCTGCTGGAGCGGCGGCGGCTCAGCCGAAAAAAGGGGGGGTTCGGGGTGCGGGTGCTCGGCGTTGACCCGGGACTGACCCGATGCGGTGTCGGGGTGGTCGAAGGAGTCGCGGGCCGACCCCTGACCATGCGCGGCGTCGGGGTCGTACGCACTCCGACGGACGCCGAGTTGGGCCTGCGCCTCGTCGCCATCGAACAGGGCATCGAGCACTGGCTCGACGAGTACGAGCCCGAAGTCGTCGCTGTGGAGCGGGTGTTCAGCCAGCACAACGTGCGGACGGTGATGGGCACGGCCCAGGCCAGCGCCGTCGCCATGCTCTGCGCCGCCCGCCGCGGCCTGACGGTCGCTCTGCACACCCCGAGCGAGGTCAAGGCCGCCGTCACCGGCAGCGGACGCGCGGACAAGGCCCAGGTGGGTGCCATGGTCACCAGGCTGCTCAGGCTCGACGCGCCGCCCAAGCCCGCCGACGCGGCGGACGCCCTCGCCCTCGCCATCTGTCACATCTGGCGTGCCCCCGCGCAGAACCGGCTCCAGCAGGCCGTCGCGCAGAACCGGCTCCAGCAAGCCGCCGCCCTGCACGCGTCGAAACCCGCATCGCACCACGCTTCGAAAGGCCGTACCGCATGATCGCCTTCGTCAGCGGCCCGGTCGCCGCCCTCGCCCCGGACTCCGCGGTCGTCGAGGTCGGCGGCATCGGCATCGCCGTCCAGTGCTCGCCCAACACGCTCTCCGGGCTCCGGATGGGACAGCAGACCAAGCTCGCCACCTCCCTCGTCGTGCGCGAGGACTCCCTGACGCTGTACGGCTTCGCCGACGACGACGAGCGCGGAACCTTCGAGCTGCTCCAGACCGCCAGCGGTGTCGGCCCCCGTCTCGCGCAGGCCATGCTCGCCACGCACTCGCCCGACGCCCTGCGCCGCGCGATCGCCACCGGTGACGAGAAGACGCTCACGGCCGTACCCGGCATCGGCAAGCGGGGAGCCCAGAAGCTCCTGCTCGAGCTCAAGGACCGGCTCGGCGAGCCCCTCGGCACGAGCACCGGCATCGGCGCCCCGGTCAGCACCGGCTGGCGCGACCAGCTGCACGCCGCGCTGATCGGCCTCGGGTACGCCACGCGCGAGGCCGACGAGGCCGTCTCCGCCGTCGCCCCGCAGGCCGAGGCCGCCGAGGGCACACCCCAGGTGGGCCGGCTGCTCAAGGCCGCCCTCCAGACCCTCAACCGCGCCCGCTGAGCCAGCGGCCCCCCGACCACCAGACCGCGAGGCACACATGCACGCTGTGTCTTCCCGGGGAGCGCCCCCGGACCCCCGGCCGGACGACACAGCCGGCATGCCACGGCTAGGAGAACTTCAGTGAACTGGGACCACACGACCGACGAGAGCGACGCCGAGCGGCTCGTCGGCGCGTCCGCCGACCGTGAGGACCAGGCGGTCGAGGCGGCCCTGCGCCCCAAGGACCTGGACGAGTTCATCGGCCAGGAGAAGGTCCGCGAGCAGCTCGACCTCGTCCTGCGCGCCGCCCGCGCGCGCGGCGCCACCGCCGATCACGTGCTGCTCTCCGGCGCCCCCGGCCTCGGCAAGACCACCCTCTCGATGATCATCGCCGCCGAGATGGGCGCCCCCATCCGCATCACCAGCGGCCCCGCCATCCAGCACGCCGGTGACCTGGCGGCGATCCTCTCCTCGCTCCAGGAGGGCGAGGTGCTGTTCCTCGACGAGATCCACCGCATGTCCCGGCCCGCCGAGGAGATGCTCTACATGGCGATGGAGGACTTCCGCGTCGACGTGATCGTCGGCAAGGGCCCCGGCGCCACCGCGATCCCACTGGAGCTGCCGCCGTTCACGCTGGTCGGCGCCACCACGCGCGCCGGTCTGCTGCCGCCCCCGCTGCGCGACCGCTTCGGCTTCACCGCGCACATGGAGTTCTACGAGCCCGCGGAGCTCCAGCGCGTCATCCACCGTTCCGCGCATCTCCTCGACGTGGAGATCGGCTCGGAAGGCGCCGCCGAGATCGCGGGGCGCTCCCGTGGTACGCCCCGTATCGCCAACCGTCTGCTGCGCCGCGTCCGGGACTACGCGCAGGTCAAGGCGGACGGGATCATCACGCGCGAGATCGCCGCGGCCGCGCTCAAGGTCTACGAGGTCGACGCCCGTGGCCTCGACCGGCTCGACCGCGGTGTTCTGGAGGCCCTGCTCAAGCTGTTCGGCGGCGGCCCGGTCGGTCTGTCCACGCTCGCGGTCGCGGTGGGGGAGGAGCGTGAGACCGTCGAGGAGGTCGCCGAGCCCTTCCTCGTACGGGAGGGACTGCTCGCCCGTACACCGCGCGGCCGGGTGGCGACCCCGGCCGCATGGGCCCATCTCGGTCTGACGCCGCCGCGCCAGTCCACGGGGGGAAACGGACAAGGGGACCTGTTCGGGGCGTGACGGCGTGCGCACTCGCGGGGTCAGGAACCCCGGTGCCATGCTGAGCGTTGTTCCCTGAGTGCGGACTCGCTTAGACTCCGCCGATGCCGCCCTTGTCGACGGCATACATACCCCCATCCAGCAGGCCGCTCACCATCGCGGTCGAAGAAGGAAGTTCCGTCCCGTGAGTCTCGTGACCCTCCTCCCGTTCATCGTGCTCATCGGGGCCATGTTCCTGATGACCCGGTCGGCCAAGAAGAAGCAGCAGTCGGCGGCTTCCATGCGCAATGAGATGCAGCCCGGCTCCGGCGTGCGCACGATCGGTGGCATGTACGCCACTGTCAAGGAGGTCAACGAGGACTCGGTCCTCCTTGACGCCGGCCCGGGCGTCGACCTGCTGTTTGCGAAGAACGCGATCGGCGCCGTGCTCACCGACGACGAGTACAACCGCATCGTCCACGGCATCGAGCACGACCTGGACGCGGACGGGTCGGTCGTTCCCGACGACGCCTCCTCCCTCACCGAGACCGACGAGCCCGCCGCCGACGCCTCTTCCGACGCCTCCGACGACAAGCCCATCGACCTCGGCAAGAAGGACGTGGCCGCCGAGCCGTCCGACAAGCCCGCCGAGGCGAAGGCCGACGAGGCCGACGAAGCAGAGCCGAAGAAGACCGACGGCGAGTCCGACGCGAAGTAGTCACGCCCCGGGGACGCGGCGCGATCCGCTTGCGCTCCGCACCTCCGGGACCTGCGTTTTCGCACGGAATCCCGACACCATGTCATGGCCGCCCCCGCGCTGACCCCGCGCACGGCGGCCCGAGAGGGAGAACGAGAAGGTGGCAGCACCGAAGAAGGGCCGGAGCGCGAGCGCCCAGAGCAGGCCGGGGCGCTCGCTGGCCTTCATCCTGATCGCCATCGCGGCGCTCACGGGGGGGATGTTCCTCTCCGGGCATCCCACCCCGCGTCTCGGCATCGACCTCGCCGGCGGCACGAGCATCACGCTCACGGCGAAGAACGAGCCGGGCCAGCCGAACGCGATCAACAAGACCAACATGAACACCGCGGTCGACATCATGAACCGCCGTGTCAACGGTCTCGGCGTTTCTGAGGCCGAGGTGCAGACCCAGGGATCCGACAACATCATTGTCAACATCCCCAAGGGCACGAACTCCAAGGAGGCCCGGGACCAGGTCGGCACCACCGCCAAGCTCTACTTCCGTCCGGTCCTGGCCACCGAGGTCTCCGGTTCGGCCGCGACGGCCAGCCCGTCGCCCAGCGCCTCGAGCAGTTCCTCCTCGAAGGCCACGGACAAGGCCACCGACAAGGCGACTTCGTCGAGCTCCGCGAGCCCGACGTCCTCCACCACTTCTCAGGGCCGTGCCGTCACCGACGCCCTGAAGGCGGACTCCACGCCGTCCGCGAGCAGCTCCGCGAGCTCCTCGGCCAGCCCCTCGGCCTCCTCCAGCGCCTCGCCGTCGGCGACCAGCAGCGCGAGCGCCAGTGCCGCGGCCTCCAAGCTCGAGGCTCAGTACACGGCGCTCAACTGTGCGGACAAGGAGCAGCGCGCCAAGGCCGGCGAAGGCTCCAAGGCCACCGACCCCACCGTGGCCTGCGGCAAGAACTCCTCGGGCCAGTGGCAGAAGTACGTCCTCGGTCCCGCCGAGGTCTCGGGCACGGACATCAAGAGCGCCTCGGCCGTCTTCGACACCCAGAGCGCGGCGGGCTGGAAGGTCACCATGGAGTTCACCTCCGGTGGCTCCAAGAAGTTCGCCGACATCACCGGCAAGCTCGCGAAGAACCAGTCCCCGCAGAACCAGTTCGCGATCGTCCTCGACGGTGATGTTGTCTCCGACCCGTTCGTCCAGCAGGCGCTGACCGGCGGCAACGCGGAGATCTCCGGCAGCTTCGACCAGACCGAGGCGCAGAGCCTGGCGAACATGCTGAAGTACGGCGCGCTGCCGCTGACCTTCAAGGAGTCGAGCGTCACCACGGTGACGGCCGCACTCGGCGGCGAGCAGCTGCACGCCGGTCTGATCGCGGGCGCCATCGGCCTCGGCCTGGTCGTGATCTACCTGGTGGTCTACTACCGGGGCCTGTCGATCATCGCCATCCCCTCCCTGCTGGTCTCGGGTGCCCTCACGTACGTGATCATGGCGCTCCTCGGCCCCACCATCGGCTTCGCGCTGAACCTGCCTGCGGTCTGTGGTGCGATCGTCGCGATCGGAATCACAGCGGACTCGTTCATCGTGTTCTTCGAACGCATCCGGGACGAGATCCGCGAGGGCCGCTCCCTGCGCCCGGCCGTCGAGCGTGCCTGGCCGCGCGCCCGGCGCACCATCCTGGTCTCCGACTTCGTGTCGTTCCTCGCCGCCGCGGTGCTCTTCATCGTCACCGTCGGCAAGGTCCAGGGCTTCGCGTTCACACTCGGTCTGACCACGGTGCTCGACGTGGTCGTCGTGTTCTTCTTCACCAAGCCGCTGATGACGCTCCTCGCCCGCCGAAAGTTCTACGCGAGCGGCCACAAGTGGTCCGGCCTCGACCCCAAGGCCCTGGGCGCCAAACCACCGCTGCGCCGTACGCGCCGTCCCTCCGCCCCCGTCGACCCGAAGGAGGCGTGAGATGTCGAAACTCGGCACCCTCGGCGCCCGGCTCCACCGCGGCGAGATCGGCTACGACTTCGTCGGCAAGCGCAAGATCTGGTACGGCATCTCGATCCTGATCACCATCACGGCCATCCTCGGCCTGACGGTGCGCGGCCTGAACATGGGCATCGAGTTCCAGGGCGGGGCCGTCTTCACCACCGGGAAGACCAGCGTCTCGGTGGCGCAGGCCGAGACCTACGCGCAGGACTCGTCCGGCCACGACGCGGTCGTCCAGAAGCTCGGCAACGGCGGACTGCGCATCCAGGTCGCCGGCATCGACACGGACAAGTCCGACAAGATCAAGGACGACCTCGCCAAGGACCTGAACGTCAACGCGGAGTCGATCAACGCGGACCTGGTCGGCCCCAGCTGGGGTGACCAGATCGCCAACAAGGCCTGGGAGGGCCTGGCGATCTTCATGGTCCTCGTCGTGATCTACCTGGCGATCGCGTTCGAGTGGCGCATGGCCGTGGCCGCGCTCGTGGCCCTGATCCACGACATCACGATCACGGTCGGCATCTACGCCCTGGTCGGCTTCGAGGTCACCCCGGGCACCGTGATCGGTCTGCTCACCATCCTCGGTTACTCGCTCTACGACACGGTCGTCGTCTTCGACAGCCTCAAGGAGCAGACGAAGGACATCACCAAGCAGACCCGCTACACGTACAGCGAGATCGCCGACCGCTCGATCAACGGCACCCTGGTCCGTTCGATCAACACCACGGTGGTCGCGCTGCTGCCGGTCGCCGGCCTGCTGTTCATCGGTGGCGGTGTCCTCGGCGCGGGCATGCTCAACGACATCTCGCTGTCGCTGTTCGTCGGCCTCGCGGCCGGTGCGTACTCCTCGATCTTCATCGCCACGCCGCTCGTCGCCGACCTCAAGGAGCGCGAGCCGCAGATGAAGGCCCTCAGGAAGCGCGTCCTCGCCAAGCGGGCGCAGGCCGCCGCCAAGGGCGAGCCCCTGGAGACCGAGGTCTCCGACGTGATGCTGGACGACGAGCCGGAGGACGACGGGCCCATGGTCGTCGGCCCGCGCAATCAGCCCGCGTCCCGCAACCGCGGTCGCGGCCGACCCTCGGGGAAGCGCCGATGACCGAGCTCACGGACATCACGACGCTGCTGCTCAGCCGTATCCGCGACGTGGTCGACTACCCGGAGCCGGGTGTGATGTTCAAGGACATCACCCCGCTCCTGGCGGACCCGGCGGCCTTCACGGCGCTCACCGACGCTCTGGCGGAGATCGCCGTGCGCGCCGAGGCCACGAAGATCGTCGGTCTGGAGGCCCGTGGGTTCATCCTCGGCGCCCCGGTCGCCGTCCGCGCCGGGATCGGCTTCATCCCCGTGCGCAAGGCGGGCAAGCTCCCCGGAGCGACCCTGTCGCAGGCGTACGACCTGGAGTACGGCTCGGCCGAGATCGAGGTGCACGCCGAGGACCTGAGCGCGGCCGACCGCGTCCTGGTCGTCGACGACGTCCTCGCCACCGGCGGCACCGCCGAGGCCTCGCTCCAGCTCATCCGCCGGGCGGGCGCCGAGGTCGCGGGCGTCGCCGTGCTGATGGAGCTCGGGTTCCTCGGCGGCCGCGGCCGTCTGGAGCCGGCTCTCGCGGGCGCTCCGCTGGAGGCGCTCCTCAAGGTCTGAGGGCCGCGTTCGCGACACCTGGGGGAAACCCCCGGGCAAGGCCTGGAAAGGCCCTGAGACACCCGTAGGACACCGTGGAGGCGGGCCCGGAGGAATCCGGAGCCCGCCTCTCGCGTTCCTCCTGTACGAGGTCGCCCCAGCGGCCGAAAGCGAGCCCGGCGCCCAGGATCGCTACCATGGGGTTTCCGGAGCCTGACCGGGGGACCCGGAACGCGCACGAGGAGCCCTCTTGCCAGACGAGGCCCAGCCACTCACCGCCGCCAAGCCCGAGCCTGCCTCGGCCCCCGCGGCGACGCCCGCCAAGAACGCCACGAGCGGGCCGGTCGAGCACGCCCAGGCGGCGCCCGACGGCAAGGCGGCAGAGCAGCCACGCCCCAAGCCGGCCCCTTCCGAGCGCCCCGCGAAGACGCCGGCGGTCCGTTCCGCGGCCGCCCCGTCCGGCCGCCCCAGCTCCTCATCCAACCGCGTCCGCGCCCGCCTGGCCCGGCTCGGCGTGCAGCGCTCGAACCCGTACAACCCGGTGCTGGAGCCGCTGCTGCGGATAGTGCGCAGCAACGACCCGAAGATCGAGACGTCGACGCTGCGACAGATCGAGAAGGCCTACCAGGTCGCCGAGCGCTGGCACCGCGGTCAGAAGCGCAAGAGCGGCGACCCGTACATCACGCACCCGCTCGCCGTCACGACGATCCTCGCTGAACTGGGCATGGACCCCGCCACGCTGATGGCCGGTCTCCTGCACGACACCGTCGAGGACACCGAGTACGGCCTGGACACGCTCAAGCGCGACTTCGGCGACCAGGTCGCCCTGCTCGTCGACGGCGTCACCAAGCTCGACAAGGTCAAGTTCGGTGAGGCCGCGCAGGCCGAGACCGTCCGCAAGATGGTCGTCGCCATGGCCAAGGACCCCCGCGTCCTGGTCATCAAGCTCGCCGACCGCCTGCACAACATGCGCACCATGCGCTACCTCAAGCGCGAGAAGCAGGAGAAGAAGGCGCGCGAGACCCTGGAGATCTACGCGCCGCTCGCCCACCGCCTGGGCATGAACACCATCAAGTGGGAGCTGGAGGACCTCGCGTTCGCGATCCTCTACCCCAAGATGTACGACGAGATCGTGCGGCTGGTCGCCGAGCGCGCCCCCAAGCGCGACGAATACCTCGCCATAGTGACCGACGAGGTCCAGGCCGACCTGCGCGCCGCCCGCATCAAGGCGACGGTCACCGGCCGCCCGAAGCACTACTACTCCGTCTACCAGAAGATGATCGTGCGAGGCCGTGACTTCGCGGAGATCTACGACCTGGTGGGCATCCGCGTCCTCGTGGACACCGTCCGCGACTGCTACGCGGCCCTCGGCACCGTGCACGCGCGATGGAACCCGGTCCCCGGCCGGTTCAAGGACTACATCGCGATGCCCAAGTTCAACATGTACCAGTCGCTGCACACGACGGTCATCGGGCCCAACGGCAAGCCGGTCGAACTCCAGATCCGCACGTTCGACATGCACCGCCGTGCCGAGTACGGCATCGCCGCGCACTGGAAGTACAAGCAGGAGACCGTCGCCGGTTCCTCCAAGATCCGTACGGACGTCCCCCGGGCGGCCAAGGGCAGCGCGGGGCAGGACACCGTCAACGACATGGCGTGGCTGCGCCAGTTGCTCGACTGGCAGAAGGAGACCGAGGACCCGAGCGAGTTCCTGGAGTCCCTGCGCTTCGACCTGTCCCGCAACGAGGTCTTCGTCTTCACGCCCAAGGGTGACGTCATAGCGCTCCCGGCCGGCGCGACACCGGTGGACTTCGCGTACGCGGTCCACACGGAGGTCGGCCACCGGACGATAGGCGCACGAGTCAACGGACGCCTCGTCCCGCTCGAATCCACCCTGGACAACGGCGACTTGGTGGAGGTCTTCACCTCCAAGGCGGCCGGTGCGGGCCCCTCCCGCGACTGGCTGGGCTTCGTGAAGTCCCCGCGCGCCCGCAACAAGATCCGCGCCTGGTTCTCCAAGGAGCGCCGCGACGAGGCGATCGAGCAGGGCAAGGACGCCATCGCCCGGGCGATGCGCAAGCAGAACCTGCCGATCCAGCGCATCCTCACCGGCGACTCCCTGGTCACCCTCGCGCACGAGATGCGCTACCCCGACATCTCCTCGCTGTACGCGGCGATCGGCGAGGGCCATGTCACCGCGCAGAGCGTCGTGCAGAAGCTGGTGCAGGCCCTCGGCGGCGAGGAGGCGGCCACCGAGGAGATCGACGAGAGCGTTCCGCCCGCGCGCGGGCGTGGCCGCAAGCGCCGCTCCAACGCCGACCCGGGTGTCGTCGTCAAGGGCGTCGACGACGTGTGGGTCAAGCTCGCCCGCTGTTGTACGCCCGTCCCGGGCGACCCGATCATCGGCTTCGTGACCCGCGGCAGCGGCGTGTCGGTGCACCGCAGCGACTGCGTCAACGTCGACTCGCTTTCCCGCGAGCCGGAGCGCATCCTCGAGGTCGAGTGGGCGCCCACCCAGTCCTCGGTCTTCCTGGTGGCCATCCAGGTCGAGGCCCTGGACCGCTCCCGGCTCCTGTCGGACGTCACCCGCGTCCTGTCCGACCAGCACGTCAACATCCTGTCCGCGGCCGTCCAGACCTCCCGCGACCGCGTCGCCACCTCTCGCTTCACCTTCGAGATGGGCGACCCCAAGCACCTGGGACACGTCCTGAAGGCGGTCAGGGGCGTGGAGGGCGTGTACGACGTGTACCGGGTGACCTCGGCGCGCAGGCCCTCCGACGGGTCCTGAGGTCCGAGGCCCGGACGCCGTCGACGGGCCACTACGTAGAGGGGCTCCCGTACGCACCGTACGGGAGCCCCTCTACGTAGTGGCGGGAAAACCCAGCCGCCTCGGCAGCCTCAGCCGCCGAACTCCTGGAGACCCTTCAACGCCTGGTCCAGCAGCGCCTGACGGCCCTCGAGCTCCTTCTGGAGTTTGTCGGCCCGCGAAGCGTTGTCCGCGGCGCGCGCCGTCTCGATCTGGCCCTGGAGCTTGTCCACGGCGGCCTGCAGCTGACCGGTCAGACCCTCGGCACGCGCGCGTGCCTCCGGGTTGGTCCGGCGCCACTCGGCCTCCTCGGACTCCTGCAGGGCCCGCTCCACCGCGTGCATCCGGCCCTCGACCTTCGGGCGGGCGTCGCGGGGCACGTGGCCGATGGCCTCCCAGCGCTCGTTGATGGAACGGAAGGCGGCGCGGGCGGCCTTCAGGTCCTGCACCGGGACGAGCTTCTCGGCCTCCTCGGCCAGCTCCTCCTTGAGTTTCAGGTTCTCCGACTGCTCGGCGTCCCGCTCGGCGAAGACCGAGCTGCGCGCCGCGAAGAACACGTCCTGGGCGCCGCGGAAGCGGTTCCACAGGTCGTCCTCGTGCTCACGCTGCGCGCGGCCCGCGGCCTTCCAGTCCGCCATCAGCTCGCGGTAACGCGCCGCCGTCGGACCCCAGTCCGTGGAGGCGGACAGCGACTCGGCCTCCGCGACCAGCTTCTCCTTGAGCTTGCGGGCGTCCTCGCGCTGCGCGTCCAGCGAGGCGAAGTGCGCCTTGCGGCGCTTGGAGAACGCCGAGCGCGCGTGCGAGAAGCGGTGCCACAGCTCGTCGTCCGACTTGCGGTCGAGTCGCGGCAGCCCCTTCCAGGTGTCCACCAGGGAGCGCAGCCGCTCACCGGCCGCCCGCCACTGGTCGCTCTGCGCCAGCTCCTCCGCCTCGACGACCAGCGCTTCCTTGGCGTGCCGCGCCTCGTCGGACTGTTTCGCACGCTGGACCTTGCGCTCCTCACGGCGCGCGTCGACCGTCTCGACGAGCTTGTCCAGCCGCTTCTTCAGCGCCTCCAGATCGCCGACCGCGTGGTGGGCGACCACCTGTTCGCGAATATGGTCGATCGCGATCTGGGCGTCCTTCGCCGACAGGTCGGTGGTTTTCACTCGTCGCTCGAGGAGGCCGATCTCGACAACCAGGCCTTCGTACTTGCGCTCGAAGTAGGCCAGCGCCTCATCAGGGGAGCCGGCCTGCCAGGAACCGACGACCTGCTCGCCGTCGGCCGTACGCACGTACACGGTCCCCGTCTCGTCGACGCGGCCCCACGGGTCGCTGCTCACAGCGCCTCCTCCACATGATGCCTGCAAGGGGCTTCAGCGCCCCCGGGCATCGTCCACAGTTTCGTCACGGCCAACATAGGCGACCAGCCCGGCGGCTGTCCGCATCCAGCACGACCGAAATTTCGCAGTTGACGGTCAGGATTTCGTCACGGTCAGTTTGTTGATCACGACCGTCGCGTTGGGCGCCCCGTCGCCCTGGCCTGTGCTCTCTCCGGCCGCGGCGATCTTCTTGAGGACCGTGAGGCCGGACTTGGAAATAGTTCCGAACGGTGTGTAGCTGGCCGGTAGCTGACTGTCCTGGTACACCAGGAAGAACTGGCTGCCACCGGTGTGCTTCTGGCCCGTGTTGGCCATCGCGATCGTGCCCGCCGGGTAGATGCCGCCCTTGAGGCTGGTGTCCTTCAGGTTCTCGTCCGGGATCGTGTACCCGGGACCGCCGCTGCCGGTGCCCTTCGGGTCACCGCACTGGAGCACGTAGATGCCGTTCGTGGTGAGCCGGTGGCACTTGGTGTGGTCGAAGAACCCCTTGCCCGCGAGGAAGTCGAACGAGTTCACCGTGTGCGGGGCCGCGGCCGTCTTCAGCGCGACGTCTATGTCGCCGCAGGTCGTCGCCAGCTTCATCGTGTAGCCCGCCGACTTGTCGATGGCCATCGCCGGCTCCGTCTTCCAGCTCAGCGACTTCACCGCGCCTTCGGCGGGCTTGGCGCACGGGTCCGGCGCCTTGCTGGTCGGGGAGGCGCTCGGCGTGACCTCCGCGCCCGCGTTGGCCTTCTTGTCGTCGTTCTTGAAGAGCCCGGTCGCGTACGACACCACACCGCCGACGACGACCACGCCGAGGACCGACGCGACCACCGTATTGCGCATGTGTGACTTGCGCCGCGCGGCCGTACGCCGCTGCTGCTGCCGCAAGAACTTCTCCCGGGCGAGCTGACGCCGCCGCTGTTCCTGGGTGACCACCGGGTTATCTCCTCATGCGTCTCGTACGTCAAGTGGGACGCGTGCGTCTTGTGAGCCGACCGCCTGCGTGTGCCCCGTACCGTATATGGGTTAGCTGAGGAATCGGCAGCGCCGGTAGGCTCTGATCCACAGCCACCCACCCCGTACGGCATCACGCGTACGCCACCACGAAGGACGATCGTGCTCATTGCCGGGTTCCCCGCCGGGGCCTGGGGCACCAACTGTTACCTGGTCGCCCCCGCCGCCGGTGAGGAGTGCGTGATCATCGACCCGGGCCACCAGGCCGCCCAGGGAGTCGAGGACGCACTCAAGAAGCATCGGCTCAAGCCCGTCGCCGTCGTCCTCACCCACGGCCACATCGACCATGTGGCCTCGGTCGTGCCCGTCTGCGGTGCCCACGACGTACCGGCCTGGATCCACCCCGACGACCGGTACATGATGAGCGACCCGGAGCGGGCGCTCGGCCGGTCCATCGGCATGCCGCTGATGGGCGAGCTGACCGTGGGGGAGCCGGACGACGTGCGGACGCTCACCGACGGCACGCGGCTGGAGCTGGCCGGTCTGGAGCTGTCCGTCGCGCACGCGCCCGGCCATACGAAGGGGTCGGTGACCTTCCAGATGCCCGAAGCCCGTGACGGAACGGACATTCCGTCGGTCTTCTTCTCGGGCGATCTGCTCTTCGCCGGCTCCATCGGACGCACCGACCTGCCCGGCGGTGACATGGACGAGATGCTCGGCTCGCTGGCCCGTGTGTGCCTGCCGCTCGACGACTCGACCGTGGTGCTGTCCGGCCACGGCCCCCAGACGACCATCGGCCAGGAGCGCGCCACCAACCCGTATCTGCGGCAGGTGGCGGCGGACCGCCAAGGGCGCGGCGCCGAACCCGCTCCCCGACGAGGAATGTGACGAGAGACTTTCGTGAGCACCTTCAAGG
Organism: Streptomyces sp. NPDC096311; assembly: GCF_044763085.1. Classification (NCBI taxonomy): domain Bacteria; kingdom Bacillati; phylum Actinomycetota; class Actinomycetes; order Kitasatosporales; family Streptomycetaceae; genus Streptomyces; species Streptomyces sp. NPDC096311. The sequence continues at coordinate 226,522 of NZ_JBIWFN010000011.1, forward strand.
CCCCCAAGGGCACGTACGACCTGATCCCGCCGGAGAGCGCCAAGTACCTCGCCGTGCGCGAGGCGATCGCCGCGCCGCTGCGCAACTCCGGCTACGGCTACATCGAGACGCCCGGCTTCGAGAACGTCGAGCTCTTCGCGCGCGGTGTCGGTGAGTCCACCGACATCGTGACCAAGGAGATGTACGCCTTCGAGACCAAGGGCGGCGACCAGCTCGCCCTGCGCCCCGAGGGCACGGCCTCCGTACTGCGCGCCGCGCTGGAGGCCAACCTGCACAAGGCCGGCAACCTCCCCGTCAAGCTCTGGTACTCGGGCTCCTACTACCGCTACGAGCGTCCCCAGAAGGGCCGTTACCGCCACTTCTCGCAGGTCGGCGCCGAGGCGATCGGTGCGGAGGATCCGGCGCTCGACGCCGAGCTGATCATCCTGGCGGACCAGGCGTACCGGTCCCTTGGGCTGCGGGACTTCCGCATCCTGCTGAACTCCCTGGGCGACCAGGAGTGCCGTCCGGTGTACCGGGCGGCACTGCAGGACTTCCTGCGCGGCCTCGACCTGGACGAGGACACGCTGCGCCGCGCCGAGATCAACCCCCTCCGGGTCCTCGACGACAAGCGCGACGACGTGCAGAAGCAGCTGGTGGGCGCGCCGTTGCTCCGTGACTACCTCTGCGACGCGTGCAAGGCGTACCACGAGGAGGTGCGCGAGCTGATCACGGAGGCGGGGGTCGCCTTCGAGGACGACCCCAAGCTGGTGCGCGGCCTGGACTACTACACGCGGACCACCTTCGAGTTCGTCCACGACGGTCTGGGCTCCCAGTCCGCGGTGGGCGGCGGCGGGCGCTACGACGGGCTGTCGGAGATGATCGGCGGTCCCGCACTGCCTTCGGTGGGCTGGGCGCTCGGTGTCGACCGCACGGTGCTCGCCCTGGAGGCGGAGGGTGTCTCGCTCGAACTCCCCGCGGCCACGAGCGTGTTCGCCGTTCCGCTCGGTGAGGAGGCCCGTCGGGTGCTCTTCGCCAAGATGACCGAGCTGCGCAAGCTCGGTATCGCCGCCGACTTCTCCTACGGGTCCAAGGGGCTCAAGGGGGCGATGAAGAACGCGAACCGGTCGGGGGCGCGGTACGCGATCGTCGCCGGTGAGCGGGATCTCGCCGAGGGTGTGGTGCAGCTCAAGGACATGGAGTCCGGTGAGCAGGTGGCGGTCGGGGTGAACGAGATCGTGGCGGAGCTCGAGACGCGCCTGGGCTGAGGACCGGGTCCTCGGCCGCGGGCGGCGGGGGCCGGGCGCGCCCACACGGTGGAGCCGCATATGTCTACAGTCCCCCGCCCCCGAAACCCTGGGGGCGGGGGTCAGTCCAGGAGACCGAAGCGCATCGCGCTCGTCACCGCCGCGGTTCGGTCGTCCACCCCCAGTTTGGTGAAGGCCCGCAGCAGGTGGGTCTTCACGGTGGACTCACCGATGAACAGGCGGCGCCCGATCTCGGCGTTGGTGCAGCCCTCCGCCACCAGCCGCAGCACCGCCGTCTCACGGTCGGACAACCTCGGCCTCTCCGGCTTCGTACGGAGCTGGTCGACGAGCCGGGCGGCGACGGACGGGGCCAGCACGGTCTCGCCGCGCGCGGCGGAGCGGACGGCGTCGGCGAGTTCGGCGCGAGGGAGGTCCTTGAGGAGATAGCCCGCGGCTCCGGCCTCGACCGCCCGCAGAATGTCCCGGTCCGTCTCGTACGTCGTCAGCACGATGACCCGGCAGCCCAACCCCGCCTCCGTCATCCGCACGATCGAGTCGACACCCCCGCCCCCCGGCATCCGCAGGTCCATCAGGACGATGTCCGGCCGGAGTTCGGCCGCCAGCGCCTCCGCCTGCGGCCCGTTCGACGCATCGGCGATCACATCGAGGTCGGGCTCGGCACTGAGCATCGCGCGCAGCCCTTCCCGTACGACGGGGTGGTCGTCGGCCAGGACGATGCGGATCACGGGTCACTCCTTGGAACGGGCAGACAGACGGTGATGGTCGTGCCCTCGCCGGGCGCGCTGCGCACCCGGGCTCTGCCGCCCACTTCCGCGGCCCGGGCGCGCAACCCGGTCAGACCGTAACCGCCGACCGGCGCGGTGGGGTCGAAGCCGGGGCCGTCGTCTTGTACGGAGAGCGTCAGCGAATCGTGGGCGTACGTCAGGGCGACCGCGATCGCCGACGAACTCCCCGCGTGCTTACGGGCGTTGGCGAGGGCCTCCTGGCAGGAACGCAGGACCACGACCTCGGGCCCGGCGGGCAGCGCGCGCACGGGGCCGGTGACGTCGACCGTCGCCTCGTGGCGCGCGGCCAGCCGGCGCAGCGCGTCGGGCAGCGAGGCCCCGTCGAGGTCGGCGGGCGCGCCCCCGGCGACCAGGGCCCGCGCCTCGGCGAGGTTCTGCCGGGCCGTCTCCGCCATCAGGGACAGATGACGGCGGGCCTGCGGGACGTCGTGGTCGAGTTCGGCCTCGACCGCCTGCACCAGCATCAGCAGGCTGGTGAAGCCCTGTGCGAGCGTGTCGTGGATCTCCCGGGAGAGCCGTTCCCGCTCGGCCAGCGCGCCGTGCGCCGACGAGAGCCGGGAGAGCTCGTGACGGCTGGCGTCCAGTTCGGCGATCAGCTCGGCCCGTTCCTGACTCTGCTCGATGATGCGGATGGTCCAGCTGCCGACGGCCGCCGAGAAGACGAGGGTGACCACGGCGAAGAGCGAGTTGAAGAAGACGTCCTGGTCGCTCGGCCACCACAGCAGCGCCCAACCCGCCACCGGCGCGATGTTGATGACCGTCACGGCCGCCAGTGCCCAGCGCAGCCGCAGCGCCATGAAGCACTGGGGGACGAGCGCGAAGGTCATCAGGCGGGTCTCACCGACGAGGATTCCCGACGGCAGGAACAGCACGATCGCCCCCGCGAGATAGCCGAGGGCCCGGCGTTCGTCGGGCGGGTCGCCGCCGAGAACGGGCCGCCCCACCATCACGTACCAGGGAATCAGTGCCACCAGCAGCGCCGCCGAGACGAGGCGCAGGGGCCACCCCGGATGCCCCGTGCCGAGCACGAACACCAGGGTGGCCACGCACACGACCGCGAAGTACGAGTCCCAGAGCCGGAAGGAGCGGTCCCAGGTGTACGAGCTCTTCGCGCCGCCGGGTCCGGCGATCCGTTCGGTCATCCGTCGCGGCGGTTCTTCCAGCGGAAGGTCAGCAGACACAGCAGCAATCCTCCGACGCACCAGGCCCCCAGCACCAGGGCGATCCGCCCGAACTCCCAGCCGCCCGCCTGCTCCAGGACCTTCGCCGACTCGGGCAGGAACACCCCGCGCAGCCCCTGGCACATCCACTTCAGCGGGAACAGGGCGCCGATGTTCAGCATCCAGTCGGGAATCGTGTCGATGGCGATGTAGACCCCGGAGATGAACTGCAGCACGAGGAAGGGGAGTACGACGACGGACGTGGCACTCTTGCCGGTCTTCGGCACCGAGCTGATCGCGATGCCGAGCAGGGCGCAGGCCGTCAGGCCCAGGACAAAGATCCAGGCGAAATCGGCCCACTTGGCGGGATCCGAGGGCAGCTTCACGTCGTACAGCGACGTGCCGACGACGAGCAGGATCGCCGTCTCCAGGAGGCCGGTGACCAGGACCAGCCAGATCTTGCCCAGGAAGTACGCGGCCGGCGGCATCGGAGTGCCGCGCAGCCGTCGCAGCACCTTCTCGTCCCGCTCGATGGCGATGGAGATGCCGAGGGACTGGAAGCTGGTGGACATGATGCCCGCGGCCATCATCGCGGGGACGTACAGCTGGGAGGCGGTGATGCCCGCGCCCCGCACGTCGTCGCTGAAGATCGACGCGAAGAGGAACAGGAAGACGACGGGGAAGGCGAAGGTGAACACCACCTGGTCGCGCTGACGGAAGAACTGCTTGATCTCCAGTGCGCCCCGCCGCAGGCCGAGGCCCCAGGCTCCGGGCAGCCGCACGGAGGAGGCCTCACCGCGTACGCGTACGGTCGTCAGGGTCATCGCGCGTTCTCCTGTCCGGTCAGGCGGAGGTAGACGTCCTCCAGGGTCGGGCGGGTCACGCTCAGCCCGGGTATCTCGCCGTCGAAGCGGCGGGTGAGCTCCGCGACCGTGCGCGTGGGGGTGTCCGTGCGCTCGCTGCGCGTCGTGCCGTCGGCCTCCGTCCACTCGACGGTCGCCTCGGTGCCGAAGCGTTCGCGGAGCGCGGCGGGTTCGCCTTCCGCGACGACGCGGCCCCGCGCGACGACCGCGAGCCGGTGCGCCAGCGCTTCCGCCTCCTCCAGGTAGTGCGTGGTGAGCAGGATGGTCGTGCCCTCGTCGGCCAGTTTCCGGATCAGGTCCCAGAACTGGCGGCGGGCGGCCGGGTCGAAGCCGGTCGTCGGTTCGTCCAGGAGCAGCAGCTCGGGGCCGCCGATCACCCCGAGCGCCACGTCCAGACGCCTGCGCTGGCCGCCCGAGAGCGTCTTGATGCGGCTGCCCGCCTTCGCCTCCAGACCGACGAGTCCGATGACCTCCTGCGGGTCGCGGGGCCGCGGGTAGTAGCGGGCGAAGTGCCGTACGGTCTCGTCGACCGTCAACTCCGCGGGTGCCGATTCGTCCTGCCAGACGATGCCGACCCGAGAGCGCCACGCGCGTGTGCCCGTCGCCGGGTCCGCGCCGAGCACGGACACCTCGCCCGCGTCCCGCCCGCGGTTGCCCTGGAGGATCTCCACCGTGGTGCTCTTGCCCGCGCCATTGGGTCCGAGCAGGCCGAACACCTCGCCGCGGCGGATGCCGAGATCGATGCCGTCGACGGCGGTCACGTCCCCGTACTGCTTGCGCAGCCCCCGTACGTCCACCGCGAGTTCGTTCGCGTGTGTTGTCATGCCGACGAGCGTGCCGCCGAAGCGAACGCTCCGGGACGACCGTGCGTACCTCCTTATGTCCATCGAACGGTGGACACACATCTGGGTGCGGCACAATGTCGGTTGCCCGCAGGCCCTTCGAGACTACGGAAACGGCGTGATGAGCAAGACGACAGTCAAGGACGTCTCCATCGACCAGGAACGCTCCGACGGTCCCCGGACGGTCGGCGGCAGCCGTGCCTTCGCCGTGCTGCTGGTGATCACCGGTGCGGCCGGTCTGCTCGCCGCGTGGGTCATCACGATCGACAAGTTCAAGCTGCTGGAGAACCCGAACTTCGTGCCGGGATGCAGCCTGAACCCGGTCGTCTCCTGCGGCAACATCATGAAGAGCAAGCAGGCCGCGGCCTTCGGGTTCCCCAACCCGATGCTGGGTCTCGTCGCGTACGGCATCGTGATCTGCGTCGGGATGAGCCTGCTCGCGCGGGCCACCTACCCGCGCTGGTACTGGCTGACCTTCAACGCCGGCACCCTCTTCGGCGTCGGATTCTGCACCTGGCTGCAGTTCCAGTCGCTGTACCGGATCAACTCGCTGTGCCTGTGGTGCTCGCTGGCCTGGGTCGCCACGATCATCATGTTCTGGTACGTGACCTCGTCGAACATCCGCAACGACTTCCTGCCCGCCCCGCGCTGGCTGAAGAGTTTCTTCGGCGAGTTCACCTGGGTCCTGCCCGTCGTGCACATCGGGATCATCGGGATGCTGATCCTGACCCGCTGGTGGGACTTCTGGACCAGCTGACAGCCCCGCGGGGATTGTCAGTGGCGTGACATAGGGTTTCGGACGTGGAGCCCGACCTGTTCACCGCCGCAGCAGAAGAACGCCAGGAGAAGGACCCGTCCAGCAGCCCCCTGGCCGTCCGGATGCGCCCGCGTACCCTCGACGAGGTCGTGGGCCAGCAGCATCTGCTGAAGCCGGGCTCACCTCTGCGCAGACTCGTCGGCGAGGGGAACGGCGGACCGGCCGGACCCTCCTCGGTGATCCTCTGGGGCCCGCCCGGCACCGGCAAGACGACCCTCGCGTACGTCGTCTCCAAGGCCACCAACAAGCGCTTCGTGGAGCTCTCCGCGATCACCGCGGGCGTCAAGGAAGTCCGCGCGGTCATCGACGGCGCCCGCCGCGCCACCGGCGGCTTCGGCAAGGAGACCGTCCTCTTCCTGGACGAGATCCACCGCTTCAGCAAGGCCCAGCAGGACTCCCTGCTCCCGGCCGTCGAGAACCGCTGGGTGACCCTGATCGCCGCCACGACCGAGAACCCGTACTTCTCGGTGATCTCCCCGCTCCTGTCCCGCTCCCTCCTCCTCACCCTCGAACCGCTCACCGACGACGACCTGCGCGGCCTGCTGCGCCGGGCCCTCACCGACGAGCGCGGCCTCAAGGAGGCCGTCACCCTCCCCGAGGACACCGAGCGGCACCTGCTGCGCATCGCCGGGGGAGACGCCCGGCGCGCCCTGACCGCCCTGGAGGCCGCCGCCGGCGCGGCGCTCGACAAGGGCGAGCCGCAGATCACCCTCCAGACCCTGGAGGAGACCGTCGACCGCGCCGCCGTGACGTACGACCGCGACGGCGACCAGCACTACGACGTGGCGAGCGCCCTCATCAAGTCCATCCGCGGCTCCGACGTGGACGCCGCACTGCACTACCTGGCCCGGATGATCGAGGCGGGCGAGGACCCCCGCTTCATCGCCCGCCGTCTGATGATCTCCGCCAGCGAGGACATCGGCCTCGCCGACCCGAACGCGCTGCCGACAGCCGTGGCCGCCGCCCAGGCCGTCGCCATGATCGGCTTCCCCGAGGCCGCGCTGACCCTCAGCCACGCCACCATCGCCCTCGCCCTGGCCCCGAAGTCCAACGCCGCGACCATGGCCATCGGCGCCGCGATGGAGGACGTACGCAAGGGGCACGCGGGCCCGGTGCCGATGCACCTGCGCGACGGGCACTACAAGGGCGCGGCCAAGCTCGGGCACGCCCAGGGGTATGTGTATCCGCACGACCTGCCCGAGGGCATCGCCGCCCAGCAGTACGCCCCGGAAGAGCTCAAGGACCGGGAGTACTACACACCGACCCGGCACGGCGCCGAGGCGCGCTACGCGGACGCGGTGGAGTGGACCAGGAAGCACCTCGGTAGAGGGCGGTCCTGACCACCCTGTAACATGACGCGAAGCGCTGCGTCCCGTGTCCGGCTCCGGTCGGCACCACCAGAACGGGACATCCAGCCGGAGCCCCTGCCGTCACGGAGGGATTCCAGGAGCGTCGCGCACCGTCGAAGGTGTCGCGGGCAGCCCACCACCACCCGGTCTCCGGGAACGGTCGGTGGGCCACTCGCGTGCTGCACGTATGTGCCCAGACCCAGGAGCGGCTGCCCAGCAGGTCCCCCGAGGACCCGCGGGGTTTCCCGGGCTGCGGATTGCGACCTCCCTTAACTCTGGTGAGCCGAAATCACGGAAAGAGAAAAAGTGGCGAATCAGTCCCGCCCCAAGGTCAAGAAGTCGCGTGCCCTCGGCATCGCGCTGACCCCGAAGGCCGTCAAGTACTTCGAGGCCCGCCCCTACCCGCCGGGCGAGCACGGCCGCGGCCGCAAGCAGAACTCGGACTACAAGGTCCGTCTGCTCGAGAAGCAGCGTCTGCGCGCGCAGTACGACGTGTCCGAGCGTCAGCTCGTCCGCGCCTACGAGCGTGCCTCCAAGGTCCAGGGCAAGACCGGTGAGGCCCTGATCATCGAGCTCGAGCGCCGTCTCGACGCGCTGGTCCTGCGTTCGGGCATCGCCCGCACGATCTACCAGGCCCGCCAGATGGTCGTTCACGGCCACATCGAGGTCAACGGCCAGAAGGTCGACAAGCCGTCCTTCCGCGTCCGTCCCGACGACGTCGTGATGGTCCGCGAGCGCAGCCGCAGCAAGACGCTGTTCGAGGTCTCCCGCGCCGGTGGCTTCGCCCCCGACGGCGAGACCCCGCGCTACCTCCAGGTGAACCTCCCGGCCCTGGCGTTCCGCCTGGACCGCGAGCCGAACCGCAAGGAGATCCCGGTGATCTGCGACGAGCAGCTCGTCGTCGAGTACTACGCCCGCTGATCGTCTTACAGCGGACGTAGCACCACCTGCGCGTCAGCCCGTCGTCTCCCCGCCCTTCGAGGTGGGCGAGACGGCGGGCTTCCGCATGTCCGGGGGCAGCCCGCGCGGCGAGGGCACCGCACCCAGCGGCCGGGGACCGGGCCGCCGCAGTGCCCGCGCGACCGCCGCCTCGCGCCCGAGCCGGGACCCGGCCCGTACGCACTCCTCGTACCGCTCGTCGCCCAGCCGCCGCCGGGCCCCGGCCTCGCACCGCTCGTGCGGCAGGTTGTAGTACGCCGAGCCGAACAGCGGCAGGCCCACCGAGGGCCACAGCCGGGCCGCCGCCCCCTGCAGCAGGGCGGCCTCGGCCGGATCGCCCTCCGCCTCGGTGACCAGCGCCAGCAGCTCGATCGCGAGGACCGTGCCGAGCAGGTCGTGGAAGGCGTGCCCGATGGCCAGGCTCTGTTCCAGGAGCTTGCGGGCGCGCCCCGCATCGCCCGTGGTCTGGGCCTCGTACGCCAGCACATACAGCGCGTAGGCCAGCGCCCAGCGCTCCCCGTGGTCCTCGCAGACCCGGCGGACGTCCCCGCACAGCCGCACCGCGCCCGGCAGATCGCCCCGGAACGCCAGCGCCATCGCCAGCTCCACCTGGGCCATCAGCACGTTGCTGTTGAGCTCGCCGATCGCCTGGTAGCGGTCGAGCGCCGAGCGCAGCAGGGTTTCCGCGCGTGCCATGTCGTCGCCGACCAGTGCCAGACAGCCGGTGCGGTGCTCGGCGTAGGCGATCGCGGTGGGGTTGTCGGTGCGTTCTGCCTCCTCGCGGCACTCCTGGAGCGCGGTGAGCGCGGGCACCATGTCGCCCTGGAGGATCGCCACGTAGCCGAGCACCCACAAGGCTTTCAGCCGCGACTGGTCGCGGTCGCTGTCGAGCTCCACCCCGCGCTCCAGCCAGTGCCGCCCCTCCGCCAGCCGGCCGCAGCCGACCCAGTAGAACCACAGGCTGCCCGCCAGGTACTGGCCCAGATGCGTCTCGCCCGGTTCGGTCAGGCTGTACTCCAGGGCGCAGCGCAGATTCGGCAGCTCCGTCTCGATGCGCGCGGCCACCTCACCCTGCCGTGGCGAGAACCAGTCCAGCTCGCACCAGGTGGCCAGGCCCATGTACCAGTCGCGGTGGCGGCGGCGCAGTCGGCTCGCGTCGCCCGCCGCCACCAGCCAGTCCGCGCCGTACGCCCGCACCGTGTCCAGCATCCGGTAGCGCAGGCCGGCCGCCGTCTCCTCGCGCGCCAGCACCGACTGCGCGAGCAGCTCGCCCAGCACGTCGAGGACGTCGTCGGCGTGCAGTCCGTCACCGCTGCACACGTACTCGACGGCCTCCAGGTCGAACGGTCCGGCGAACACCGAGAGCCGCGACCACAGCAGCCGCTCCTCGGGCGTGCACAGCTCATGGCTCCAGCCGATCGCCGTCCGCAGCGTCTGGTGGCGTGGCAGGGCGTCACGCCCACCGCCGGTGAGCAGCCGGAAGCGGTCGTCGAGCCGGGACAGCAGCTGCCCGGGGGAGAGGGCGCTCAGCCGGCCGGCGGCCAGTTCGACGGCGAGCGGGATCCCGTCCAGGCATCGGCAAAGCTCCAGGACGTCCGCCCGGTTGCCGTCGTCCAGCGCGAACCCGGGCACCCGGGCCGCCGCTCGGTCCGTGAACAGCTCCGCGGCCTCCCGCTCGGCCAGCGGGGCCAGCGGGAACAGCAGCTCGCCCTCGACCTCCAGCGGCCTGCGGCCCACGGCGAGCACCCGCAGGCCCGGCGCATGCCGCAGCAGTTCGCCCATCAGCGCGGCGCACGCGTCCACCAGATGCTCGAACCCGTCCACGACCAGCAGGAGTTGACGCTCGGCGAGATGGTCGAGGAGCAGTGTGTGGGGCGGCCTCGACGTCTGGTCCGCCAGAGCGAGGGCCTCCACGAGCGCGTACGCGACGAGATCCGGATCGCGCACGGAGGCCAGCTCCACCCGCCATGATCCGTCGCGCGGCCGGGTGTGTGCGGCGGCCCGTGCCGCGAGGCGTGACTTGCCCACGCCGCCCATGCCCGTCACCGTCACCAGCCGGGCCTGCCCCAGCGCCTCCGCCAGCCGTGCGAGTTCGGCCGTGCGCCCCACGAACGCGTTGAGTTCCAGGGGCAGATTGCCGGGTGCGGACCGGTCGGAGCACTCAGAAGCTCGCATGGGACACGGAGCGTACTGACCCGTAAGCGGTCCGTACAATCACTTCGCGCAAGTCCGGGCCCGGCAGCCGGTAATGCGGTACGGAGCGGCGGCCCCGGCGCGATAGGCTCGGGGGACGACTTTTTGATGTTCAGACACGATGTCCAGGCAGGTATCAGACACGGTGTCCGGGCAGGTACTGGCAGGCACGTACTAGGGAGCGGGTGCGAACAGTGTCCGGTGGAGAGGTGGCCGGGATCCTGGTGGCCGTCTTCTGGGCGATCCTGGTCTCCTTCCTCGCCGTCGCACTGGCGAGGCTGGCCCAGACGCTCAAGGCGACCACCAAGCTCGTGGCGGACGTGACCGACCAGGCCGTCCCGCTGCTGGCCGACGCCTCCGCGGCGGTGCGCTCCGCGCAGACCCAGATCGACCGGGTCGACGCCATCGCGTCGGACGTCCAGGAGGTCACCTCGAACGCGTCGGCACTCTCCACGACCGTCGCGTCCACCTTCGGCGGCCCGCTGGTGAAGGTCGCGGCGTTCGGCTACGGCGTCCGCCGGGCCCTCGGCGGCCGCAAGGACCATGTGCCCCCCAAGGCTTCCCGTCGTACCGTGATCGTGGGCCGCACCGTCCCGTCCGCGCGACGGGGAAAGCGGAAGAAGGACTGACGCAGCGATGTTCCGCCGTACGTTCTGGTTCACCGCCGGCGCAGCCGCGGGTGTGTGGGCCACCACCAAGGTCAACCGCAAGATCAAGCAGCTGACCCCCGAGAGCCTCGCGGCCCAGGCCGCGAACAAGGCGATCGAGGCCGGGCACCGGCTCAAGGACTTCGCGCTCGACGTCCGCGACGGCATGGCCGAGCGGGAGGCCGAACTCGACGAGGCACTCGGGCTCGACCGCCACCCCGAGCTGCCCGCGCCCCGGCGTATTGCCGCGATCGAGAACAGTCCGAAACACAGCAAGAACCCGACGTACGTCGAGAGGTCGACGTACTCGTACAACCGGAATGAGGACCACTGATGGAGTCGGCCGAGATTCGCCGCCGCTGGTTGAGCTTCTACGAGGAGCGCGGTCACACTGTCGTTCCCTCGGCGTCGCTCATCGCGGACGACCCGACTCTGCTCCTGGTCCCCGCGGGCATGGTGCCCTTCAAGCCGTACTTCCTCGGTGAGGTCAAGCCGCCGTGGTCGCGCGCCACCAGCGTGCAGAAGTGCGTGCGCACGCCCGACATCGAAGAGGTCGGCAAGACCACCCGGCACGGCACGTTCTTCCAGATGTGCGGCAACTTCTCCTTCGGTGACTACTTCAAGGAAGGCGCGATCACCTACGCCTGGGAGCTGCTCACCTCGCCCCAGGACAAGGGTGGTTACGGGCTCGACCCGGAGCGCCTGTGGATCACGGTCTACCTCGACGACGACGAGGCCGAGTCCATCTGGCGCGACAAGATCGGTGTCCCGGCCGAGCGTATCCAGCGCCTGGGCAAGAAGGACAACTACTGGTCCATGGGCGTCCCGGGTCCCTGCGGCCCCTGTTCCGAGATCAACTACGACCGCGGCCCCGAGTTCGGCGTCGAGGGCGGCCCGGCCGTCAACGACGAGCGGTACGTGGAGATCTGGAACCTGGTCTTCATGCAGTACGAGCGCGGTGAGGGCATCTCGAAGGAGGACTTCGAGATCCTCGGCGAACTGCCCAGCAAGAACATCGACACCGGCCTCGGCATGGAACGCCTCGCCATGATTCTGCAGGGCGTGCAGAACATGTACGAGATCGACACCTCCATGGCCGTCATCAAGAAGGCCACCGAGCTCACGGGCGTCGAGTACGGCGCCGCCCACGAGTCCGACGTCTCGCTGCGCGTGGTCACCGACCACATGCGCACCTCCGTGATGCTCATCGGCGACGGCGTGAGCCCCGGCAACGAGGGCCGCGGCTACGTGCTGCGCCGCATCATGCGCCGCGCCATCCGCAACATGCGGCTGCTCGGCGCCACCGGTCCGGTCGTCAAGGACCTCATCGACGTCGTGATCGAGATGATGGGCCAGCAGTACCCGGAGCTCGTCACCGACCGGCAGCGCATCGAGACCGTGGCCCTCGCCGAGGAGGCCGCCTTCCTCAAGACGCTGAAGGCCGGCACGAACATCCTCGACACGGCCATCTCCGACACCAAGGAGTCCGGCGGCACGGTGCTCGCCGGCGACAAGGCCTTCCTGCTCCACGACACCTGGGGCTTCCCGATCGACCTCACCCTCGAAATGGCCGCCGAGCAGGGCCTTTCGGTGGACGAGGACGGCTTCCGGCGTCTGATGAAGGAGCAGCGGGACAAGGCCAAGGCGGACGCCCAGGCCAAGAAGACGGGCCACGCCGACCTCGGCGCCTACCGTCAGATCGCCGACGCCGCCGGTGAGACCGAGTTCATCGGCTACGACCGGACCGACGGCGAGTCGCGCATCGTCGGCATCCTGGTCGACGGTGTCTCCTCGCCCGCCGCCACCGAGGGCGACGAGGTCGAGATCGTCCTCGACCGCACCCCGTTCTACGCCGAGGGCGGCGGCCAGATCGGTGACACCGGCCGCATCAAGGTCGACACCGGTGCCGTCATCGAGATCCGCGACTGCCAGAAGCCCGTCCCGGGTGTGTACGTCCACAAGGGCGTCGTCCAGGTCGGCGAGGTCACCGTCGGTGCCCAGGCCCAGGCCACCATCGACTCCCGTCGCCGGACGGCCATCGCCCGCGCCCACTCGGCCACGCACCTCACCCACCAGGCCCTGCGCGACGCCCTCGGCCCGACGGCCGCCCAGGCCGGTTCCGAGAACCAGCCCGGCCGCTTCCGCTTCGACTTCGGTTCCCCCTCGGCCGTTCCGACGGCCGTCATGACCGACGTCGAGCAGAAGATCAACGAGGTGCTCACCCGCGACCTGGACGTGCACGCCGAGATCCTGAGCCTCGACGAGGCCAAGAAGCAGGGCGCCATCGCCGAGTTCGGCGAGAAGTACGGCGAGCGCGTCCGCGTCGTGACCATCGGCGACTTCTCCAAGGAGCTGTGCGGCGGCACGCATGTGCACAACACCTCCCAGCTCGGCCTGGTCAAGCTGCTCGGCGAGTCCTCGATCGGCTCCGGCGTACGGCGTATCGAGGCCCTGGTGGGCGTCGACGCCTACAACTTCCTGGCCCGCGAGCACACGGTCGTCGCCCAGCTCCAGGAGCTGATCAAGGGCCGTCCCGAAGAGCTCCCGGAGAAGGTCTCCGCCATGCTCGGCAAGCTGAAGGACGCCGAGAAGGAGATCGAGAAGTTCCGCGCGGAGAAGGTCCTGCAGGCCGCCGCCGGTCTCGTGGAGTCCGCCAAGGACGTCCGCGGTGTGGCTCTCGTCACCGGCCAGGTCCCGGACGGCACGAGCGCCGACGACCTGCGCAAGCTGGTCCTCGACGTACGCGGCCGCATCCAGGGCGGACGGGCCGCCGTCGTGGCCCTGTTCACCACCGCGGGCGGTAAGCCGCTCACGGTCATCGCCACCAACGAGGCCGCCCGCGAGCGTGGTCTCAAGGCCGGTGACCTGGTCCGTACGGCCGCCAAGACCCTCGGCGGCGGCGGTGGCGGCAAGCCGGACGTCGCCCAGGGCGGAGGCCAGAACCCGGCCGCCATCGGCGAGGCCGTCGACGCGGTCGAGCGGCTCGTCGCCGAGACGGCCAAGTGAGCACGGACGATCAGCAGCGGAGCGGGGACGGCCGGGGCATGCGCCGCGGCCGTCGGCTCGCGATCGACGTCGGGGACGCCCGGATCGGGGTCGCCTCGTGCGACCCCGACGGGATCCTCGCGACTCCGGTCGAGACCGTGCCGGGGCGCGATGTCCCGGCCGCTCAGCGCCGGTTGAAGCAACTCGTCGAGGAGTACGAGCCGATCGAGGTCGTCGTCGGGCTCCCGCGCTCCCTCAAGGGGGGCGAGGGTCCCGCCGCCGTGAAGGTGCGCGGCTTCGCCCAGGAGCTGGCCCGGGCGATCGCGCCCGTCGGCGTTAGGCTCCTCGACGAGAGGATGACCACAGTGACGGCCAGTCAGGGGCTACGCGCGTCGGGCGTGAAGTCCAAAAAGGGCAGGTCCGTCATTGATCAGGCGGCCGCCGTCGTCATCCTGCAGCAGGCTCTGGAGTCCGAACGGGCGTCAGGCAACCCACCGGGTGAGGGCGTCGAAGTGGTCATCTGATCGCGATACGGTAACGTTCCGCGCGATGTGGTGGTGTTCGAACAGCTACCGCACAGCGAAGAGGCGGACGGGAGCCGAGCCACCAGCGACAGCAGCCACCGCCTCGCGGCTCTAGGGGATCGATGACTGAGTATGGCCGGGGCGCAGGCTCCGAACCGTGGAATCCGGAGGACCCGTTGTACGGGGACGGCGGATGGGGAGGACAGGCCGCCGACGGCCAGTCCCCCTACGGCGGCCAGCCGCAGCACTACCCGCAGCAGCCGCACCAGCAGCACCAGCAGTCCCAGTACGGCGAGTGGAGCCCCGACCAGCAGGGCGGCCACGGCCAGGAGCAGCAGTACGGCGCCCAGAACCAGCAGCAGTACGAGGGCCAGGGCGGGCAGCAGTATCACGACCAGGGCCGGCAGCACTTCCACGGTCAGGGGCAGCAGCAGTACCCGCAGCAGTACCCCGGCCAAGGGCAGCAGCAGTACGTCGATCAGGGCCAGCAGCAGTACAACGGACAGAACCAGCAGCAGTACCACGACGGCGGCTGGGACAACGGGACGCAGCACCAGGTCAGCTACGCCGCCGACCCGAACGACCCGTACGGGAACCAGGCCGCCGGTTACACCGGTGAGCAGCCGGACTTCTACAACACCCCCGACGCGTATCCGCCGCCGGAGCCGCCCGCCCGTCGCCGCGCCGAGCCCGAACCGGAGACCGACTGGGATCCGGGACCCGACCAGGGCGAACACGCCTTCTTCGCGGGCGGCGACGACGATGACGACCTGGACGACGACGATCCGAAGGCAGGCCGAGGCGACCGGAAGGGCCGCGGCGGCAAGGGTGACAAGGGCAAGAAGCGCCGCAGCGGCTGCGCCTGCCTGATGGTCGTGCTGGTCTTCGGCGGCGGTATCGGCGGAATCGGGTACTACGGGTACCACACCTATCAAAATCGCTTCGGCCCGGCTCCGGACTATGCGGGTGGCGGCACGGGCGAGGTGACGGTCGAGATCCCCAAGGGCGCGTTGGGCTCTGCGATCGGGCGGGTGCTGAAGGAAGCCGGAGTCGTCAAGAGTGTCGACGCCTTCGTGTCTGCCCAGCAGCAGACCCCCGATGGGGACAAGATCCAGGCGGGCGCGTATGTGCTGAAGAAGGGCATGTCGGCCGCCAGCGCGGTCAAGCTGATGCTCGATCCCAAGAGCCAGAACAACGTGATCGTCGCCCCTGGACAGCGCAACGTCGTCGTCTATCAGGCGATCGACAAAAGGCTCGATCTCGCGGACGGCACCACCGGGAAGATCGCCAAGAAGGAGTACAAGACCTTCGGACTTCCCAGCTGGGCGAACGACAGCAAGGACATAAAGGATCCGCTGGAAGGATTCCTCTACCCGGCGACCTATCCCGCCGCCAAGGGCATGAAGCCCGAGGCGATCCTGAAGCAGATGGTGACGCAGGCCAAGGAGAAGTACGCGGCGTACGACCTCGCGGCCAAGGCCAAGGAACTGAACCTGCAGAACCCGCTCCAGGTCGTCACGGTCGCGAGCCTCGTCCAGGCCGAGGGCAAGACGCACGACGACTTCCGCAAGATGGCCGAGGTGGTCTACAACCGTCTCAAGGTCACGAACACGGAGACCAACAGGCTGCTCCAGTTCGACTCGACCTTCAATTACCTGAAGGGCCAGAGCAACATCCACATCAGCGAGTCCGAGATCAACAGCAACAAGGACCCGTACAACACCTATACGCGCAAGGGTCTGCCGCCCGGACCGATCGGCAACCCCGGTGACGACGCGATCACGGCGACGTTGAACCCGACCAGCGACGGCTGGATCTATTTCGTGGCGACCGACGGCCAGAGCAACACCGAATTCGCCAAGAACCTTGCGGAATTCCAGAAGCTCAAGGACAAGTTCAATGCCAACTCGGGCAACTGACGCCCGGCGGGCTGCTGTACTCGGCTCCCCGATCGCCCATTCCCTCTCCCCGGTGCTGCACCGCACCGCGTACCGGGAGCTGGGACTCGGCGACTGGTCCTACGACCGTTTCGAGATCGACGAGGAGGCGCTGCCGGGCTTCTTCGGGGACCTCGGTCCGCAATGGGCGGGTCTGTCGCTGACCATGCCGCTCAAGCGGGCCGTCATCCCGCTGCTCGACGAGGTCACCGCGACGGCGGCCTCGGTCGAGGCCGTCAACACGGTCGTGTTCACCGAGGACGGCCGTCGCGTCGGCGACAACACCGACATCCCCGGGATGGTCGCCGCGCTGCGCGAGCGCGGGATCGAGCAGGTGGACTCCGCCGCGATCCTCGGCGCGGGCGCCACCGCCTCCTCCGCGCTGGCCGCGCTCGCCCGGATCTGCACCGGCGAGGTCGTCGCCTACGTCCGCAGCGCGGAGCGGGCCGCCGAGATGCGGCAGTGGGGCGAGCGGCTCGACGTGGAGGTCCGTACGGAGGACTGGGCGCACGCCGCGCAGGCCCTGCGCGCCCCGCTCGTGATCGCCACCACCCCCGCGGGTACGACGGACGCCCTGTCCGCCGCGGTCCCGGAACGGCCCGCGACGCTCTTCGACGTGCTGTACGACCCGTGGCCCACCGACCTCGCGGCCCGCTGGTCCGGCTACGGCGGCGCCGTGGTCAGCGGACTCGATCTGCTCGTGCACCAGGCGGTGCTCCAGGTCGAGCGGATGACCGGACGCGCCCCGGCGCCCCTCGACGCCATGCGGAAGGCGGGCGAGCAGGCCCTCGCGAGCCGCTGAGCACCGCCGCGGCGGGCCGGTGCCGTCCCGCCTGATGGACCTGCGGCGGGGCACCGCGCCCGGACGTGGGAGGATCGGGGGTGGCGGACCCGGGCCGCGCACCCGGTCGCGCCGTCGCCGTACACGAGGACGCGTGTACGCAGCAGCAGTACCAGGGCGCGAGCATGAGGAGCACCGTTGAGCAGGTTGCGCTGGCTGACCGCGGGGGAGTCCCACGGTCCCGCACTTGTCGCGACGCTGGAGGGCCTTCCCGCCGGCGTGCCGATCACCACGGAGATGGTGGCGGACCACCTCGCCCGGCGGCGCCTGGGCTATGGACGCGGTGCCCGGATGAAGTTCGAGCGCGACGAGGTCACCTTCCTGGGCGGTGTCCGGCACGGTCTCACCCTCGGCTCGCCGGTGGCCGTCATGGTCGGCAACACCGAGTGGCCCAAGTGGGAGCAGGTCATGGCGGCCGACCCGGTCGCCCCGGAGATCCTCGCCGAGCTGGCCCGCAACGCCCCGCTGACCCGGCCCCGGCCCGGCCACGCCGACCTCGCGGGCATGCAGAAGTACGGCTTCGACGAGGCCCGGCCGATCCTGGAGCGCGCCTCCGCCCGGGAGACCGCGGCCCGCGTCGCGCTGGGCGCCGTGGCCCGTTCGTACCTGAAGGAGACGGCCGGGATCGAGATCGTCTCGCACGTCGTCGAGCTGGCCGCGGCGAAGGCCCCGTACGGCGTCTACCCCAAGCCCTCGGACGTCGAGAGGCTCGACGCCGACCCGGTGCGCTGCCTCGACGCCGACACGTCGAAGGCGATGGTCGCGGAGATCGACCAGGCCCACAAGGACGGCGACACGCTCGGCGGCGTCGTCGAGGTGCTCGCGTACGGCGTGCCGGTGGGCCTCGGCTCGCACGTGCACTGGGACCGGCGCCTCGACGCCCGGCTTGCGGCCGCGCTCATGGGCATCCAGGCGATCAAGGGTGTCGAGGTCGGCGACGGCTTCGACCTGGCCCGTGTGCCCGGCTCCAAGGCCCACGACGAGATCGTCCACACCGAGGACGGCATCCGCCGCACCTCCGGCCGCTCCGGTGGCACCGAGGGCGGTCTGACCACCGGCGAGCTGTTGCGCGTACGCGCCGCGATGAAGCCGATCGCGACCGTGCCGCGCGCCCTGGCCACGATCGACGTGGCGACCGGCGAAGCCGCCAAGGCCCACCACCAGCGTTCCGACGTCTGCGCGGTCCCGGCCGCCGGAATCGTCGCCGAGGCGATGGTCGCCCTCGTCCTCGCGGACGCGGTGGCCGAGAAGTTCGGCGGCGACAGCGTGCCCGAGACGCGGCGCAACGTCGCGTCCTACCTCGAGAACCTGGTCGTGCGGTGACCGCTGGACCGCTGGTCGTCCTCGTCGGGCCGATGGGTGTCGGCAAGTCCACCGTCGGCGTGCTGGTCGCGGCCCGGCTCGGCCGCACCTACCGCGACACGGACGACGACATCGTGGCCGAGCAGGGCCGCACCATCGCCGACATCTTCGTCGACGAGGGCGAGCCGGCCTTCCGCGCCATCGAGAAGAGCGCCGTGCACAAGGCGCTGGCCGAGCACGACGGGGTACTGGCGCTGGGCGGCGGCTCGATCCTCGACGCCGACACCCGCGCGCTGCTCGCCGGGCACCAGGTCGTCTACCTCTCCATGGACGTCGAGGAGGCGGTCCAGCGCACCGGCCTGAACGTGGCCCGTCCGCTGCTCGCCGTCAACCCGCGCCGGCAGTGGCGCGAGCTGATGGAGGCCCGCCGCCACCTGTACACCGAAGTCGCCCGCGCGGTCGTGCCCACCGACGGCCGCACCCCCGAAGAGGTCGCCCAAGCCGTCCTCGACGCACTGGAGTTGAAGGAAGCATGAGCGAGGCAGTGACGCGTATCCAGGTCGGCGGCACCGCGGGCACCGACCCGTACGAGGTCCTGGTGGGCCGTCAACTCCTCGGTGAACTGGGCGCGTTGATCGGCGACAGAGCCCAGCGCGTCGCGATCATCCACCCCGAGGCGCTCGCCGAGACCGGGGACGCGCTCCGCGCCGACCTGGCCGGACAGGGCTTCGAGGCCGTCGCCATCCAGGTGCCCAACGCGGAGGAGGCCAAGACCGCGGAGGTCGCCGCCTACTGCTGGAAGGCGCTCGGCCAGTCCGGCTTCACCCGCACCGACGTCATCGTCGGCGTGGGCGGCGGCGCCACCACCGACCTCGCCGGGTTCGTCGCGGCGACCTGGCTGCGCGGGGTGCGGTGGATCGCCGTTCCCACCACCGTGCTCGGCATGGTGGACGCGGCGGTCGGCGGCAAGACCGGCATCAACACCGCCGAGGGCAAGAACCTCGTCGGCTCCTTCCACCCGCCCGCGGGCGTGCTCTGCGACCTGGCCGCGCTCGACTCGCTGCCGGTCAACGACTTCGTCTCCGGGCTCGCGGAGATCATCAAGGCCGGCTTCATCGCCGACCCGGTGATCCTCGAGCTCATCGAGTCCGACCCCGAGGCGGCACGGACGCCCGCGGGCCCGCACACCGCCGAGCTCATCGAGCGCTCCATCAAGGTGAAGGCCGAGGTGGTCTCGGGCGACCTCAAGGAGTCGGGGCTCCGCGAGATCCTCAACTACGGCCACACCCTCGCGCACGCCATCGAGAAGAACGAGCGCTACAAGTGGCGGCACGGCGCGGCCGTCTCCGTCGGCATGCACTTCGCCGCCGAACTGGGCCGACTGGCGGGCCGGCTGGACGACGCGACCGCCGACCGCCACCGCACGATCCTGGAGTCCGTCGGCCTCCCGCTCAGCTACCGCTACGACCAGTGGCCCAAGCTGCTGGAGAACATGAAGGTCGACAAGAAGTCCCGCGGCAACCTGCTGCGCTTCATCGTCCTCGACGGGCTGGCCAAGCCCACCGTCCTGGAGGGCCCCGACCCGGCGGTGCTCCTCGCCGCCTACGGCGAAGTGGGGGAGTAGCTCCCAACGGGCCCCTACTTGGCCCTGATTGCCCTCCGTTCATGGGCACTCCCCAGCTTCCCCGGCCGTTCACACAACGACGGCCGGGGAAGGTACCGTTCGGTAGAGGTCGCTCCCGCGCCCTTCAGGCTGTGGGGGAGAGTGGGAGGCTCCGCTCGTCGGCGTCAATCGCCCGCCGCGAGCGAACGGGCGAAAAGATCACGAGACGGAGTGGCACCGGATGCAGCACGCAGTGGGGGCTCCGCTGCCGCCGCCCCACCAGCCGGGGCAAGGACCCGCCGCCGGCTGGTCGCCGGCCGCACAGCACCCGGGACACCCGGGCGGACCCGCAGGTCCGGCGCCCACGAGCCCACCCGCCCCCGGCTTCACCGGTCCGCCGCCGGGACATCCGGCGCCGCCCGCGCACCTGCCCCATCCCGCGCCCCCGCAGCACGCCCCCGCGGCGCCGATCCCCGACACGACGGGCCATGTGCAGCTGCCCCCGGGCGGCCCGGTCGCCATGCCCAGCGCCCCGGGCGCCCCCGACCCCGCGGCGACCACCCTCGCCGTGCTGCTCATCGGGCCCGCGGGTGCGGGCAAGACGAGCGTCGCCAAGTACTGGGCGGACCACCGCCGGGTGCCGACCGCCCACATCAGCCTCGACGACGTGCGGGAATGGGTGCGCTCGGGCTTCGCCGATCCGCAGTCGGGGTGGAACGACCATTCGGAGGCGCAGTACCGCCTGGCCCGCCGCACCTGCGGCTTCGCCGCGCGGAACTTCCTGGCGAACGGCATCTCCTGCATCCTCGACGACGCGGTCTTCCCGGACCGCCCGGTCGTCGGCCTCGGCGGCTGGAAGCGACACGTCGGGCCGGGGTTGCTGCCCGTGGTGTTGTTGCCGGGCCTGGAGATAGTCCTGGAGCGCAACGCCGAGCGCTCCGGAAACCGCCGCCTGACCGACGAGGAAGTCGCCCGTATCCACGGCCGGATGGCCGGCTGGTACGGCTCCGGGCTCCCCATCATCGACAACTCCCAGCTCGACGTCCCGTCCACGGCCCGCGTGCTGGACGAGGTCCTGGCCCGCTCCATCGCGAGCCCACCGCAGTGGTAGCCCCGCGGCGCAGCGTCGTCGTCGACCCCGTCGGGGGTGCCGCGTCCATGGTGTCGCCCCCCGCCGTCGTCCGGACGGTCATGGCGCGGCGCCCCGCGAGTCAGGTCGCGCCACCTGCCGGGCCCCGCTGATCGCAGTCGTGGAACCACCCCCCGGCCCCGCCCGTGGTGCCTCCGTCTCACCGTCGACCGCCTGCCGCCCATCCGGCCCCGCTGGAACGGCGACATCGCGTCGACGCTCGTAGGCTCGATTTATGTCAGAGGTGTACGCGGCGCGACGCGAGCGGCTTCGGGAGCGCTGCGCGGCGGGCGGCAGCGCGACGGCGCTCGTCACCCGCCCGGCCAACGTGAGGTACCTCGCCGGCGCGGCCCCGCGCGGTGCCGTCCTCCTGCTGGGCAGCAGTGAGGACCTGCTGCTCTGCGGCGCTCCGCCGAGCGGCGAGACCGACGAGGGGCGTCCCGACGAGGCGCTGCGCGTGCAGGTGCTGCCGCGCGCCGGGGGCGACGCGGCCGTGGCCGCCGCCGACGCCGCCATCGCCCAGGGCGCCGACTCCCTGGCGGTCGAGGAGCACCACCTCACCGTGACCCGGCACCGGGCCATCGGCTCGGTGGCACCCGGGCTGCGCCTCGCCGACCTGGGCGGTGCGGTGGAGCAGCTGCGGGTGATCAAGGACGAGGAGGAGATCTCCTGTCTGCGGATCGGCGCCGAGATCGCCGACCAGGCGCTCGGGGAGCTCCTCGAATCGATCCTCGTCGGCCGCACCGAGCGGCATCTCGCGCTGGAGCTGGAGCGCCGGCTCGTCGACCACGGTGCCGACGGCCCCGCCTTCGCGACCTCCGTGGGCACCGGCCCGAACTCCGGGCGGCGCGGGCACCGGCCCACCGACCGGCGCGTCGAGGAGGGAGATTTCCTTTCCGTCTGCCTCGGCGCGACCTACCGCGGCTACCGCTGCGAAATCGGCCGTACCTTTGTGATCGGCACCTCGCCCGCGGACTGGCAGATCGAGTTGTACGACCTCGTCTTCGCCGCCCAGCGGGCCGGACGCGAGGCTCTGGTACCCGGCGCCGCCTACCGTGACGTGGACCGGGCCGCACGTCAGGTGCTCGACTCCGCGGGCCATACGGAAGGCCTTCCCACGCTGACCGGGCACGGTGTGGGGCTCGAAATCGACGAGGACCCGCAGCTGGCCCCCGCGG
The DNA here is from genome assembly GCF_044763085.1 of Streptomyces sp. NPDC096311. Classification (NCBI taxonomy): domain Bacteria; kingdom Bacillati; phylum Actinomycetota; class Actinomycetes; order Kitasatosporales; family Streptomycetaceae; genus Streptomyces; species Streptomyces sp. NPDC096311. The sequence goes on from NZ_JBIWFN010000011.1 coordinate 248,863, forward strand.
CCATGGGTAAACTGGACACTTGCGTGCCGGTCACCGTCGAACCGGGGGTCCACCTCCCGGGCCGGGGCGGTGTCAGGATCGATGACACGCTCGTCGTGCGCCCCGAGGCGGACGGCGGACCCGAGCTACTCACCATCACGACCAAGGAACTGCTCGCGCTGTAGCCAATCGCTACGCGCGTGTCCCGGGGTCGTCCACGTCAGTCCAGGAGATTCCGCAACCGTGGCTTCCACGAACGACCTCAAGAACGGCCTGGTGCTCAAGCTCGACGGAGGCCAGCTCTGGTCCGTCGTCGAGTTCCAGCACGTCAAGCCCGGCAAGGGCCCGGCCTTCGTGCGCACCAAGCTGAAGAACGTGCTCTCCGGCAAGGTCGTCGACAAGACGTTCAACGCCGGCGTCAAGGTCGAGACGGCCACGATCGACAAGCGCGACATGCAGTTCTCGTACATGGACGGCGAGTACTTCGTCTTCATGGACATGGACACGTACGACCAGCTGATGGTCGACCGCAAGTCCGTCGGCGACGCCGCCAACTTCCTGATCGAGGGCTTCACCGCCACCGTGGCGCAGCACGAGGGCGAGGTGCTCTTCGTCGAGCTGCCGGCCGCCGTCGAGCTCGTCATCCAGGAGACCGAGCCGGGTGTCCAGGGCGACCGCTCCACCGGTGGCACCAAGCCCGCCACCCTGGAGACCGGTCACCAGATCCAGGTCCCGCTCTTCATCACCACCGGTGAGAAGATCAAGGTCGACACCCGCACGAGCGACTACCTCGGCCGGGTGAACAGCTAACCGTGGCTGCCCGCAACACGGCCCGCAAGCGCGCCTTCCAGATCCTCTTCGAGGGCGACCAGCGCGGCGTGGACGTCCTGACGGTCCTCGCGGACTGGATCCGGCACTCCCGGACCGACACCCGGCAGCCGCCGGTCAGCGAGTACACGATGGAGCTGGTCGAGGGCTACGCCACGAAGGCGAAGCGGATCGACGAGCTCATCGCGACGTATGCCGTCGACTGGACGCTGGACAGGATGCCGGTCGTCGACCGCAACATCCTGCGCCTCGGCGCCTACGAGTTGATCTGGGTCGACGGGACCCCCGACGCCGTGGTCCTCGACGAGGCGGTGCAGCTGGCGAAGGAGTTCTCCACGGACGAGTCGCCCTCGTTCGTGAACGGCCTGCTGGGCCGCCTGAAGGACCTGAAGCCGTCGCTGCGCCGCGACGAGGCCTAGCGCGTACGGCGCCGGTGGTGCGTACGCGCCCGTAGACGACGTACGAAAACGCCGGAGGGCCCGCAGCACGTCCGCTGCGGGCCCTCCGGCGTTCCCGTACTCAGCTGGCTCCCGAGGCCCGCACAAAGCCGCCGGGGGGGGGGGGGGGGCCCGGGGGCGGGCCCCCCCCCCCCCCCGGGGGGGGGAAAACACCCCACCGGGGGCCCCCCCCGGGGGGGGGGGGGCGGGGCC
>NZ_JBIWFN010000011.1:250329-405417 GCF_044763085.1 Streptomyces sp. NPDC096311
CCCCGGCGGCCCGCCGCCCCGGCGGGCCCCCCCCCCCCCCCCCCCCGGCGGCGGGCGCCCCCCCCCCCCCCCCCCCCCCCCCCCCCGGGCGCCACGTTTCTGCTGAACTCCCCGAAGGGGTCAGCCCTCGTCGTGGGAGACGGCGCGGCGCGCGTCCGCGTCCAGCACGCCCCAGCTGATCAGCTGCTCGGTGAGGACCGAGGGCGACTGGTCGTAGATGACGGCGAGGGTGCGCAGGTCGTCCTGGCGGATCGACAGCACCTTGCCGTTGTAGTCACCGCGCTGGGACTGGATCGTCGCGGCGTAGCGCTGCAGCGGACCCGCCTTCTCGGCCGGCACGTGGGCCAGCCGCTCCAGGTCGAGGACGAGCTTCGGCGGCGGCTCGGCGGCTCCGCCAGGAGTGGTGCCGGGCAGCAGCTCCTGCACGGGAACCCCGTAGAAATCCGCCAGTTCGGCGAGGCGCTGCACGGTGACGGCGCGGTCGCCGCGCTCGTACGACCCGACCACGACCGCCTTCCAGCGTCCCTGTGACTTCTCCTCGACTCCGTGGAGAGAAAGGCCCTGCTGGGTGCGGATGGCCCGGAGCTTGGCCCCGAGCTGTTTGGCGTATTCGCTGGACATATAGCTCCCCGGACGCTGTATCAACGTGCGGCTCCGCCGCGCGGCTGGTGACTCTGGTGACTCACTGTGAGGTTACGCAGCGTTACTCTCCCCCGTCAAGCCGAATGGTCCGGACCGACCCTCGCACGGGAGTCACCGGCGGTGGCCCACAGGGTGGTGATCAGGTGCGTTGCCGGGCTGGTACCGTGGATGGCGCAAATCCGACGTCCTTTAATGATCCGTCCCGTGAGGCGGAGAAGGAGGTCCGTTTCGTATGGACACCGAGCAGGACAAGCAGCAGTACGAAGCCGATGCGCGGCCCGTTCTGGAAGCCCCCGACATCGCGCGGGTGCTGACCCGCATCGCCCACGAGATCGTCGAACGCGCCAGGGGTGCCGACGACGTGGTGCTCCTCGGCATTCCGACCCGGGGTGTCTTCCTGGCCCGCAGACTGGCCGACAAGCTCGAAGAGATCACCGCTCGCAAGATCCCGGTCGGCTCGCTCGACATCACCATGTACCGCGACGACCTGCGCATGCACCCGCCGCGTGCGCTGGCCCGCACCGAGATCCCCGGTGACGGCATCGACGGCCGCCTGGTCGTCCTCGTCGACGACGTGCTCTTCTCCGGCCGCACCATCCGCGCCGCGCTCGACGCGCTGAACGACATCGGCCGGCCGCGCGCCGTGCAGCTCGCGGTCCTCGTCGACCGCGGCCACCGCGAACTGCCCATCCGCGCCGACTACGTCGGCAAGAACCTCCCCACGTCGTTGCGGGAGACGGTCAAGGTCCAGCTCGCCGAGGAGGACGGTCGCGACACCGTGCTGCTCGGTGCGAAGCGGACCTCCCCGGACGCACAGCAGTAGCACTCCGGAGTACGTCACCGCCGTACGCCCCCGAGTGCGCTCCGCGCGCGCCCGCCTGCCCGAATTCTCCTGAACTGCCTTACGGAGCCTGACAGATGCAGCGTCATCTCATCTCGGCCGCCGACCTCACCCGCGACGACGCCGTCCTGATCCTCGACACCGCCGAGGAGATGGCCCGGGTCGCCGACCGGCCGATCAAAAAGCTGCCGACCCTGCGCGGCCGCACCGTCGTCAACCTCTTCTTCGAGGACTCGACCCGGACCCGGATCTCCTTCGAGGCCGCCGAGAAGCGCCTCTCCGCGGACGTCATCAACTTCACCGCCAAGGGTTCCTCGGTGTCCAAGGGGGAGTCCCTGAAGGACACCGCCCAGACCCTCGAAGCCATGGGCGTCGACGCCGTCGTCATCCGGCACGGCGCCTCCGGAGCCCCGTACCGGCTCGCCACCTCCGGCTGGATCGACGCCGCCGTCATCAACGCGGGTGACGGCACCCACCAGCACCCCACGCAGGCCCTGCTCGACGCCTTCACCATGCGCCGCCGCCTGGTCGGCCGCGACGCCGGGATAGGGCAGGACCTGGCCGGCAAGCGCATCACGATCGTCGGCGACATCCTGCACAGCCGGGTCGCCCGCTCCAACGTCGACCTGCTGCACACCCTCGGCGCCGAGGTCACCCTCGTCGCCCCGCCCACCCTGGTGCCGGTCGGCGTGGGGTCCTGGCCCTGCGAGATCTCCTACGACCTCGACAGCACCCTCTCCAAGTCCGACGCGGTGATGATGCTGCGCGTCCAGCGCGAGCGGATGAACGCGGCGTTCTTCCCGACCGAGCGCGAGTACTCGCGGCGCTACGGCCTCGACGGCGACCGCATGGCGAAGATGCCCGAGCACGCCATCGTGATGCACCCCGGCCCGATGGTCCGCGGCATGGAGATCACCGCCGAGGTCGCCGACTCCGACCGTTGCACCGTCGTCGAGCAGGTCGCGAACGGCGTCTCGATCCGCATGGCCGTGCTCTACCTGCTGCTGGGCGGCAACGAGCCCGCCGTCACCCACACCCGTACCGAGGAGAAGTAAGAACATGAGCAAGATCCTGATCCGTGGTGCGAAGGTGCTCGGGGGCGAGCCGCAGGACGTACTGATCGACGGCGCCGTGATCGAGGCGGTCGGTACCGGTCTCCCGGACGAGGGCGCCGAGGTCGTCGAGGCCGACGGCAAGGTCCTCCTGCCGGGCCTCGTCGACCTGCACACCCATCTGCGGGAGCCCGGTCGTGAGGACTCCGAGACCGTCCTGACCGGTACGCGAGCGGCGGCGAGCGGCGGCTACACCGCCGTCTTCGCCATGGCCAACACCTTCCCCGTCGCCGACACCGCCGGTGTGGTCGAGCAGGTCTACCGGCTCGGCCAGGAGCACGGCTACTGCGATGTGCAGCCCATCGGCGCCGTCACGGTCGGCCTGGAGGGCAAGAAGCTCGCCGAGCTGGGCGCGATGCACGAGTCCGCGGCCGGCGTCACGGTCTTCTCGGACGACGGCAAGTGCGTGGACGACGCGGTGATCATGCGCCGGGCCCTGGAGTATGTGAAGGCCTTCGGAGGTGTGGTCGCACAGCACGCGCAGGAGCCCCGCCTCACCGAGGGCGCCCAGATGAACGAGGGCGTCGTCTCCGCCGAGCTGGGACTCGGGGGCTGGCCCGCGGTGGCCGAAGAATCGATCATCGCCCGGGATGTCCTGCTCGCCGAGCACGTCGGCTCGCGCGTCCACATCTGCCACCTGTCGACCGCCGGCAGCGTCGAGATCGTGCGCTGGGCCAAGTCCCGCGGCATCGACGTCACCGCCGAGGTCACCCCGCACCACCTCCTGCTCACCGACGAGCTGGTCCGCACGTACAACCCGGTCTACAAGGTCAACCCGCCGCTGCGCACCGAGCGCGACGTGACGGCGCTGCGCGAGGCGCTCGCCGACGGCACCATCGACATCGTCGCCACCGACCACGCGCCGCACCCGCACGAGGACAAGGACTGCGAGTGGGCCGCCGCCGCCATGGGCATGGTGGGCCTCGAGACCGCGCTCTCCGTCGTCCAGCAGACGATGGTGGAGACCGGGCTGCTCGACTGGGCCGGCGTCGCCGACCGCATGTCCTTCAAGCCCGCCCGGATCGGGCAGGCCGCGGGCCACGGCCGTCCCGTCTCGGCAGGTGAGCCCGCCAACCTCACGCTCGTCGACACGGCATACCGTGGGTCCGTGGACCCCGCGGGCTTCGCCTCGCGCAGCCGCAACACCCCCTACGAGGGCCGTGAGCTGCCGGGCCGGGTCACGCACACCTGGCTGCGGGGCAAGGCCACCCTCGTCGACGGGAAGCTCGCGTGACATCTCTCATCCCGATGGCCGCCTCCTTGGCTGCCGAACAGAAGTCGGCCGAAGTCACCGACTGGGCCGCCCGGATCGGCTGGCTCGTCGGCCTCGTCCTGTTCGTCGCCCTCGTCTACTGGCTGATGCGCGAGGGCTGGAGGTGGCGCGGCACCCTTCAGAGTGACCTGTCTGAGCTGCCCACCGCGCCGGAAGACCCCGGCCCGGTGAAACTGAGCATGAGCGGCCGCTACCACGGCTCCACCACCGCCGGGCAGTGGCTGGACCGCATCGTGGCACACGGCCTGGGCACCCGAAGCCGGGTCGAGCTCACGCTGACGGACGCGGGACTGGACGTCGTACGCCCCGGCGCCAGCGACTTCTTCATCCCGGCCGAGGCGCTGCGCGAGGCCCTGCTCGGCAAGGGCATCGCCGGGAAGGTCCTCAGTGAGGGCGGTCTGCTCGTCGTCACCTGGGCGCACGGCGACAAGCTGATCGACTCCGGTTTCCGCTCGGACCGCGCGGCCGAGCACACGGAGTGGGTCGACACCCTGAACAACATGATCAACAAGAGCACCAAGACGGAAGGCGCACGATGACGACCTCCAACCAGGGAGCCGCCTCGCAGAGGCACAAGGCAGCTCCCGCCGTACTCGTCCTGGAGGACGGCCGGACCTTCCGTGGCCGCGCCTACGGGGCCGCGGGGGTGACCTTCGGCGAGGCCGTGTTCTCCACCGGGATGACCGGCTATCAGGAGACCCTCACCGACCCGTCGTACCACCGTCAGGTCGTCGTCATGACCGCCCCGCACGTCGGCAACACCGGCGTCAACGACGAGGACCCCGAGTCGAAGCGGATCTGGGTCGCCGGCTACGTCGTCCGCGACCCCGCGCGCGTGCCCTCCAACTGGCGCGCCCGGCGCTCGCTGGACGAGGAACTGCGCAGCCAGGGTGTCGTCGGCATCAGCGGTATCGACACCCGCGCCCTCACCCGTCACCTGCGTGAGCGCGGCGCCATGCGCGTCGGCATCTTCTCCGGCAACGCGCTGCCCGACGAGGGCACGATGCTCGCCGAGGTGCGCCAGGCGCCCGAGATGAAGGGCGCGAACCTCGCCGCCGAGGTCGCGACCAAGGAGACGTACGTCGTCCCCGCCATCGGCGAGAAGAAGTTCACCGTCGCCGCCGTCGACCTGGGCATCAAGGGCATGACCCCGCACCGCATGGCCGAGCGCGGCATCGAGGTGCACGTGCTGCCCGCCGCGGCCACGGCCGAGGACGTGTACGCCGTGAACCCCGACGGGGTCTTCTTCTCCAACGGCCCCGGTGACCCGGCCACCGCCGACGGTCCCGTCGCCGTCATGCGGGAGGTCCTCGCCCGCAGGACCCCGCTCTTCGGCATCTGCTTCGGCAACCAGATCCTGGGCCGCGCCCTCGGCTTCGGGACGTACAAGCTGAAGTACGGCCACCGTGGCATCAACCAGCCGGTCCAGGACCGTACGACCGGCAAGGTCGAGGTCACCGCGCACAACCACGGCTTCGCCGTCGACGCGCCGCTCGACAAGGTCTCCGAGACCCCCTACGGCCGCGCCGAGGTCTCCCACGTCTGCCTGAACGACCAGGTCGTCGAGGGGCTCCACCTCCTCGACCAGCCGGCCTTCAGCGTCCAGTACCACCCCGAAGCGGCAGCCGGCCCGCACGACGCCGCCTACCTGTTCGACCGCTTCGTTTCCCTGATGGAGGGCCAGCGTGCCTAAGCGCACCGATATCCAGTCCGTCCTGGTCATCGGCTCCGGCCCGATCGTCATCGGTCAGGCCGCCGAGTTCGACTACTCCGGCACCCAGGCGTGCCGCATCCTGCGCGCCGAGGGCCTGAGGGTCATCCTGGTCAACTCCAACCCGGCGACGATCATGACGGACCCGGAGATCGCCGACGCCACCTACGTCGAGCCGATCACCCCCGAGTTCGTCGAGAAGATCATCGCCAAGGAGCGCCCCGACGTCCTGCTGCCGACCCTCGGCGGCCAGACGGCCCTCAACACCGCGATCTCCATGCACGAGCAGGGTGTGCTGGAGAAGTACGGTGTCGAGCTCATCGGCGCCAACGTCGAGGCGATCAACAAGGGTGAGGACCGCGACCTCTTCAAGGGCGTCGTCGAGGCCGTACGCGAGAAGATCGGCCACGGCGAGTCCGCCCGGTCGGTGATCTGCCACTCCATGGAGGACGTCCTCAAGGGCGTCGACACGCTCGGGGGCTACCCCGTCGTCGTGCGTCCCTCCTTCACCATGGGCGGCGCCGGCTCCGGCTTCGCGCACGACGAGGAGGAACTGCGCCGCATCGCCGGCCAGGGCCTCACGCTGTCCCCGACCACCGAGGTGCTCCTGGAGGAGTCCATCCTCGGCTGGAAGGAGTACGAGCTGGAGCTGATGCGCGACAAGAACGACAACGTCGTGGTCGTCTGCTCCATCGAGAACTTCGACCCCATGGGCGTCCATACCGGCGACTCCATCACCGTCGCCCCGGCCATGACGCTGACCGACCGCGAGTACCAGCGGCTGCGCGACGTCGGCATCGCGATCATCCGCGAGGTCGGCGTCGACACCGGCGGCTGCAACATCCAGTTCGCGGTCAACCCCGACGACGGCCGCATCATCGTCATCGAGATGAACCCGCGCGTGTCGCGCTCCTCGGCCCTCGCCTCCAAGGCGACCGGCTTCCCGATCGCCAAGATCGCGGCCAAGCTCGCCGTCGGCTACACGCTCGACGAGATCCCGAACGACATCACGGAGAAGACCCCGGCCTCCTTCGAGCCGACGCTCGACTACGTGGTCGTGAAGGCCCCGCGCTTCGCCTTCGAGAAGTTCCCGTCCGCCGACTCCACCCTGACGACCACCATGAAGTCGGTCGGCGAGGCCATGGCGATCGGCCGCAACTTCACCGAGGCGCTGCAGAAGGCGCTGCGGTCGCTGGAGAAGAAGGGCAGCCAGTTCACGTTCGTCGGCGAGCCCGGTGACAAGACGCTTCTCCTGGAAGAGGCCGTGCGGCCCACCGACGGCCGGATCAACTCCGTCATGCAGGCGATCCGCGCGGGCGCCACGCCCGAGGAGGTCTTCGAGTCGACGAAGATCGACCCGTGGTTCGTCGACCAGCTCTTCCTGATCAAGGAGATCGCGGACGAGCTGGCCGCCGCCGACAAGCTCGACCCCGAGCTGCTCGCCGAGGCCAAGCGGCACGGCTTCTCCGACGCCCAGATCGCCGAGATCCGCGGGCTGCGCGAGGACGTGGTGCGCGAGGTGCGGCACGCGCTGGGCGTGCGCCCGGTGTACAAGACGGTCGACACCTGCGCCGCCGAGTTCGCGGCGAAGACGCCGTACTTCTACTCCTCCTACGACGAGGAGACCGAGGTCGCGCCGCGCGAGAAGCCCGCGGTGATCATCCTGGGCTCCGGTCCGAACCGCATCGGCCAGGGCATCGAGTTCGACTACTCCTGCGTCCACGCCTCCTTCGCGCTCAGCGACGCGGGCTACGAGACCGTGATGGTCAACTGCAACCCCGAGACCGTCTCCACGGACTACGACACCTCCGACCGTCTCTACTTCGAGCCGCTGACGCTCGAGGACGTGCTGGAGATCGTCCACGCGGAGTCGCTGGCTGGTCCGATCGCCGGTGTGATCGTCCAGCTCGGCGGCCAGACCCCGCTGGGCCTGGCCCAGGCACTCAAGGACAACGGAGTGCCGGTCGTCGGCACGTCCCCCGAGGCGATCCACGCCGCCGAGGACCGCGGCGCCTTCGGACGCGTCCTCGCGGAGGCCGGTCTCCCGGCCCCCAAGCACGGCACCGCCACCACCTTCGCCGAGGCCAAGGCCATCGCGGACGAGATCGGCTATCCGGTCCTCGTACGGCCGTCGTACGTCCTCGGCGGGCGCGGTATGGAGATCGTGTACGACGAGACCCGGCTGTCGTCCTACATCGCCGAGTCGACCGAGATCAGCCCCTCCCGGCCGGTCCTCGTCGACCGCTTCCTCGACGACGCGATCGAGATCGACGTGGACGCGCTGTACGACGGCGAGGAGCTGTACCTCGGCGGCGTGATGGAGCACATCGAGGAGGCCGGCATCCACTCCGGCGACTCGGCGTGCGCGCTGCCCCCGATCACGCTGGGCGGCTTCGACATCAAGCGGCTGCGCGCCTCCACCGAGGCCATCGCGAAGGGTGTCGGCGTCCGTGGCCTGATCAACATCCAGTTCGCGATGGCGGGCGACATCCTCTACGTCCTCGAAGCCAACCCGCGAGCCTCCCGCACGGTCCCCTTCACCTCGAAGGCGACCGCGGTGCCGCTGGCGAAGGCCGCCGCCCGGATCTCGCTGGGCGCGACCGTCGCCGAGCTGCGGGCGGAGGGGCTGCTCCCCGGGCACGGTGACGGCGGCGAGCTGCCGTTCGACGCGCCGATCTCCGTCAAGGAGGCCGTCATGCCGTGGTCGCGCTTCCGCGACATCCACGGACGCGGCGTCGACACCGTCCTCGGCCCGGAGATGCGCTCCACCGGTGAGGTCATGGGCATCGACTCCGTCTTCGGCACGGCGTACGCCAAGTCGCAGGCGGGTGCCTACGGTCCGCTGCCGACCAAGGGGCGCGCCTTCATCTCGGTCGCCAACCGCGACAAGCGCTCGATGATCTTCCCGGCGCGCGAGCTGGTCGCGCACGGCTTCGAGCTGCTGGCCACCTCCGGCACGGCCGAGGTGCTCAAGCGCAACGGCATCAACGCGACGGTGGTGCGCAAGCAGTCCGAGGGCACGGGACCGAACGGCGAGCGGACCATCGTCCAGCTGATCCACGACGGCGAGGTCGACCTCATCGTCAACACGCCGTACGGCACCGGTGGCCGCCTCGACGGCTACGAGATCCGTACGGCCGCGGTGGCACGCTCCGTGCCGTGCCTGACGACCGTCCAGGCACTCGCCGCCGCCGTCCAGGGCATCGACGCGCTCAACCACGGCGACGTGGGCGTGCGCTCGCTCCAGGAACACGCCGAGCATCTGACAGCGGCCCGCGACTAGCAGCCCTGAGGGGGACACCGGAAACGGTGTCCCCCTCTTCATGAGGCTCATGAGGCTTCACGAAGACGCTTCACGAAGACACTGAGAGCTTCAAGAGGACACTGAGACATGTACAAGCTTTTCTTCCGGCTGGTCTTCAAGCGGATGGACCCCGAGCAGGCCCACCATCTCGCCTTCCGCTGGATCCGGCTCGCCGCTCGTATCCCCGTGCTGCGTACGTTCGTCGCCGCCGCGCTCGCGCCCCGCCACAAGGAGCTGCGGACCGAGGCGTTCGGCCTGCGGATGCACGGTCCCTTCGGGCTCGCGGCGGGCTTCGACAAGAACGCCGTCGCGATCGACGGGATGTCGATGCTCGGCTTCGACCACATCGAGATCGGCACGGTCACGGGGGAGCCGCAGCCGGGCAACCCCAAGAAGCGGCTGTTCCGCCTTGTGCCGGACCGGGCGCTGATCAACCGCATGGGGTTCAACAACGAGGGCTCCGCGGCCGTCAGCGAGCGCCTGGGGGCCCGTACGCCCGTCTTCAGTACCGTCGTGGGCGTCAACATCGGCAAGACCAAGGTCGTCCCCGAGGAGGAGGCCGTCGGCGACTACGTGAAGTCGACCGAGCGGCTCGCCCGGCACGCGGACTACCTCGTGGTGAACGTGAGTTCGCCGAACACGCCCGGCCTGCGCAACCTCCAGGCCACCGAGGCACTGCGACCGCTGCTGAGCGCCGTCCGCGAGGCCGCCGACCGCGCGGTCACCGACCGGCGCGTGCCGCTGCTCGTCAAGATCGCGCCCGACCTCGCGGACGAGGACGTCGACGCGGTCGCCGACCTCGCCGTCGAGCTCGGACTGGACGGGATCATCGCCACGAACACCACCATCGCGCGCGAAGGACTCGGTCTGAAGTCCGAATCCTCGCTCGTCAAGGAGACCGGCGGACTCTCGGGCGCGCCGCTGAAGGCACGATCCCTGGAGGTGCTGCGCCGCCTCTACGCGCGCGTGGGCGACCGGATCACCCTGGTGGGCGTCGGTGGCATCGAGAACGCCGAGGACGCCTGGCAGCGCATCCTGGCCGGCGCCACGCTGGTCCAGGGGTACAGCGCGTTCATCTACGAGGGCCCCTTCTGGGGCCGGGCGATCCACAAGGGGCTCGCCGCCCGCCTCCGTACCAGCCCGTACGCCACCCTCGCCGACGCGGTCGGCGCCGACGTGAGGAAGTCCGCATGAGCCTGGAACCCTTTGGCGCACGTCTTCGCCGTGCCATGGACGAGCGCGGCCCGCTGTGCGTCGGCATCGACCCGCACGCCTCGCTGCTCACCGGCTGGGGCCTGAACGACGACATCGCGGGCCTGGAGCGGTTCAGCCGCACCGTCGTCGAGGCGCTGGCCGAGCGGGTCGCGGTCCTCAAGCCGCAGAGCGCGTTCTTCGAGCGGTTCGGGTCGCGGGGCATCGCCGTCCTGGAGAAGTCGGTCGAGGAGGCGCGGGCGGCCGGGGCGCTGGTCGTGATGGACGCCAAGCGCGGCGACATCGGCTCCACCATGGCTGCGTACGCGGAGACCTTCCTGCGCAAGGACGCGCCGCTCTTCTCGGACGCGCTGACCGTGTCGCCGTACCTGGGCTACGGCTCGCTGAAGCCCGCGGTGGACCTGGCGCGCGAGAACGGGGCCGGGCTCTTCGTCCTCGCGCTCACCTCGAACCCGGAGGGTGGCGAGGTGCAGCACGCGGTCCGCGGGGACGGCCGTGACGTCGGAGCGACCATGCTGGCCCACCTCGCCGCCGAGAACGCGGGAGAGACACCCCTGGGGTCCTTCGGCGCGGTCGTCGGCGCCACGCTGGGCGATCTCTCCTCCTACGACCTGGCCATCAACGGACCGCTCCTGGCACCCGGCATCGGTGCCCAGGGAGCCACGGCGGCCGATCTGGCGGGCGTCTTCGGGGCGGCGGTGCGCAATGTCGTGCCGAACGTGAGCCGGGGTGTTCTTCGTCACGGTCCCGACGTGGTCGCGCTGCGTACGTCCGCCGAGCGCTTCGCGGAGGAGATCAGAGCCGCTGTGGCGGCCGCCTGAGTCCTCCGACAGCCGTTCGGGAGTCCTCCGATGAGTGCCTTCGGAGCGTCGCGAGTCTGAATACATCCTCAAATCCGGGGCAGTATGTCGTAAATGTCCGGCTCCAGGGAGGCTGACCAGGACTTTTCCGCTGTTCTCGCTGACTCCGGCGCACTTGCCCGCTAGTCTCCGTCGAGAGCGAATGGGCAAGCGTGTTGCTCGTAGCTCCCCAGGTGTGGGGTCGACTAGGTTCCTCACCGGTCCGTATCCGACAGTTCGACATCCGAGGTGACGTAGGCGTGGCTCTTCCGCCCCTTACCCCTGAACAGCGCGCAGCCGCGCTCGAAAAGGCCGCCGCGGCTCGCCGGGAGCGGGCCGAGGTCAAGAATCGACTCAAGCACTCCGGCGCCTCCCTTCACGAGGTCATCAAGCAGGGCCAGGAGAACGACGTCATCGGCAAGATGAAGGTCTCCGCTCTCCTGGAGTCCCTGCCGGGCGTGGGCAAGGTCCGCGCCAAGCAGATCATGGAGCGACTCGGTATCTCCGAGAGCCGCCGCGTACGCGGCCTCGGCTCGAACCAGATCGCTTCTCTGGAGCGTGAGTTCGGCGGCTCCGGCGCCTGAGTCCTGGGCATACCGGGATTGCTGGAATAATCGCTGCATGAGTGAACGTCCGCGGCTGACCGTGCTCTCCGGCCCCTCTGGGGTCGGTAAGAGCACGGTCGTCGCCCATATGCGCAAGGAACACCCCGAGGTCTGGCTCTCGGTGTCGGCGACGACCCGCAAGCCGCGCCCCGGTGAGAAGCATGGAGTCCACTACTTCTTCGTCTCCGACGAAGAGATGGACAAGCTGATCGCCAACGGCGAGCTGCTTGAGTGGGCCGAATTCGCCGGCAACCGCTACGGGACGCCGCGTGCCGCCGTCCTGGAGCACCTGGAGTCGGGTGTGCCCGTCCTCCTGGAGATCGACCTCCAGGGTGCGCGGCAGGTCCGCGAGTCCATGTCGGAGGCCCTGCTCGTGTTCCTGGCTCCGCCCTCCTGGGACGAGCTGGTGCGCAGGCTCACCGGACGGGGCACCGAACCGCCCGAGGTGATCGAGCGCCGCCTGGAGGCGGCCAAGATCGAACTGGCGGCCGAGCCGGAGTTCGATGTCACCCTGGTCAACACCTCCGTCGAGGACGTGGCGCGTGAGCTGCTAGCCTTGGTGGAAGTTGTTTGATCTTTCAGGTCACTTTTAGGTCATTTCCACCTTTCGGAAGGCAGAGCGTGTCCTCTTCCATTACCGCTCCCGAGGGCATCATCAACCCTCCGATCGACGAGCTCCTCGAGGCCACCGACTCGAAGTACAGCCTCGTGATCTACGCGGCCAAGCGCGCCCGTCAGATCAACGCGTACTACTCGCAGCTCGGCGAGGGCCTCCTTGAGTACGTCGGTCCGCTCGTCGACACCCACGTCCACGAGAAGCCGCTGTCGATCGCCCTGCGCGAGATCAACGCGGGTCTGCTGACGTCCGAGGCTGTCGAGGGCCCCGCGCAGTAGTCGTTCGATCGCTCATCCCAGGCCCGGCGGCGCGACCGCCGGGCCTGTGGTGTGTCATGGAGTCGTACGTTTCCGAGCTCGGGGAGAGACGGTGGACAAGCCCAAGGTCGTGCTGGGAGTCAGCGGTGGCATCGCCGCGTACAAGGCCTGTGAGCTGCTGCGCAGGCTGACGGAGTCGGGCCACGACGTGCGCGTCGTCCCCACCGCCTCCGCGCTGCACTTCGTCGGCGCCGCCACCTGGTCCGCGCTCTCCGGCCACCCCGTCTCCACCGAGGTCTGGTCGGACGTCCACGAGGTCCCGCACGTCCGCATCGGACAGCACGCGGACCTGGTGGTGGTGGCTCCGGCGACAGCCGACATGCTGGCCAAGGCCGCCCACGGCCTGGCCGACGACCTCCTCACCAACACCCTGCTCACGGCCCGCTGCCCGGTCGTCTTCGCGCCCGCCATGCACACCGAGATGTGGGAGCACCCCGCCACCCAGGAGAACGTGGCGACGCTGCGCCGCCGCGGCGCCGTCGTCATCGAGCCCGCGGTGGGGCGCCTGACCGGTGTCGACACCGGCAAGGGGCGGCTGCCCGACCCCACGGAGATCTTCGAGGTCTGCCGCCGGGTGCTCGCCCGCGGCGTGACCGAGCCCGATCTGGCCGGCCGCCACGTCGTCGTCAGCGCCGGCGGTACCCGAGAGCCCCTCGACCCCGTCCGCTTCCTCGGTAACCGCTCCTCCGGCAAGCAGGGGTACGCCCTGGCGCGCACGGCGGCCGCGCGGGGCGCCCGGGTCACGCTGATCGCCGCGAACACGGGACTGCCGGACCCGGCGGGTGTGGACGTGGTGCAGGTCGGGACGGCCGTGCAGCTGCGCGAGGCGGTCCTCAAGGCGACCTCGGACGCCGACGCCGTGGTGATGGCGGCCGCGGTGGCGGACTTCCGTCCCGCCGCCTACGCGGCCGGGAAGATCAAGAAGAAGGACGACCAGGAACCGGAGCCGATCGTTCTGGTCCGCAACCCGGACATCCTCGCGGAGATCTCGGCGGACCGTCCCCGCCCCGGCCAGGTGGTCGTCGGTTTCGCCGCCGAGACGGACGACGTCCTCGCCAACGGTCGTACGAAGCTGGCGCGCAAGGGGTGCGATCTTCTCGTCGTGAACGAGGTGGGGGAGCGCAAGACCTTCGGTGCCGAGGAGAACGAGGCCGTGGTGCTGGGGGCCGACGGCAGCGAGACCCCGGTGCCGTACGGACCCAAGGAGGCTCTGGCCGAGATGGTGTGGGACCTAGTGACACGCCGACTGGTGTGAATGTCTCATTAACCCCACCAGCCGCGTCCATCAGCGCGAAATCGCCCGTGGTGACCCTGGTGGAGACCGATCGTCATGGCGCAGAATGCCCGTGCCGCAGGTCACAGCGCTTCCGAGAAGCGAGACAGGGGGGCCTGCGGGCGAGTGCGACCGATAAACTGTTCTCGGACGACGCCGAGCGCAGCTCTCGTCCCGTCCACCAATGATCAGCCAGCAGCCGCTGCAACCACAGGGAGCGTTGTGTCCCGTCGCCTGTTCACCTCGGAGTCCGTGACCGAGGGTCACCCCGACAAGATCGCTGACCAGATCAGCGACACCATTCTCGATGCGCTTCTGCGCGAGGACCCGACGTCCCGGGTCGCCGTGGAGACGCTGATCACGACCGGCCTGGTGCACGTGGCCGGCGAGGTCACGACCAAGGCGTACGCGCCGATCGCCCAGCTGGTCCGCGACAAGATCCTGGAGATCGGTTACGACTCGTCGAAGAAGGGCTTCGACGGAGCTTCCTGTGGTGTCTCGGTGTCGATCGGCTCGCAGTCGCCCGACATCGCGCAGGGTGTCGACACGGCGTACGAGAACCGGGTCGAGGGCGACGAGGACGAGCTCGACAAGCAGGGCGCGGGCGACCAGGGTCTGATGTTCGGGTACGCGACGGACGAGACGCCGGAGCTGATGCCGCTCCCGATCCACCTCGCGCACCGCCTGTCGCGCCGCCTCTCCGAGGTCCGCAAGAACGGGACGATCCCCTACCTCCGTCCCGACGGCAAGACCCAGGTCACCATCGAGTACGACGGCGACAAGGCGGTCCGCCTGGACACGGTCGTCGTCTCCTCGCAGCACGCGTCGGACATCGATCTCGAGTCCCTCCTCGCCCCCGACATCCGCGAGTTCGTGGTCGAGCCCGAGCTCAAGGCCCTCCTCGACGACGGCATCAAGCTGGAGACCGAGGGCTACCGCCTCCTGGTGAACCCGACCGGCCGCTTCGAGATCGGCGGCCCGATGGGCGACGCAGGCCTCACCGGCCGCAAGATCATCATCGACACGTACGGCGGCATGGCCCGCCACGGCGGCGGCGCCTTCTCCGGCAAGGACCCGTCCAAGGTCGACCGCTCCGCCGCCTACGCCATGCGCTGGGTCGCCAAGAACGTCGTCGCCGCGGGCCTCGCCTCCCGCTGCGAGGTCCAGGTCGCCTACGCCATCGGCAAGGCCGAGCCGGTCGGCCTCTTCGTCGAGACCTTCGGCACCGCCAAGGTCGACGCCGAGAAGATCGAGACCGCCATCGCCGAGGTCTTCGACCTCCGCCCGGCGGCCATCATCCGCGACCTCGACCTGCTGCGCCCGATCTACTCCCAGACGGCCGCCTACGGCCACTTCGGCCGCGAGCTGCCCGACTTCACGTGGGAGCGCACGGACCGCGTGGAGGCCCTGCGCAAGGCCGTCGGCCTGTAAGCAACGTCTGCACGGTGAGGCCCGGTACCCCTTCGGGGGCGCCGGGCCTCACCGTTTCCCGGCGGGAGTCAGCGAGGGGCCGGGCGCGGCGGGCGGGTAAATCGGTGGTGCGGGTGGGGCGGGGGTTCGTAGGGTCGGGGTCTCCCGGTGCGATGGCCGCGGTTACTTCGGTGGAGTGCGCCCAGGGCGCGCGGTGATTCTGGATCATGGTCCGCTGCCGCTTGGAACTCGGGAGAACTGACGTCGTGGCGTCCGGTGCGATGGTCACGGGTACTTCCGGGGTGTGATCCCCTCGCAGGTTCGAATCCTGCTGCCGGTCCTGGGACCGGTATGGCCGAGTGGTCCATGGCAGAAGCGCCCTCGGGGCGTTCGTGATCCGTGGCCGGCCTGATCTCGGGCGCGCGGCGGTGTCAGTGGGGTCTGGTAGGAATGTTGCTGTGAGCAGCGCGAACGGGTGGGGTGAGGGCGGCGCGGAGGGTGCGCCGCCCGAGCAGCTTGCGCTGATTCGGGAAGGGGTGCGGCAGGCCAGGGCGCCCAAGGCGAAGCCGCGCACGTGGCGGGGGGCCAAGCTCGCCGAGGAGCTGCCTGTCGCACGGGTCCTCGTCGACAAGGGTGTGCTGCACCTCGACCGGTATTTCGACTACGCCGTGCCCGCGGAGCTGGACGCCGAGGCACAGCCGGGCGTGCGGGTCCGGGTGCGGTTCGGGGCCGGGCGGCACCGGGTGCGGGAGGGCCGCCGTGAGGGCGGCGGGCTGATCGACGGGTTCCTCGTCGAGCGGCTCGCCGAATCCGACTACTCCGGGCCGCTCGCCGCGCTCGCCCAGGTCGTGTCGCCCGAGCCCGTGCTCGGGCCCGAGCTGCTGGGACTCGCGCGCGCCGTCGCCGACCGGTACGCGGGGAGCCTCGCCGACGTGCTGCAGCTCGCGGTCCCGCCGCGCAACGCGCGGGCCGAGCAGAAGCCCTCCCCCGCGCCGCTTCCTCCGCCCGGCATACCCGAGACCGGTTCCTGGACGCGATACGGGCGGGGGGCCGCCTTTCTCGAGTCGCTCGCCGCGGGTGGGGCACCGCGGGCCGTGTGGAGCGCGTTGCCGGGGCCCGGCTGGGCCGAGGAGATCGCCAGAGCCGTGGGCGCGACGCTCGCCTCGGGGCGGGGCGCGCTCGTCGTCGTGCCGGACGGCCGGGCCGTCACACGCGTGGACGCCGCGCTGTCCGCCGTGCTGGGAGAGGGGCAGCACGCGGTGCTCACGGCCGAGGCCGGCCCCGAGAAGCGCTACCGCGAGTGGCTGGCCGTGCGGCGTGGGTCCGTACGAGCCGTCGTGGGGACCCGGGCCGCCATGTTCGCGCCCGTACGGGATCTGGGACTCGTCGTCATCTGGGACGACGGCGACGACAGCCACAGCGAGCAGCACGCGCCGCAGCCGCATGCCCGGGAAGTGCTGCTGCTGCGGGCCGCCCATGACAAGTGCGCCTTCCTGCTGGGGAGTTGGGGCTGCACGGTGGAGGCGGCACAGCTGGTCGAGAGCGGGTGGGCGCTGCCGCTGGTCGCCGAGCGGGAGCAGGTGCGGGCGAGCGCGCCGCTCGTGCGGACCGTGGGGGACGGGGACCTCGCGCGGGACGAGGCGGCGCGGGCCGCCCGGCTGCCGACCCTCGCCTGGCAGGTGGTGAGGGACGGCCTGCGGCACGGGCCCGTACTGGTGCAGGTCCCGCGGCGCGGGTACGTACCACGGATGGCCTGTGCGCAGTGCCGGGCTCCGGCTCGCTGCCGGCACTGCGCGGGACCGCTGGAGGCGCGGGACGCCGGGGCACTGCTGTGCACCTGGTGCGGGCGGGACGAGGCGGCCTGGCACTGTCCCGAGTGCGGTGGGTTCCGGCTGCGGGCCCAGGTCGTGGGCGCGCGGCGGACCGCGGAGGAGCTGGGGCGGGCGTTTCCGGCCGTGCCCGTGCGGACGTCGGGACGCGAGCAGGTGCTCGACACGGTCCCGGGTGCGCCCGCGCTCGTCGTGAGCACGCCGGGGGCCGAGCCCGTCGCCGAGGGCGGGTACGCGGCCGCGTTGCTGCTCGACGGCTGGACGATGCTGTCGCGGCCCGATCTGCGGGCCGGCGAGGACGCGCTGCGACGGTGGATCGGTGCGGCGGCGCTGGTCCGCGGGCAGGGGGCGGGGGGCACGGTCGTGGTCGTCGCGGAGCCGACCCTGCGGCCCGTGCAGGCACTCGTACGGTGGGATCCCGTCGGGCACGCGGTGCGGGAGCTCGCCGAGCGGGCCGAGCTCGGGTTCCCGCCGGTGTCCCGGATGGCGGCGGTGTCGGGTACGGCGGAGGCGCTCACCGGGTTCCTGGCCGTGGTCGGGCTTCCGGGCGATGCGGAGGTGCTGGGGCCGGTGCCGCTGCCCGTCACACAGGCCGGGGGACCGCGGCGGGTGGGGGCGCCGCCGCCGGGGGAGCAGTGGGAGCGGGCGCTCGTTCGGGTGCCGCCGGGGAGCGGGGCGGCGCTGGCGGCCGCGCTGAAGGCCGCCCAGGCGGCGCGGATGGCGCGGGGCGGGAGTGAGCCCGTACGGATTCGGATCGATCCGCCGGACATCGGATGACGAGCGTCGGTCCGCCCCCCGTCCGGGCTGCCCCGACCTGGGCCGCCTCCCGGCTTCGATGGTGCCGGGAGGCAGGCGAGAGGTGGGGTCAGCCGTTGCGGGGGCCCGGGAACGCCGTGGACCTGACCTCGTCGCGGAGGGTGGGGCTGCCCGCGGTCGGCTGGGTCGGCATGGAGCGGGCGGCGGGGACCGTCGGCACCGTGGGGATACCCGTGTTGACGGCGACCGTGCGGGTGCCCGAGGTCTCCGTGGAGCGCTCGGCCTCGGCGGCGGCCTGCGCGGCGGCGCGGCGGGCGCCGTAACGGCGGTGCACCGCCTGCTTGGTGACCCCGAGGGCGGAGCCCACCGCGTCCCAGGAGAAGCCCAGGGAGCGGTCGAAGTCCACGGCGGCCGTGACCAGGGTCTCGACGCTGTCCCGCAGCTCCTGGGCGAGGCGGACGGTCGGGGCGGGGGCGCGTCCGTAGACGACGAAGCCCGCGGAGGGGCCGGAGCGGCGCGGGCGGTAGACATTGCCCAGTTGTGCGGTGAGCGTGCGCAGTGCGTCCACCTGCCGGCGGACCCGCTCGATGTCCCGCACCAGCAAGTGCAGGCTTGCCCGAGCCTGGGCGTCGTGGGTTGCGTGGTCGGCCATGAACAAGCCTCTCGAACCGGCGTTGAAAAGGATCGGGCCGCGATCGCGGCCCGTTGTGGTCAACTCTCTCTTGACCAACGCGTTTGCGGGTGAGTGGTCACGCTGCGGGGGCGTAAGGGCATATGCACAGGGCGCGTCCGGGGGCGTACGCCCCCGGTGCGCCGTTGTCTCGCCTCGGCCTTAGGCGCCTGTTCGTATGTTCGACGTGCCGCCCGTCGAACCCCCGGGCCGCCGGGCCGTCGCGCCGCATAGACTGGTGCGCTGCCCCGTACCCCGTCCGGACCGGCGGGTGTGCAGGGCCCTGAAGCGTTCCCGCCCGAGAGGCCAGCCGCCACCCATGAAGCTCGTCTTCGCAGGTACCCCCGAGGTCGCCGTTCCCGCACTCGACGCCTTGATCTCCTCCGGGCGGCACGAGGTCGCCGCCGTGGTCACGCGGCCCGACGCGCCCGCCGGCCGGGGACGGCGGCTTGTCGCGAGTCCGGTCGCCGAGCGGGCGGAGGAGGCCGGCATCGAGGTGCTGAAGCCGGTCAAGCCGCGGGACGAGGACTTTCTGGCCCGGCTGAGGGAGATCGGGCCCGACGCCTGCCCCGTGGTGGCGTACGGGGCGCTGCTGCCCCGGGTCGCCCTCGACGTGCCGGCCCACGGATGGGTCAATCTGCACTTCTCCCTGCTGCCCGCCTGGCGCGGCGCCGCCCCCGTGCAGCACGCGGTCATGGCGGGGGACGAGATCACCGGTGCCTCCACCTTCCTCATCGAGGAGGGGCTCGACTCGGGGCCGGTGTACGGGACCGTCACCGAGGAGATCCGGCGCACCGACACCAGCGGGGACCTGCTCACCCGGCTCGCCTTCGCCGGCGCCGGCCTGCTCGTCGCGACCATGGACGGCATCGAGGACGGCACCTTGAAGGCCGTACCGCAGCCTGCCGACGGCATCACCCTGGCGCCGAAGATCACCGTCGAGAACGCCCACGTCGACTGGTCGGCACCGGCGCTGCGCGTCGACCGGATGGTGCGCGGGTGCACGCCCGCGCCCGGCGCCTGGACCGCCTTCCGTGGCGAGCGGCTCAAGCTCATCCACGCCACACCCGTGCCCGAGCGCACCGACCTCGCCCCGGGCGAACTGTCCGTGGGCAAGAACAACGTGTACGTCGGGACCGGCTCGTACGCCGTGGAACTGCTCTGGGTCCAGGCCCAGGGCAAGAAGCCGATGCGCGCGGCCGACTGGGCCCGTGGGGTGCGCATCGCCTCCGGGGAGCGGCTCGGGGCCTGACGCGCGGTCGTACGTCCACCGTGAGGGTGACCCCGTAGTACTTGTCGGCCAGCCGCTGGAAGTCCGCGGCCGCCGCCTGGGACGTGGTCCCCGGGTCATGCGGGCCCCTTCAGGTCCTGGGCCGGGTCTTCGGCCGGGAACCGCGAACCGCTCACGGGCCGTGTGGCTCCGCTCGATCGGCGGTGCCGCTGTGCCTGACGGTAGGAGCGGTGCCACGGCCGCCGCGTCCCGCGGCGGGTGGAACTCCCGCTGAGGTTGTACAACTCCCGTGGTGACTCATGAAGTTGACGCACCATCCGAGGTCCGGAGCCAGGCTGCGGCGATGCGCCTGAGGACGCCCCGGCCGTGCGTCGTCGGCACACTGATCGCGCTCGCCATGACCGGGGTGGCCTGTGCGGTCGCCGTCCGGGGCTACGGCGGAGTGGTCGGCCACAGCCCGTCGATGGCGGTCGTTGTGGGGCAGGCGCTGCTGTACTGCTCGGTGCTGGTCCGGTTCGGCACCCTGACCCGGCACTCCGCCGAACTCATCCGCACACTGCGCGAGGAGCAGACCGAGCGGGCCCGGCGCGCGGTCGACGGCGGCGACGCCCTGTTCGCGCCCAGCATCACCCGTCGCCTGATCGAGGCCTTCGCCCGGCAGCACGGGCCCGCGCGGGACGCCGCGCCACCTGACCTGGGCGTGCTGACCTCGCGCGACGCGAGGTCGAGGTGCTGAAGCTGACCGCCCGGGGCCTGTCCCACCTGGAGATCGCCCACCGCCTCGGCATCAGCGAGGCCACCGTCAAGACCCACCTCAACCGCACCATGACCCAGCTCGGCCTGGACAGCCGGGCCCAGGCGGTCAGGATCGTGTACGAGACGGGACTGATGATCCCGGGCGGCTGAGGGGTGGGCCCGGCGACCAGCAGACGTGGGCCGTCCGGCCGACGACGTCCGTCCGGAAGTAGGCTGGAGGGGTCGAACCATCCAGGATCCGGAGCACCTTTTTCGTGACTGAGCAGTCCCGCGGGCCGCGCAAGCCCGGCAAGCCCTACCGCCGCCCCCAGAAGGACCCGGTCCGCATGCTCGCCTTCGAGGCGCTGCGGGCCGTGGACGAGCGCGACGCGTACGCGAACCTCGTGCTGCCGCCGCTGCTGCGGAAGGCGCGCGAGAAGGAGGGACCGGAAAAGTTCGACGCGCGGGACGCGGCCCTGGCCACCGAGCTGGTGTACGGGACGCTGCGCCGGCAGGGGACGTACGACGCCGTCATCGCGGCCTGTGTGGACCGGCCCCTGCGAGAAGTCGATCCGCCCGTGCTCGATGTGCTCAGCCTCGGCGTGCACCAACTGCTCGGGACGCGCATCCCGACGCACGCCGCCGTGTCCGCCTCCGTCGAACTCGCCCGCGTCGTACTCGGCGACGGGCGCGCCAAGTTCGTCAACGCCGTGCTGCGCAAGGTCGCCCGGCAGGACCTCGACGCCTGGCTGGAGCAGGTCGCGCCGCCCTACGACGAGGACCCCGAGGACCACCTCGCCGTCGTGCACTCGCACCCGCGCTGGGTCGTCTCGGCGCTGTGGGACGCGCTGGGCGGCGGCCGTGCCGGGATCGAGGACCTGCTGGAGGCCGACAACGAGCGGCCCGAGGTGACGCTCGTGGCGCGGCCCGGACGTTCCACCGCCGACGAACTCCTCGGCGTACTCGGGGAGGAGTCCGCGCTGCCGGGACGCTGGTCGCCGTACGCCGTGCGGCTCAGCGAGGGCGGCGAGCCCGGTGCCATCGACGCCGTACGGGAGGGGCGTGCGGGCGTCCAGGACGAGGGCAGCCAGCTGGTGGCGCTCGCTCTCGCGAACGCGCCGCTCGACGGTCCCGACAAGGCGTGGCTGGACGGCTGCGCGGGCCCCGGCGGCAAGGCCGCCATGCTCGCCGGACTGGCCGCCGAGCGCGGCGCCGCGCTGCTCGCCGCGGAGAAGCAGCCGCACCGGGCGGGTCTGGTGGCGAAGGCGCTCGCGGGCAATCCCGGCCCGTACCAGGTCATCGCCGCCGACGGCACCCGTCCGCCGTGGCTGCCCGGCACCTTCGACCGGGTGCTCATGGACGTGCCCTGTACGGGTCTTGGCGCCCTGCGCCGCCGTCCCGAGGCCCGCTGGCGGCGCCGTCCCGAGGACCTGGACGGCTTCGCGCCCCTCCAGCGCGGGCTGTTGCGGACGGCGCTGGACTCCGTACGGATCGGTGGCGTCGTCGGGTACGCGACCTGCTCGCCGCACCTCGCCGAGACCCGCGCGGTCGTGGACGACGTCCTCAAGCACTACGACACGGGCTCAGCCGAACTCCTCGACGCCCGCCCGCTCCTGCCCGGCGTACCGGCGCTGGGCGACGGCCCCGACGTACAGCTGTGGCCGCATCTGCACGGTACGGACGCCATGTATCTGGCGCTGATCCGCCGGACGGCGTGACCTCTTCCAGCGCCGATAACAGCCCGAAGGCGTACCCTTTCTCGTATTCGGAGAAAAGGCCGAAGCGGAGTAGGGCGAGGCGTGGTAAACCCCGTCCGAGCGCAATATGAGAGCCATCGCCTGATCCTCCGAGTTCACCATTCTCGTATTCGAGGGCGTGAATGATGGCAGCGCGTGTGGATCCCGATCGTTCCGAGTGGGACGTCATCGTCCTGGGCGGCGCGGCGGCCGGGGAGAACGCGGCCCAGTACGCCACGCAGTTCTCCGGTCTGGACGCGGTGCTGGTCGAGGCGGAGTTGCTGGGCGGCGAGTGCTCGTACTGGGCCTGCATGCCCAGCAAGGCCCTGTTGCGCCCGGCCGAGGTGCTGGACGGCGGACGGCATGTGCCGGGTGTGTCCTCGCTGTTGACCGGGCGCGAGCTGGACGTGCGGGCGGTACTGGCCCGCCGGGACACCGTCGTGCACGGCCTCGACGACTCCTCGCAGATCGGCTGGGCGCTCGGCGTCGGCATCGATGTCGTGCGCGGG
Organism: Streptomyces sp. NPDC096311; assembly: GCF_044763085.1. Taxonomy (NCBI): domain Bacteria; kingdom Bacillati; phylum Actinomycetota; class Actinomycetes; order Kitasatosporales; family Streptomycetaceae; genus Streptomyces; species Streptomyces sp. NPDC096311. The sequence goes on from NZ_JBIWFN010000011.1 coordinate 272,951, forward strand.
TACGGGCGGCTCGCCGGGGAGCGCGCGGTGGCGGTGGAAACGGCGGCCGACGGCACCCGGGTGCTGACCGCACGGCACGCGGTGGTGATCGACACGGGCTCCTGCACCACCGTGCCGACGATCCCCGGCATGAGCGAGGCACGCCCCTGGACGTCCCGCGACGTCACCAATCTGCACGAGGTGCCACACCGGGTCGTGGTGCTGGGGGGTGGGGTGGTCGCGTGCGAGGCGGCGACCTGGCTGAAGCCGCTGGGCGTAGAGGAGTTGAGCGTCGTGTACCGGCGCCCCGGCCTGCTGGCCCGGGCGGAGCCCTTCGCCGGGAACATGGTGGGTGACCGGTTGACGGCCGCGGGGGTGCGGCTGCTTCCCGGCAGGTCGATCACCGAGGTGCGGCGCGACGATCCCCGCGACACGGGAGTCGGGCTGGCGCACGGCGGCGAGGTCACCGTCCTGCTGGACGACGGGAGCACGCTCGTCGCCGACGAACTGGTGCTCGCCACCGGCCGTACGCCGAACACCCAGGACATCGGCCTGTCGTCGGTGGGATGCCCCGACGGCGGCTTTCTGGAGGTCGACGACGAGCAGGCCGTACGGGCGGTGGACGGGCACTGGCTGTACGCGGTCGGTGATGTCTGCGGACGCGCGCTGCTGACCCACATGGGCAAGTACCAGGCGCGGATCGCCGGTGAGGTGATCGCCACCCGTGCCACGCAAGGGCGGTTGGACGGAGCGGGGAGCGGCGTGCCGGGCTCCGCCGACGGACATCGGGGCAACCCGCAGGTGACCTTCACCGACCCGGAGGTGGGATCGGCCGGCATGACCGAGCGGGAGGCGCGCGCGGCAGGACTCGACGTGGCGACGGTCGAGTACGACATGGCCGCGCTGGCCGGCACCTATGTGCGGCGCGAGGACTACCTCGGGCGCGCCAAACTGGTCGTCGACCGGGGTACCGACACGGTGGTGGGCGCGACGTTCGTCGGCACGGGCGTCGCCGAACTCGTCCACTCCGCCACGACGGCCATCGTCGCGAGAGTGCCGCTTCGCGTGCTGTGGCATGTCGTGCCCAGCTACCCCACCGCGAGTGAGGTGTGGCTCCGCCTGCTGGAGGCGTACCGCGCGGACGAGCGGCGTGTCGGGTAGCGTGAATTTCCCGTCATGCATTTCAGCCGATCAGGGATCACGCACGTAACTCGATCGAAAGAAATATGCCATGCCTTTCATTTCCACGAAGGATGACACGGAAATCTATTACAAGGACTGGGGTACGGGGCAGCCGGTCGTGTTCAGCCATGGCTGGCCGCTGAACGCCGACGCCTGGGACCCCCAGGTCCGCATGATGGCCGAAAACGGCTTCCGTGCGATCGCGCACGACCGCCGCGGCCACGGACGCTCGGGTCAACCGTGGGACGGAAACGACCTGGACACGTACGCGGACGACCTCGCGCAGTTGATCGAGGCCCTCGATCTGCGCGAGGTGATCCTGGTCGGCCACTCCACCGGTGGCGGCGAGGTGACGCGCTACATCGGCCGCCACGGCACGGGACGGGTCGCCAAGGCCGTCCTCCTCGGTGCGATCCCGCCGCTGATGCTCAAGACGGAAGCGAACCCCGAGGGGCTGCCGTTGGAGGTCTTCGACGAGATCCGCAAGGGCGTCGCGACCGACCGCTCGCAGTTCTACGAGGACCTGAGCGCGCCCTTCTACGGCGCCAACCGGCCCGGTTCGCAGGTGTCCCAGGGCACGCGGGACGCGTTCTGGCTGTGGTCCCTGCAGGTGGGGATCAAGGGCTCGTACGACTGCGTCAAGGCGTTCTCCGAGACCGACCTCACCGAGGACCTGAAGCGGTTCGACGTCCCCACCCTGATCGCGCACGGCGACGACGACCAGATCGTGCCCATCGTCGCGGCCGCGGAGAAGTCCTCGAAAATCGTCAAGGACGCCACGCTGAAGGTGTACCCGGGTGCCCCGCACGGCCTGTCGATGGTCGCCCCGTTCAAGGACGTCTTCGACGCCGACCTGCTGGCCTTCGCCCGCGGCTGAAGAACCCGGCGGCACCCGGACCGTGCGGGGCGCGACACCCGCGCAACGGTCCTGGTGCCGCTCTGGTGCCGCCCGGCTGCGGCTCGGGCACGGCGCGTGTAGGGCGCAGGTAGCGCGCCGGTATGTCTCAGGTACGGTCCAGGAGCCGGACCGAGGAGAGCAACCGGCCTGGGGCATGGCAGGCTTGGGGCATGGCCGTGCAGATCAACCCCAGCATTCTGTCCGCGGACTTCGCCCGTCTTGCCCAGGAGGCACAGGCGGTGGAGGGCGCGGACTGGCTCCATGTCGACGTCATGGACAACCATTTCGTCCCGAACCTCACGCTCGGTGTGCCGGTCGTAGAGTCCCTGGCCCGTGCGACGGACACGCCGCTGGACTGCCATCTGATGATCGCGGACCCCGATCGGTGGGCACCCCAGTACGTCGAAGCGGGTGCCGGTTCCGTCACCTTCCACGTCGAGGCGGCCGCCGCGCCGGTGCGGCTCGCCCGCGAGATCCGGGCCAAGGGCGCCCGCGCCTCCATGGCGCTCAAGCCCGCGACCCCCATCGAGCCGTACGAGGACCTGCTTCCCGAGCTCGACATGCTGCTGATCATGACGGTCGAGCCCGGTTTCGGCGGCCAGGCGTTCCTGGACATCATGCTGCCGAAGATCCGCCGCACCCGAGAGTTGATCAGCAAGCACGGCCTCGAGCTCTGGCTTCAGGTCGACGGCGGTGTGTCGGCGTCCACCATCGAGCGGTGCGCGGAGGCGGGCGCGGACGTCTTCGTCGCCGGTTCGGCCGTGTACGGGGCCGCGGATCCGGCCCAGGCGGTACATGCATTGCGCACCCAGGCTCAGGGCGCGACGGCCCATGCGGCGTGGGCGTGCGACCACTGACCAAAGGGAACGTGAACGCCGCCCATCAGGGCTGATCAAGTACGCCGGATCTGCAAGGATGAACGGCGAATCCAGAGTGTGAACAGCAGTGAGGAGATCGCCGTGTCGGGTATGTCGGCGGGCCGGTCAGCCATGCGGATGGGACCCGCTGAGCTGGTGCAGGCGGCGGCCATGGCCCGCCGCTTCTACCTCGAGGGCAAATCCAAGATCCAGATCGCCGAGGAGTTCGGCGTCAGCCGCTTCAAGGTGGCCCGGGTCCTGGAGACCGCGCTCGAACGGGATCTCGTGCGGATCGAGATCCGGGTGCCCGCCGAGCTGGACGCGGAGCGCTCCGACGCGCTGCGCGCCCGCTACGGCCTGCGGCACGCCGTCGTGGTCGAGTCCCCGGCGGATGCCGAGGAGTCGCCCGACCCCGAGAACCTCGGTGAAGTCGCCGCCGACCTGCTCGGTGAGCTGGTCAACGAGGGCGATGTGCTGGGCCTGGCCTGGGGCCGCTCCACCATCCACATGGCGGCGGCGCTCGACCGGCTCCCGCCGTGCACGGTGGTGCAGCTGACGGGCGTGTACGACGCCGGGACCGCGGAGCGCGGGTCGGTGGAGGCGGTACGCCGCGCCGCGCAGGTGTCGGGCGGCGACGCCCACCCCATCTACGCGCCGATGCTGCTGCCCGACGCGGCCACCGCGGCCGCGCTGCGCAGCCAGACCGGGATCGCCCGTGCCTTCGAGTACTTCGACAAGGTCACGGTCGCCTGCGTGTCGATCGGCTCCTGGGAGCCCGGCATCTCGACGGTGCACGACATGCTCACCGAGGAGGAGCGCGCCCACTACGCCACTCTCGGTGTCGCCGCCGAGATGTCCGCGCACCTCTTCGACGCCGAGGGGCGGCGGGTCGGCCGTGACCTGGGCGAGCGGTGCATCACCGTCGAGGCCGACCGGCTGCGGCGCATCCCCGAGGTCGTGGCGATCGCGGGCGGACAGCGCAAGGCCGCCGCCATCGACGCGGTGCTGCGGTCCGGGCTCGTCACCAGCCTGGTCACGGACACGTCCGCAGCGGACTACCTCATGACAGCGGGCACGACTCCCCGCCCCGCCCTGAACCGGGCGGACCCGGACGGTCCGTGACCCGATAGGAGGCGAGGCGCTTCGGGGTATCGGCGCGCCGCGCGGAGGGGGGCGTGGCAGCATCGGCGGCATGGTGGTGGTGCGGTGGGTGCCCCGGGCGCTCGTGGGCCTGTTTCTGTGTTTCGGCGTGCTCCTGACGGGCTGCTCGTCGACGGAGTCGCCCGGTACGGGTGCGGTGACGGGAGCCCCGTCGGCGGCCCGTTCGACGGTTCCGTCCTGGGCCCACGGGATGGGGACGGCCGACGCGGCCAGGCTTCCCGCCGAGGCCCGCACGACGCTCGCCCTCATCGACAAGGGCGGCCCCTTCCCGTACACCAGGGACGGCATCGTCTTCGGGAACTTCGAGGGCATGCTGCCCAAGCACCAGCGCGGCTATTACCACGAGTACACGGTCAAAACCCCCGGCGCACAGGATCGGGGAGCCCGTCGCATTGTCACCGGGCAGGGCGGTGAGATCTACTACACCGATGATCACTACAAGTCGTTCAGGGCGGTGCTGAGATGACGGACGGCCCGTTGGCGGAGGTGTTCCGCGCGGCGCGTGCGGTCGGATGGCAGGTCAGCGTCCTCGACCTCACCGGAGTCTCGGACAAGGCGGCCTTCATGGAACGCTGCGTCCGCGCCCTGGACCTGCCCGAATGGTTCGGCCGGAACTGGGACGCCCTCGCGGACTGCCTGGGCGACCCCGACTGGGGGCCCGCCAGCCCGGGCCGCGTCATCCTGGTGAGCGGCTGGCGGTACTACGCCAAGGCCCGCCCCGACGAGTGGGAGATCGCCCAGGAGGTGCTGGAATCGGCCACCGGGCACTACCAGGAGCACCACGCCACGCTGTCGGTCGTCCTCTCCCTTGGAGGATCCGACCAACTGCCCCCTGACCAGCCTGGATGATCTGTCCGGGCATCACATACAGGTCTCCATGGGACAATGAAGTACGTGCTCTTCCCCCTGGCTGACCTGTCCGGGGGCCACCTCTGATCGACTGGGATGTGCAGCACGTGCGTTTCCTCAACGACATCCAGCCTCCGTACGACCTGACGTACGACGACGTCTTCATGGTCCCCAGCCGCTCCGCGGTGGGTTCCCGGCAGGGCGTGGACCTCAGTGCCCCGGACGGCACGGGCACCACGATCCCCCTGGTCGTCGCCAACATGACCGCGATCGCGGGCCGCCGCATGGCCGAGACCGTCGCCCGCCGGGGTGGTCTCGTGGTCATCCCGCAGGACATTCCGATCGAGGTCGTCACCGAGGTCGTCTCCTGGGTCAAGGGACGCCACCTGGTGCTCGACACCCCCATCGTCCTGGCCCCCCACCAGACCGTCGCCGACGCGCTGGCGCTGCTGCCCAAGCGCGCCCACAACGCGGGCGTCGTCGTCGACGAGGACGGCCGTCCGATCGGTGTGGTCACCGACGCCGACCTCACCGGCGTGGACCGGTTCACACAGCTGGCCGAGGTCATGTCCCGGGACCTGCTGCTCCTCGACGCCGGCATCGAGCCGCGCGAGGCGTTCAACAAGCTGGACGGCGCCAACCGCCGCTACGCCCCGGCCGTGGACGCCGAGGGCAAGCTCGCCGGCATCCTCACCCGCAAGGGCGCCCTGCGCGCCACGCTCTACACCCCGGCCACCGACGCCGACGGCAAGCTGCGCATCGCGGCCGCCGTGGGCATCAACGGCGATGTCGCGGGCAAGGCCAAGCAGCTCCTCGACGCGGGCGTCGACACGCTCGTCATCGACACCGCGCACGGCCACCAGGAGTCGATGATCAGCGCGATCAGGACCGTGCGCGCGCTCGACCCGCAGGTCCCGATCGTCGCGGGCAACATCGTCGCCGCCGAGGGCGTCAAGGACCTCATCGACGCGGGCGCGGACATCATCAAGGTCGGCGTCGGCCCCGGCGCCATGTGCACCACCCGCATGATGACCGGCGTCGGCCGACCGCAGTTCTCGGCCGTCCTCGAGTGCGCCGCCGAGGCGAAGAAGTACGGCAAGCACGTGTGGGCCGACGGCGGCGTCCGTCACCCGCGCGACGTGGCCATGGCGCTGGCCGCGGGCGCGTCCAACGTGATGGTCGGTTCCTGGTTCGCGGGGACGTACGAGTCCCCGGGTGACCTCCAGCAGGACGCCGACGGGCGCCTGTACAAGGAGTCGTTCGGCATGGCGTCCGCGCGCGCGGTCCGCAACCGCACGAGCGAGGAGTCGGCGTACGACCGCGCCCGCAAGGCCCTCTTCGAGGAGGGCATCTCCACCTCGCGGATGTTCCTCGACCCGGGCCGCCCGGGCGTCGAGGACCTGATCGACTCGATCATCGCGGGCGTCCGCTCCTCCTGCACCTACGCGGGCGCCAATTCCCTGGAGGAGTTCGCCGAGAACGCGATCGTCGGCATCCAGAGCGCGGCCGGCTACGCGGAGGGCAAGCCCCTGCACGCCAGCTGGAGCTGACCCCTTCCACCGTCGTACGGCCCCCGTGGCGCGCCCACGGGGGCCGTCGGCGTACCTGCCGCGGATCGCCGTGCGAGGGCGTGCGCAACCATCGAAAGGCCCCGCGCAACGAACACGCGCCGAGGTGCGATGAACGCAACGATCTTGCGGAGATGCGCAAGGTTGCCGCATTACGCCCGTGAAGCCCGGGCTCATAGGGTCAAGCGCTGTACACGGCGTGGCGGGGACCCCGCTCGGTGGGTCCCCGCTGCCAGGGGTGCCGCCGGTTCCCGCCGTATCGACCGGCAGCGATGAAGGAGCCACCGCGTGCTCGATCAAGGCGCACCCCCGCAGTCCCGCACAGAGTCCGCCGCACCGTCCCCGGGTGTCGGCGCGCGCCTCATGCGCCGCAAGCCCGTGGAACGCCTGGTGGCCGAGGGCGGCCAGGGCGAGGGAGGCTCGCTCAGGCGCTCCCTCGGGCTGTGGCAGCTCACCATGATCAGCATCGGCGCCACCCTCGGTACCGGCATCTTCGTGGTCCTCGGCGAGGCCGTCCCCAAGGCCGGACCCGCGGTCACCCTCTCCTTCGTGATCGCCGGCCTCACGGCGCTCTTCTCGGCCCTCTCGTACGCCGAGCTGGCCGGCACCATCCCGGTCGCCGGCTCCTCGTACTCGTATGCGTACGCAACGATGGGTGAGCTGATCGCCTGGATCTGCGGCTGGTGTCTGGTCCTGGAGTACGGCGTGTCGGTGGCCGCCGTCGCGGTCGGCTGGGGCGAGTACCTCAACGAACTGCTCGACGGCACGATCGGCGTCACCATCCCGAACGCGCTCTCCGCACCCCCCGGCGACGGCGGCGTCTTCAACCTGCCCGCCCTGATCGTCGTGATGCTCGCCATGGCCTTCCTGCTCGGTGGCGCCAGGGAGTCCGCACGCGCCAACACGATCATGGTGGCCGTGAAGATCGTCGCGCTGCTGCTGTTCTGTGCGATCGGCATCCAGGGCTTCAAGTCCGGCAACTACGAGCACTTCATGCCGCTCGGCATGGCGGGCGTCAGCGCCGCCGGTGCCACGCTGTTCTTCTCGTACATCGGCTTCGACGCCGCCTCCACCGCGGGTGAGGAGGCCAAGAACCCGCAGCGCGACCTGCCGCGCGCGATCATGCTCTCGCTGGTCATCGTGACGGCGCTGTACGTCGTCGTCGCGGCCGTCGCCGTCGGCGCCAAGCCCTGGCGGAAGTTCAACGACTCGGAGGCCGCGCTCGCCGAGATCATGAAGAACGTCACCGGGCAGACCTTCTGGGGCACGCTGCTCGCCGCCGGTGCCGTCATCGCCATCGCCAGCGTCGTCCTGACCGTGCTCTACGGCCAGACCCGCATCCTGTTCGCCATGTCCCGCGACGGGCTCGTGCCCAAGGTGTTCTCGCGCGTCCACCCGAAGACCGGCGCGCCCCGCGCCAATACCGTGATCGTCTCGCTGTTCTGCGGTGTCCTCGCCGCCGCGATCCCGCTCGGCCAGCTCGCCGACGCCACCAGCATCGGCACCCTCTTCGCCTTCGCGCTGGTCAATGTGGCCGTCGTGGTGCTGCGCCGGACGCGCCCGGAGATGCGGCGCACCTTCCGGGTGCCGTTGTCGCCGGTGCTGCCCGCGATCGGCTTCGCCCTGTGCGTGTGGATGATGGGCAGCCTCTCGGCCGTCACCTGGGTGGTCTTCGGAGTCTGGATGGCCGCCGGGCTCGTGTTCTACTTCAGTTACGGCTACCGCCGCTCCCGTCTCGCGCCATCAGAAAAGTGACACACCCGCAGTGCTGAACGATCTCGACGAACGCATCGTGCACGCCCTCGCCGAGGACGCCCGCCGCTCCTACGCCGACATCGGGCAACTGGTCGGCCTGTCCGCGCCCGCCGTGAAGCGCCGGGTGGACCGGCTGCGGGCCACGGGGGCCATCACCGGGTTCACCGTGCGGGTGGATCCGGCGGCGCTGGGGTGGGAGACGGAGGGGTTCGTCGAGATCTACTGCCGCCGGAACACCTCGCCGGAGACCATTCAGCGGGGGCTGGAGCGGTATCAGGAGGTGGTGGCCGCTTCCACCGTCACCGGTGAGGCGGATGCGGTGGTGCAGGTGTTCGCCTCTGACATGCGGCATTTCGAGCGGGTGCTGGAGCGCATCGCCGGGGAGCCGTTCGTTGAACGGACCAAGTCGGTGCTGGTGTTGTCTCCGTTGCTGCGGCGGTTTTCGTCCGGGTCGCCCACGTAGGCGCCCCGCTGGGGTGCGGTGTGCGGGTTGGCTGTGGCTGGTCGCGCAGTTCCCCGCGCCCCTTTCGGGGCGCTCCAGCTCACTCCGCTGTTTTGCGGGCCAGCGCGTTGTTGCCGATGGAGTTGTGGACGCTGAAGCTCACCGCGTCCGAGCGGTAGCGGTCGTCGGACCATTCCACCGGGCGGCCTTCGCGGGTGGTGGTGACGCGGCGGACCCTCAGGAGGGGACTGGTGCGGCGGACGCCGAGGAGGTCGGCGTCCTGGGCGCCCGCCGCCACCGCGTCGATGACGTGCTCGCCGTAGGCGAAGACCAGGCCGGTGTCCTCGTAGAGCCGCTGGGTGACCGAGGGGCAGTCGGGCTCGATGGCCTCGACGGCGGGGGAGATCCAGTCCGCGTACACGGTCCGCTCCAGGAGGACCGGCTCGCCGTCCAGTCCGCGGACCCGCAGGACGTGCAACACCGGTGTCTGCTCGGGGAGTTGGAGGCGTACGGCGTCCTCCGTGGTCGCCGGGCGGTGCTCCTGCTCGACGACGTGTCCCGTCGCCTCCCGGCCCATCGCGCGGGCCCACTGGGCGAAACTGCGCAGTTCGGCGAAGCTCTGGCTGCGGCGGCTGGCGAGGACCACCCGGCGGGCGCCCTGGCGGGAGCCGATGAGGCCCTCGGCGGTCAGGGCCGCGACGGCCTGGCGGACCGTGCCGCGTGCCACGCCGTACTGGGCCGCGAGGTCCGTCTCCGCGGGCAGCAGACTGCCCACCGTGTACTCCTCGCGGTCGATGGCGCGCCGCAGCTCGTCGGCGATCTCCTCGTGTCGCGCCGGCATGCTTCCCCTCTGATTCGACTGCTGTGCACAGCGTGACCAGCCTAATCGAGATCGGACGGTGATCTGCGCGCCCCGGGATTGTGCAGGGAATCAGGGTCCAGCGTTTCGCCAGTGTTTACGAACAGGACACCAGCGACGGGCCTACTGAGGCCAACTTGTTCAGACAAGTTCGCCGCACTACTCAAACCCTCGTGCGTACTCCTGGAGAGACCGTGACCGTGTTCCTGCCGAGGACCGCCGTCCTCACCGGCGGCCTCGCCGTCGCCGCCGCCCTCGCCCTCAGCGCCTGTGGCGCGGCCCCTGACGACAAGTCGACCACCGCCGACGGCAAGAGCGCGGCCACCGCGACCTCCGCCGCGGACTTCGGCGGCCTCGACGCCCTGGTCAAGGCCGCCAAGAAGGAGGGCACGCTGCACGCGATCGCGCTGCCCCGTGACTGGGCCAACTACGGCGCCCTGATCGACGGCTTCAAGAAGAAGTACGGCATCAAGATCGAGGTGGAGAACCCGGACGGCTCCAGCCAGGACGAGATCAACGCCGTGACGTCGAGGAAGGGGCAGGACCGCGCCCCGGACGTCCTCGACCTGGGCAGCTCGTTCGCGCTCAGCGCCGCCCAGCAGGGGCTGCTCGCGCCGTACAAGGTGACCGCGTTCGCCGACATCCCCGAGGGGCAGAAGGACGCGCAGGGCCGCTGGTTCAACGACTACGGCGGCTACATCTCCATCGGCTGCGACGCCAAGAAGGTCAAGGAGTGCCCGAAGACCTTCAAGGACCTGCTCAAGCCGGAGTACAAGGGCCAGGTCGCCCTCAACGGCAACCCGACCAAGTCCGGTTCGGCCTTCGGCGGCGTGTACGCGGCCTCGCTCGCGGCCGGCGGTTCGTTCGACGACATCCAGCCCGGCCTGGACTTCTTCGCCAAGCTGAAGAAGAACGGCAACTACACGCCCGTCGAGTCGACCCCGGCCACCGTCGAGAAGGGCGAGACCCCGATCAGCATCGACTGGGACTACCTGAACGCCGGTTACGCCGACGAGTTCAGGTCGAAGGGCGTCGACTGGACGGTCACGGTCCCCTCGGACGGCACGTTCTCCCAGTACTACTCCCAGGCCGTCAACAAGACCGCCCCGCACCCGGCGGCCGCCCGCCTGTGGCAGGAGTACCTCTACAGCGCCGAGGGCCAGAACCTCTGGCTCAAGGGCTACGCCCGCCCGGCCCTGATGACCGCCATGCAGACCGCCGGCACCCTCGACAAGACCGCCGCCGCCAAGCTCCCCGCGGTCTCCGGCACGCCGAGCTTCCCGACCGAGGCCCAGCAGGCCAAGGCCAAGACGGTCCTCGCGCAGGGCTGGGGCAAGGCCGTCTCCGGATGACCACCGTCCTCACCGAGGCCGAGGCCGACGTGACGCCCGCCGCCGCCGCTTCCCAGCGGCGGCGGCGCCGCGCCCCCGGCTGGCTCGCCGTGCTCCCGCTGCTCGTCTTCGTCGCGATCGCCTTCGGCATCCCCGCCCTGGCCATGCTGAACGGCGCCTTCACCGTCAAGGACCAGACGACCGGCGCCACCTCGTACACCACGGCCAACCTGACCGACTCGCTCCAGGGCGCCTACCTCACCGCCCTGATCGGCAGCGTCAAGCTGTCCGCGGTCTCCGCGGGCATCGCGACCCTCCTCGGACTGCCGCTCGCCCAGGCCGTGGTGACCTCCCGCTTCCGCGCCCTGCGCGAGGCGGTCCTCACCGCGTCCGGCGTCCTCGCCAACTTCGGCGGCGTCCCCCTGGCCTTCGCGTTCGTCGCCACCCTCGGCAACGCGGGTGTCCTGACCGAGCACCTGGGCCTGAAGGACAAGGGCTGGAACCTCTACAGCTTCTGGGGCCTGGTCATCGTCTACCTGTACTTCCTGATCCCGCTGATGGTCCTCACCATCACGCCCGCCCTGGACGGCCTGCGCTCCCAGTGGCGCGAGGCCGCACAGAACAACGGTGCCACCGGAATCCAGTACTGGCGGCACATCGCCCTTCCCGTCCTCACGCCCTCCCTGCTCGGCGGCCTCGTGCTGCTCTTCGGCAGCGCCTTCGCCGCGTACGCCACCGCGGCGGCCATGGTGGGCAGTGCGGTCCCGCTGGTCACCCTGCAGATCGCCGACGCCATCTCCGGCAACGTCCTGGTCGGCCAGGAGAACGTGGCGCTCGCCCTCAGCCTCGACATGGTCCTCATCGCGGGCCTGGTCATGGCCGTGTACCTGCCCCTGCAACGACGGAGCGCGCGATGGCTGGAAGCCTGAACAATCCCGCTCGGGTCCCTGAGCCCGCCCGTGGGGCGAACAAGTCCGTACGCGTACGACCCTGGCGCGGAGTCGTCCTCGTCTGCGCCGGGCTCTACTTCCTGGTCCCGCTCGCCGCGTCCGTGATCTTCACGGTCGACGTGCCGAACCAGGGGATCACCTTCGACGCGTACCGCCAGATCGTCTCCGCCGACGGCTTCGGCTCCAGCCTGCTGCTCTCGCTGGAACTGGCCGCCGCCACCATCGCCGTGGTCCTGCTGCTGATGGTGCCCGCGATGGTCGCGCTGCGGCTCGGCGCGCCCAGGCTGCGCCCGGTGGTGGAGGTGATCTGCTCGCTGCCGCTGGTCGTCCCGCCGATCGCCTTCGTCGCCGGGATCGCCACGGTCCTCAAGTGGGGACCCGAGCACCTCTCCCGCACCCCGCTGTTCGAGACGTTCGTGGCCCTCCAGAACCCCGACTTCCCGTTCGTGCTGGTCCTCGCGTACGTCGTGATGGCGCTGCCGTTCGTGTACCGGGCCCTGGACGCCGGGCTGCGCGCCGTCGACGTGCGCACCCTCGTCGAGGCCGCGCGCAGCTGCGGGGCGAACTGGCCGCAGGCGCTGGTACGGGTCGTGCTGCCCAATCTGCGCGGGGCGCTGCTCAACGCCTCCTTCCTCACGCTGGCCCTGGTGCTCGGCGAGTTCACCGTCGCCCAGCTGCTCGGCTTCCAGCCCTTCGCCGTGTGGATCTACAGCGTCGGCGGCTCGCAGGCCCAGCTCTCCGTCGCCGTCTCCGTGCTCAGCCTGCTCGTCACCTGGGCCCTGCTCCTCTCGCTCGCCGGGCTCGGCGGGCGCTCCCGTTCCGCTTCCGCCTCCCGGGGATGAACCATGACCGTCACCACGCTTGAGAAGGCCGCCGACGCCAAGGCCGCCACCGTTGAATTCCGGGGCCTGCGACGGGAGTTCGGCCCGACCGTCGCCCTCGATGGCCTCGACCTGACCGTCCGTCCCGGCGAACTCCTCGCCCTGCTCGGCCCCTCCGGCTGCGGCAAGACCACCGCGCTGCGCATGCTTGCCGGGTTCGAACACCCCGACTCCGGCGAGGTGCTGGTCGACGGCGAGGACGTCACCCGGGTCCCGGCCCACCGGCGTGACGCGGGGATGGTCTTCCAGTCCTACAGCCTCTTCCCGCACCTCAGCGCCCTCGACAACGTGGCCTTCGGGCTGCGGATGCGCAAGGTGCGTACCGCCGAACGGCGTTCCCGCGCGGCCGAGTTGCTCGACCTCGTGGGTCTCGCCGACAAGGGCGAGCGGTTCCCGCACCAGCTCTCCGGCGGCCAGCAGCAGCGCATCGCGCTGGCCCGCGCGCTCGCCCTGCGTCCGCGCGTGCTGCTGCTCGACGAGCCGCTCTCCGCCCTGGACGCCAAGGTGCGACTCACCCTGCGCGAGGAGATCCGCCGCCTTCAGCAGGAACTCGGCATCACCACGCTGTTCGTGACGCACGATCAGGAAGAGGCGCTGTCCATGGCGGACCGCGTCGCCGTGATGCGGGCCGGGCGGCTCGAACAGTGCGCCGCGCCCGTCGAGCTGTACGGGCGGCCCGCGACCGCCTTCGTCGCCGAGTTCGTCGGCACGATGAGCCGGATTCCGGGGCGGCTGGACTCCGGCGTGGCCGAGGTGCTCGGACAGCGGCTGCCGGTCGACGGGGACGCGCCCGCCGCGACCGAGATCGACGTGCTCGTACGGCCCGAGGCGGTGCGGGTACGGGCCGACGAGGCCGGGACCGCCCGCGTCGTCGCCACCGCCTTCCTCGGCGCCGCCACCCGCGTCACCGTCCGGCTCCCGGACGCCACCGAGGTCAAGGCCGACCTGCCCACCCACGAGGCCGCCGGGCTCGGCTCGGGCGCCGCCGTGACGGTGAGCCTGCCGGAGCGCCCGGTGCTGGTCGCCGAGCGCACGCAGTAACCGACGCATCCCCCCACTGAGTTACGCCGAGTGAAAGAGAGCACCGTGACCCTCCGCACCACCTCCCCCCGACTTCCCCTCCAGGCCGTCCTGTTCGACATGGACGGCACGCTCGTGGACACCGAGCGGCTGTGGTGGGAGGCGGTGGAGCAGGTGGCCGAGGGGCTCGGGCGCCGGCTGACCGGGGCCGACCAGCCGGAGGTGCTCGGCCGGCCCGTCGAGTACACCGCCGCCTGGCTGGGCGCGATCACGGGCGCCGAGGTGGGGGAGATCGCCGCCGAGCTGCACCGGGAGTTCGCGCACCGGGTCCGCACCGGCATCGTGCCCCGCCCGGGTGCCCTGCGGCTCCTTGGCGAACTGGTCCGCGAGGGTGTCCCCACCGCCCTCGTGACCGCGTCGCCGCGCGCGGTCGCCGACACCGTCCTCGCGGCCCTCGGCGCCGAACACTTCGCGGTCTCCGTCACGGCCGACGACACCGAACGCACCAAGCCCGCCCCCGACCCCTACCTGGCTGCCTGCCACGCCCTCGGCGTCGATCCCGCCGCGTGTGTGGCCGTGGAGGACACCGAGACGGGTGTGGCGTCCGCCGAGGCCGCGGGCTGTGCCGTGCTCGCCGTGCCCTCGCTCGCGCCGATCGACTCCGTACCCGGACGCACCGTCCTGACCAGCCTGGAGGAGGTGACCCCGGCCCGGCTGCGCGCCATGGTCGCGCCCCGCGAGCTGCGGGTCATGAGCTGGAACCTCTGGTACGGCGGGACGAAGGTCGACGACCACCGCGAGAAGCAGCTCAAGGTCATCGCCGAGACGGGCGCGGACGTGGTCGGCCTCCAGGAGACGTACGGCACCTCGGCACAGGAACTCGCCGAGGCCCTCGGCTGGCACCACCACCGGGCCGGCGAGAACCTCGGCGTCATCAGCCGCTACCCGATCACCGCCCGCCACGGCGACCCGGACGTCGGCTTCTACGGCGGCACCGGAGTGCGCGTCCGGCTGGACGGCGGCCAGGAGGTGGACGTCTGGAGCGCCCACCTCGACTACACGCCGTACGGCCCCTACGAGGCCCGCTTCGACGGGCTCCCGGCGGCCGAGCTGATCGCCCACGAGGGCGTCCGGCTGGAGCAGATGCGGGAGATCCTGCGGCGGATCACCGAGTCCGCGACCGAGGCGGTCCCCGTGGTCCTGGTCGGTGACTTCAACGCGCCCTCGCACCTGGACTGGCCGGACGTCGAGTGGCCCGTGACCAGGGCCGCCGAGGAGGCGGGCCTGCGCGACTCCTACCGCGAGGCCCACCCCGACCCCGTGCGGGAGCCCGGCCACACCTGGTCGCCGGTCCACGTGGAGCACGAGGAC
Organism: Streptomyces sp. NPDC096311; assembly: GCF_044763085.1. Classification (NCBI taxonomy): domain Bacteria; kingdom Bacillati; phylum Actinomycetota; class Actinomycetes; order Kitasatosporales; family Streptomycetaceae; genus Streptomyces; species Streptomyces sp. NPDC096311. The sequence continues at coordinate 288,054 of NZ_JBIWFN010000011.1, forward strand.
GGCAGCGGGCGGCCCGAGCCGCAGGACCGGATCGACTTCGTGCTGCACCGGGGACTGACGGTGCTCGACTCCCGGGCGCTCGTCACCGGCACGCCGCGCCCCTGGCCCGAGGTCGCCGGCAACGACTGGCCCTCGGACCATGCCGCGGTCGTCACCACCTTCGCCGTCTGAACCGAGCGGCGGTCCAGGAAACCATTGCGGTGCGGGCGCGCCATCACGTAGGTTGATCCGCGCCCGCTACCAGCGAGTAACACCGATGGGTAACCAACCGTCGCCCGGCCACCCGACCGTCCTGTCGTCCTGGGGAGTCCATGCGCTGGTCCTTCGGCCGTCCCACCACGGTCCGTACGCGCATCGTGGCGCTCGCGCTCGCACCGGTGGTCGCCCTCATGGTGCTGTGGAGCTTCGCCATGGTGTCCGTCACCGGCGAACTGCGCGCGCTCGTCCGGGTCCAGGGGGTGTACGACGACTTCGGGACGCCCGTCGACACGGCGGTCGGCCAGATCCAGATCGAACGGCGGCTCGCGGCCGCCTATCTGGGCGCCGACCACGGCACGGCGGCGGCCCTCGACCTGATGGAGCAGCAGCGCCGCACCGACCGCGCCGTGACCGCGATGCGGACGGCGCTCCGGGACGGCGACCGCGGGCGGCTCTCCAGCAGGCAGCGGCAGGTGCTCGACGCCGTGCTGCGCTCCTTCGACGGGCTGGAGGGGCTGCGGGAGCGGGTGCTCTCCCGCGCCATCGGCTGGGACCGGGCGGTCACCGAGTACGGCGCCCTCGTGGAGCCGGGCTTCGACGTCCAGTCCGCCCTCACCGCGCTGCAGGCCGGACAGTTGGCTCGCGAGGCCCAGGTCGTCATCGAGCTGGTGCGGGTCAGGGAGTTCGTCTCGCGGGAGGACGCGCTCGTCGCCGGGGCGCGAGCCGCCGGATCGCTCACCGACCGCCAGTACGACACGCTCACCGCGACGATCGAGGACCGCCGGGTCTTCGAGCGGACGTATGTGCCCGACCTCCCCGCCGACTCGCGCGCCCTCTTCGAGGAGTTCCAGCGCGGCTCCCTGTACCGGGAGCTGACCCGGGGTGAGGACGCGCTGCTGCGGGCGGGCGCACGGGGTGCGGGGGAGGCCGTCGCGGCCGGCTCCTGGCGCACCACCACCGACCGGGCCGTCAAGCGGTACATGCAGCTGTGTACGCGGTCGGCCGTCAACTCCGCCGAACGCGGACGGGCCTTCGCCTACCGGGAGCTGGCCAAGGCGGCGATCGTCGGTGCACTCGGACTCGCCGCCGTGGGACTGTCCCTGTGGTTCGCCGTGCGCGGCGCCCGGCGCATCTCGCGCCGCCTGGAGACCCTCCGGGACGCCGCCGACCTCCTCACCACCCGCCAACTGCCCGACGTGATGCGGCGGCTCGGCGCGGGCGAGGACGTGGACGCCGCCACCGAGGCACCGCCCCTGGCCGACGGGGAGGCGGGAGCCGACGAGATCGGCCAGGTCGGCCGGTCCTTCAACACCGCCCGCCTCGCGGCCGTCGAGGCGGCCGTCAAGCAGGCCACCCTGCGCCGCGGGCTGTTCGCGGTGCTCCTCAACATCGCCCGCCGCAACCAGGCGCTCGTCCACCGCCAGCTCAAACTGGTCGACACGCTGGAGCGGCGCACCGAGGACCCGGACGTCCTGGACGACCTGTTCCGGATCGACCACCTCACCACCCGGATGCGGCGCCACGCGGAGAGTCTGATCATCCTCTCCGGCGCGGCGCCCGGCCGCAGATGGCGCAGGCCCGTACCGGTCGCCCGTGTGGTGGCCTCCGCGGTGAGCGAGATCGAAGAGTACGCGCGCGTCGTGGTCCCGCCGATGCCGGAGGTGGGCGTGGCGGCGGACGCCGTCGCCGACGTCGTCCATCTGATCGCCGAACTCGTCGAGAACGCCACCGTGTTCTCACCGCCCCAGACCCAGGTCACCCTGCGCACCGGCCGGGCCGGGGGCGGGTTCGTCCTGGAGATCGACGACCGGGGCCTCGGTCTCGAACCCGAACAGATCGAGGAGGCCCACCGCACCCTCACCACGCCGGACGACTTCGACCCGACCCGGCACGACCGGCTCGGGCTGTACGTGGTGGGGCGGCTCGCCGCACGGCACGGCATCGGGGTCACGCTGTGCCGGTCGCCGTACGGCGGTACGACGGCGGTGGTGCTGCTGCCGGAGACGGTCCTCGCGCCGGTCGACCCCGAGCGGCCGGGACCGGCGGCGGACACGGCCCCGCGGGCACTGCCGTCGCGCACCTCCCGGACCGTGGAGACTTCCCGGACCTCCGAGACCTCCCGGAAGGGCGCCGCGGTCCTTGAGAAACAGCGGGAGGCACCTGAGCGGCACGCGGACCGTGTGTCCGAGAACGCTCCCGCCACGAGCCCGCCCGCGCTGCCCACCCGCGTCCGGCAGACCTCCCTCGCCCCCGAACTGCGCACCGAGGGCCCCGCCGCCGAGCCGTCGCAGCGCGAGGTCACCCCCGAGGAGGTCCGCGCGGTCTTCGGCGCCTTCCAGCGCGGCCTCGACCGTGGCCGCAAGGGCCTGCCCACCGGGTCCGGATCCGAGCGGCGAACCGACACCGAGGAAGGGACGGACGCCGACGATGCTCCGTGACCAGAGCCCCGAGCACTCCGAGCGGACCTCGGAGCCCCAGGGCAGCACCCCCGAACCGCCCGGCACGGACCTCGGCTGGCTGCTCGACGACCTCGTGGCCAGGACCGACCACGTCCGCCAGGCCGTGCTCCTCACCGCCGACGGCCTCCCGCTGAGCTGCTCGGACGGCATGCGCCGACGGGACATCGAGCACCTCGCCGCCGTCTGCTCCGGCTTCCACAGCCTGGCCCGCTCGGCCGGTGAACGCTTCGCCGCGGGGGAGGTGCGCCAGACCATGGTGATGCTCGACGACGCCTACCTCTTCATCACCCCGGCGGGTGACGGCAGCCGGCTGGCCGTCCTGAGCGAGGTGCAGACGGACGTCGGACAGCTCGCCCACGAGATGGCGTTGCTGGTGCGCCGCGTCGGTCGCCACATGGCCGCCGCCGTACGGTCGGCCGCCGACCCCGCGGGCCCCTGACCCGGCCGTGACCGACGACCACTGGTACGAGGACGAGACCGGGTCGATGGTGCGGCCCTACACCGTGACCCGGGGCCGGACCCGGCCCTCGGACCGGCACACGATCGATCTGATGTCGCGGGTCACCGCCCTGAGGACGGAAGAGGGCCGGCCGGGTGTCGACCACGCGGGCGCCGCCCTGCTGGCCCTGGTGCGCCACGGACCCCGGCCGGTCGTCGAGCTCGCCGCCGACGCCGACCTGCCCCTGACCGTCGTACGCGTGCTGCTCGGCGATCTGGCCGAGGCCGGTCTCGTACGCATCGACGCGCCGCGGCGGCCGGAACAGGGCGGCCCGGCGGCCGACCCCGAGCTGCTGCGCGAGATCGTGGAGCGACTGCGCGCGCTGTGAGAACGGGACGCGGGCCGTGCGGCCGGGACGGCTCGGCACGGCGAGGTCGCGCCGGCTCGTCACGGCGTCTGTGACCTGCGCCTCAAGGGTTCTGGGCCCCGCCCGAGGGCGCGCAACGAATCGCCGCCGGAGGCGGGGCGCACGCAACGATTCGTCCACCGGCGCGCAACGGCTCCTCCTTGTCCCCCCGAGCCCCCCGCCCGTACCGTCTAAGCAGCCCCCGACACCCCTCCGTACCCGTGAGGACCACGCATGCGCACAGCCCTGCTCCAGAGCTCCGGCCGCCCCGGCTCGGTCGTCGAGAACCTGAAGGTCCTCGACGAGGCCGCGGGCCGTGCCGCCGCTGCCGGCGCCGGGCTCGTGGCCGCGCCGGAGATGTTCCTCACCGGGTACGCGATCGGCGACGACATCGCCCGCCTCGCCGAGCCCGCCGACGGGGACTCCGCCGCCGCGATCGCCGCGATCGCCACCCGCCACGGCGTCGCCGTCGTCTACGGCTACCCCGAGCGCGAGGGCGAGACGGTCCACAACTCCGCGCAGCTCATCTCCGCCGACGGCACCCGCCTCGCGAACTACCGCAAGACCCACCTCTTCGGCTGCTTCGAGCGCGACCACTTCACGCCCGGCGAGCAGCCCGTCGTCCAGGCGGAGCTGAACGGCCTCCGTGTCGGCCTCATGATCTGCTACGACGTCGAGTTCCCGGAGAACGTCCGGGCGCACGCCCTCGCCGGCACCGACCTCCTCGTCGTGCCGACCGCGCAGATGCACCCCTTCCAGTTCGTCGCCGAGGCCGTCGTCCCGGTGCGCGCCTTCGAGAACCAGATGTACGTCGCGTACGTCAACCGGGTCGGCCCGGAGGGCGAGTTCGAGTTCGTCGGACTGTCCACGCTGGCCGGCCCCGACGGGATCGCCCGTACCCGGGCCGGACGCGGTGAGGAACTCGTCCTCGCCGACGCCGACCCCGACTTCCTCGCGGCCTCGCGCGAGGCGAACCCGTATCTGAAGGACCGCCGCCCCGGCCTCTACGGGTCGCTCGTCTGACACCCGGCCGCCCCCGGCGCCTCGCCTCCCCTCACCGGCTTTCCCGCAAGGAGTCCGTACCCCATGACGTCCACGGTGCCCACCGCCGTCCAGCACGCCGACGCGCAGCAGCCGCCGATCACCATGTTCGGCCCGGACTTCCCGTACGCGTACGACGACTTCCTCGCCCACCCGGCGGGCCTCGGCCAGATACCCGCGACCGAGCACGGCACCGAGGTCGCGGTCATCGGCGGCGGCCTGTCCGGCATCGTGGCCGCCTACGAGCTGATGAAGATGGGCCTCAAGCCCGTCGTCTACGAGGCCGACGAGATCGGTGGTCGCCTGCGCACCGTGGGCTTCGAAGGGTGCGACCCGTCGCTCACCGCCGAGATGGGCGCCATGCGCTTCCCGCCCTCCTCCACCGCCCTCCAGCACTACATCGACCTGGTGGGTCTGGAGACCCGGCCGTTCCCCAACCCGCTCGCGGAGTGCACTCCCTCGACGGTCGTCGACCTCAAGGGCGAGTCGCACTACGCGACCACCGTCGACGACCTGCCGCAGGTCTACCGCGACGTGATGAACGCCTGGAACGCCTGCCTCGAAGAGGGCGCCGACTTCTCCGACATGAACCAGGCCATGCGTGAGCGCGATGTGCCGCGCATCCGCGAGATCTGGGCGAAGCTCGTCGAGAAGCTCGACAACCAGACCTTCTACGGCTTCCTCTGCGACTCGGACTCCTTCAAGTCCTTCCGGCACCGCGAGATCTTCGGCCAGGTCGGCTTCGGCACCGGAGGCTGGGACACCGACTTCCCGAACTCGATCCTCGAGATCCTGCGCGTCGTCTACACCGAGGCCGACGACCACCACCGCGGCATCGTCGGCGGCTCCCAGCAGCTGCCGCTGCGCCTGTGGGAGCGCGAGCCGCAGAAGATCGTGCACTGGGCCTACGGCACCTCGCTCGCGAAGCTGCAGGACGGCGCCCCGCGCCCGGCCGTGACCCGGCTGCACCGCACCGCGGGCAACCAGATCACCGTCACCGACGCGAACGGCGACATCCGCACCTTCAAGGCGGCGATCTTCACCGCCCAGTCCTGGCTGCTGCTCTCCAAGATCGCCTGCGACGACTCGCTCTTCCCGATCGACCACTGGACGGCGATGGAGCGCACCCACTACATGGAGTCGAGCAAGCTCTTCGTGCCCGTGGACCGGCCGTTCTGGCTGGACGAGGCCGTCGACGACAGGGGAAATCCGACGGGGCGTGACGTCATGTCGATGACGCTCACCGACCGCATGACCCGCGGGACCTACCTCCTCGACGAGGGCCCGGACAAGCCCGCCGTCATCTGCCTCTCGTACACGTGGTGCGACGACAGCCTGAAGTGGCTGCCGCTGTCCGCGAACGAGCGGATGGAGGTCATGCTGAAGTCGCTCGGCGAGATCTACCCGCAGGTCGACATCAGGAAGCACATCATCGGCAACCCGGTGACCGTGTCCTGGGAGAACGAGCCCTACTTCATGGGCGCGTTCAAGGCCAACCTGCCCGGCCACTACCGCTACCAGCGCCGCCTGTTCACGCACTTCATGCAGGACGCACTGCCCGCGGACAAGCGGGGCATCTACCTCGCAGGCGACGACATCTCCTGGACGGCCGGCTGGGCCGAGGGTGCCGTGCAGACCGCGCTGAACGCGGTCTGGGGCGTCATGCACCAGCTGGGCGGGGCGACCGACCCGACCAACCCCGGGCCCGGCGACGTCTACGACGAGATCGCGCCGGTGGAACTGCCCGAGGACTAGGGCCTGGCCGGGCCGGCCTTCGCGGGGCGGCCGGTCAGATTCCGGCCGCGCGCGCCGCCGCGTAGACCTCGGCGGCCAGGTCCTTGAGCTCCTCGGCGTCCCGCGGCCCGTCCTGGAGGTCGACGAAGTACTCGTCGAGGCCGATCTCGGCGTACGGCACCAGGTCCGACACGATCTGGTCGACGTTGCCCTGGAAGGGCTGGCGGTCCGCGCCGTCGTAGGCCTTGGCGGAGTAGCGCGTGTTGATCCGCGCCACCGACTGGATCGGCTCGGTGCGCCCGCGCTCGGCCGCGAAGTCCTGCACCTGCCGCCACTGGGCGGCGAGTTGGTCGGCGCCTCCCTGGGCCACGGGCTGCCAGCCGTCGCCGCGGTCCACGAGCCGGGTCAGCGCCTTCTTGCTGAAGGCGGGCAGCAGGATCGGGATCGGCCGGGCCGGCTTCGGGGCGACCACGGCCGACTCGATCTTGGTCAGGCGGCCCTCGTACGACACCGGGTCCGGGCCCCACACCGCGCGGCACACGTCGAGGACCTCGTCCAGGACCCGGCCCCGCTCCTCGAACGGTGCCACGCCCGCCGCGGCGTACTCGTCGAGCGACCAGCCGGTACCGAGACCCGCCACGACCCGGCCGCCGCTCGCCGCGTCCAGTGTGCCCAGGGCCCTGGCCAGCTGGAACGGGCCGTGCAACGGGGCGACCAGGACGCTGGTGCCCAGCCGCGCCCGCTGCGTGGCCGCCGCGGCCAGCGTCAGGGTCACCAGCGGCTCGGCGACGCCGCGGTAGGAGTCGGGCCAGGGCAGGTTCGGGACGCCGTAGAGCCCCTGCGTGGCGGGGTCCGGGAACAGGGCGCGCTCGAACACCCACAGGCTCTCGTAGCCGATCTCCTCAGCCGTGCGCGCCACGTCCGGGACGTCTCGCCCGATGTCGTACTGGCGTGTTTGAGGAAGACTCAGACCCAGCCGAGCAGCCATGCTTGTGCTCCTTCGCGTCAGGCACTTGAACCGTGAACGTATCGCGTACGAACGTGAGTTACATGCTGTACGCGGGGATATGGCCGGATCCGTCCCCCAGGGGTGTGAGCAGCATTCGGCCCGCCAGACCGACCGCGGCGCCGAGACGGTCGGCGAACTCCTCGGCGAGGTCGGGGAGTCCGCGTAGCGCCCACAGGGCCCGCGCCGCCGACCAGGCCGCGTCGCGGGCCCTCTCCAGGCTCCACGAGCCGAGCAGGTGGGTGAGCGGATCGGCGATCTGGAGGAGGTCGGGGCCCGGCATCAGATCTTCGCGGACGCGCTCCTCCAGCGAGACGAGGAGGTCACCCACGCGCTCGAACTCGTCCTCCAGGTCGGCTGGTTCGCAGCGGAGCGTACGGCAGGTGTCCACGACGGCGAGCGCCAGATCGTGTCCGATGTGCGCATTGATGCCCGCGAGCGCGAACTGCAGCGGGCGTACTCCCGGATGGCGCCGGAACTGGAACAGCGGACGCCAGCAGGCGGGCGGGGACCCCTCCTCGGCCACGCGCAGATAGCGCTCGGCGAAACGTACATCCAGCGTGACCGCGGCCTTGCCGTCCGGGAATTCCCCCGCGCCCAGGCGCCGTTCGACCTCCTCCGTGACGGTGAGGTAGACGCGGTTGAAGACCGCGACTCCGTCCCGCTCCGGCAGGGTCGCCGCCAGGGTGCGCATCCGGGAGGCGATGGCGTCCACGGGGGTGGTGAACTGTTCCAACTGCGTCATGGGGGCAGGTTCCCAGTCCTAGGCTGACCGGAGTCGCCGCCTGGCCGGGCGCATCCCCAGAACGGGGGAACTCGCCCGTGTCGTCAGGCGCGGATGTGGCCGGGAGTGGTGGGAACCGGGGGGAGCGGTACGTGTCAGGCTTACGTGCGCAGCGCCTGGCCGCACGCAGGGCCGAGCGCAGGCGGGCGGCCCGGCGCGCCGCCGTGGTCGCGGCGGCCTCGGTGGTCGTGGCGGTCGGCGCGGTGACGGGGATGATGTCCGCCCTCGACCGCGAGCGGCCCTCCGACGACGCCCGGCCGCTGGTGACCCGCTCGCCCGGCCTCCGCCCGCCGCCCGCCGTACCGACGCCCTCCCCGCCCGGGACCTCCGCCGCGCCGTCCCCGTCCTCGTACCACCCGTCCCCGAAGCCGAGCCCGACGCCCTCCCCGAGCAGGAAGGCCCCGGCGACCGTGGCCGCCCCCGCCCTGCTCTACAGCCACCCCGACTCCCAGGTCCTGGACTGGGTCGCGTCCCACCCCGGCGACCACCGGCGCGCGGTCATCGAGTCCCGGATCGCCGACCGCCCGGCCGCCGTCTGGTTCGCCGACTTCACCCCCGCCACCATCACCGCGCGGGTCAGGGCGGTGACCGCGGGCGCCGCGGCCGAGGGCCGGGTCCCGGTCGTGGTGCCGTACGCCATCCCGCAGCGCGACTGCGGCGGGGCCTCACAGGGCGGCGCACCCGACCTCGCCGCGTACGACGGCTGGATCGACGACTTCGCGGCGGGCCTGGGCGATGACGAGGTCATCGTCATCCTGGAGCCCGACTCGGTCGCCCAGGCCGACTGCCTCCCCGCGGCCGACCGGGCCGCCCGTTTCGCCTCGCTGGCCCGCGCCGGCCGTGTCCTCAAGGCCGCCGACCCCCGGGCCCGCGTCTACTACGACGCCGGCCACTCCGCCTGGAACCCGGCCGCCGAGCAGGCCGCGCTCCTCGCACGGGCGGGCGCCGCCTCGGCCGCATCCTCCGACGGCGTCTTCACCAACGTGTCCAACTTCCACCGTACGAGCGACGAGATCGCGTACGCCCGGCAGGTGCTGTCCGCGCTGGGTGGCCCCGCGAGTCTCGGCGCCGTCATCGACACCAGTCGCAACGGCAACGGTGCCCCGGCCGACGGGGAGTGGTGCGATCCGGCGGGCCGGAAGATCGGCCGGGCGCCGACCCTGAACACCGGGGAGGCCAGGATCGACGGCTATCTGTGGGTGAAGCTGCCGGGGGAGTCGGACGGGTGCAAGGGCACGCCGGGGACCTTCTCGGCGGAGTACGCCTATGAGCTGGCGCGCTGATCGTCGTACGAGGATGGGCCGAAGTCCAGCCTTCAGGCAGAGGGCGCCGACGCCGATGACGATGATGCCCGCGGCGGCCGGCACCAGGTTCAGCGGATTGCGCAGGTCGACCCGGCGTTGAGCCAGATCCGGGCGCCGAGCGGGCCGATCATGCCGTACGGGATGACGATGATGCCGCCGAGCACTCCGCCCCGGATCGCGGCCACGACCACGCCGAACGGACCAGGCCCAGGAAGTTCGCGGTCCCTGACCAGAAGCCGCGCAGGCAGACGACGGACAGACCGGTGAGCAGCATGGTGAGCAGGGCCGTCCACCGGTCCTGCGGCCAGCGCGTGGACGCCGTCACCGGCGCCAGGTTGAAGCCGATCAGCATGACGACCGTGCCCGTGCCGATCGGTGGCATCGCGGCATGGATGATCCGCGCACCGAACCGCTGCACGGCCAGGCCCACCAGGAACAGCACGACGCCGGCGACGAACACCGGTCGGCAGACGCAAGTACGTCCGGCGTTCGGGTCGCGTAGTGAATTTCGGGTCTCGTAGTGAATAAGGTGGACCTGCGGCTCAGGCGTTCGTTGGCCGGTCGGGGCTGGTGGTCAGACTCCAGGTGCCCTGACAGTGCACCGCGAGCCACGCCGGTTTGGCGGGCATGATCAGCTCGGCGTCTTTGACCGACCGGTAGCCGCGGAAGAGCTGGTCCACAGCTTGGAGCCGGGAATTCAGTCGCTCGATGACGACTTCTCCTCTGCGGCTGTCGCGGGTGAGGCGGGCGGTGGCCCTGCTGCCGGTGTAACGGACGACGTCCCAGCCGTCGCCGCTGATCGAAGTGGTGAACTCCCGGCAACCGTCCGCAGACTCCAGCCACGCCTTCCAGTGGGGAATCCTGTCCACGTCGAAATCCAGCGGATCGGCCGGTGCTCCCGCAACAGCGTCGTTCGAGATGCGGAACCGAGCTGATTCGTCGCCACCGTCGGTCATCGGGACAGGCAGCCGTGCGGTGAAGTCGCCGCCGGCCTTGAGGAGCACGTCGCGGGGGCGGGTGGATCCGGCTGCGCGGCGCAGTCGCTGCAGAGTGCTTGACAGGCGTTCGCCGTAGGACACGGCCCGAACGACGAGCACTGCGGGAGCGGCGGGGTTCCAGTCGATGCTGAACTCCGTCGGTCCGGGACTCTCGAGATGTACGACCCTGCTCCGAGCCAGCCGGTCGGCCGGCTCGGCACGCCTGGTCCGGTCCCGAATGTGCCTACCGCCTTGTTCATCGCGTTCGGCCCCCTTCTTCGGCCTGATGAGTCGGGCTCGTCCGGACTGCTGCCGTTGCCTGGCCTTCTCAACAGCGGTCGGCGCGTCGCCGTCCTGCAGCCGTACCGCGTCTGCTGCGCACACCCGGATCGTCCGGGCCGTGCCACCCGGTGGGGCCCACAGAATTTCGGTGACGGACGGACCGTGTCTCGTATCGAAGAAGCAGGACGGGGCAGACCGCCGTCGCACCGGCCGGCCCTCCCTGCGGGCGTCAAGATCTGCCAGCGCCTGATGCCCCTCGGCCAGAGCCTGTCGCACGGCAACGTCCGCCTCGGCTGCGGTGCGGGCGGCAGCCAAAACACGCTTTGCCGTCTCGTATGCGTCGAGCGCCGAGGCGTAGGCGACCAGCAAAGCCTCGTCATGCTCTGGCTTCGGCACGAAGTCATACGCGGCCAGCGCCTCGCCGAAGCGCGTTATTTCCGCGTCCAGTTCGGCCTCACGCCGAGCAGGCATGGATGTCACACTCGCAGAATATTACTGGGACCAGGAAGGTCCGGCCATTGCGGCGGTCAGGCAGTTGCCCGTTGCGCTCTGCCGCCCCATCGGACGCCTTTCTCGCTGCGGATGCGGGCGCGTTCCTTGCGCCGGGCGGCCCAGCAACGCAGCGAACTCCCGCCGACACGCGGTAACTTCAGCGTCTTCAGGCGCAAACTCCGGCGAGGGCTTCTGACGGGCTCCTGCTGAGTCGGTCCTCGACGCTCCTGCGAAGACGCCACCGGCAGCGGCGCGCCAGGCCGGTCCACCATCTCCGCGTAGTCCGTACGGCGTGACCTGGGAAGGTTGTTCTGCGGTGGCATGTCCGCCCCGCCTCCGTGTTCAGACATTCGACAGCTCGCCGGCGGCGCCTGCGCTCACGATCCGTCCGGTACGCCTCGGTCGTACCCCGGATTGCCCGGTTCGAGGAGCGGAGGCTCGTCCGTCAGGTGGGCGGGAGCCATGACGCGCAGGGCGTGGTATCCGATGACGACGATCAGCGTTCCCAACGCGATGCCGCTGAGTTGGAAGTTGTCCGTGAGTGTCAGGCTCACGTTGCCGATTCCGATGATGAGCCCCGCAGCCACCGGAACCAGGTGCAGGGGGTTGGAGAGGTCGACCAGGGAGCGAACCCAGATCTGGGCACCCAGCAGGCCGATCATGCCGTAGAGGATGACCGTGATTCCGCCGAGGACGCCGCCGGGAATGGCGGCCACCACGGCACCGAACTTGGGGCAGAGCCCGAACAGGATCGCGAAAGCGGCGGCGCACCAGTAGGCAGCGGTCGAGTAGACACGCGTGGCGGCCATGACACCGATGTTCTCGGCGTACGTGGTCGTGGCAGGGCCGCCCACAGACGTCGACAGCACAGTCGCTGCACCGTCGGCCATGATCGCCGTACCGAGCCTGTCGTCCAGTGGTTCACCGGTCATCTCGCCGACAGCCTTGACGTGTCCCGCGTTCTCGGCGACGAGGGCGATGACGACGGGCAGGGCGACCAGAACCGCCGAGAGGGAGAAGCTCGGGGCATGGAAGGTCGGAAGGCCGATCCAGTCCGCCTTGGGCACGCCCGAGAGGTCGAGACGCCAATGGTCGACCGACTTGGCACCGCCCGCGGGGGAGTGGATCTTACCGAACGCGCGGTCGAAGACCCATGAGATGGCATACCCGAAGGCCAGCCCGAGAAAGATCGCGACACGGGACCAGAAGCCGCGCAGCACGACAAGGGCGAAACCCGTGAACAGCATGGTCAGAAGAGCCGTCCACTGATCCTGGGGCCAATAGGTACCCGCGGTGACCGGAGCCAGGTTGAACCCGATCAGCATGACCACCGCACCCGTGACCACCGGAGGCAGTACGGCATGGATGATGCGGGCCCCGAGAGCGCGTACGACCGCCCCGCACAGGAAGAGGACCACGCCGACGACCAACAGCGCGCCAGTGAGAGTCGCCGCGTCACCCCCCTGTGTCTTAATGACGGCGGCGACACCGATGAACGAAAGACTGCTGCCCAGGTAGCTCGGAATATGGCCCCGGGTGATGAGCAGGAACAGAATGGTGGCCACGCCGGAGGCCATCACGGCAAGGTTGGGATCGAGGCCCATCAAGATGGGGGCGACGAAGCAGGCTCCGATCATGGAGACCACATGCTGCGCGCCGAGACCGACAGTGCGCCCCCAGGTGAGTCGCTCGTCCGGTCTCACGACCTCACCCGGGGCGAGGCTCTTGCCGTCGCCGTGCAGCTTCCAGCCGAAGGCCGCCATGGTCATGCTCCTTGATGTGTTGCTGGGGTGGTTCTGAGACCGCCGGCTGCACCGGGGGCTCGACGACTAGCGGAACATGCAGTTCAGGTGCATGCCGACACGACGGGCCGTGAGAGTGGGGATTGGACCTGCGTCGTCAACATCGCCACCACGTGCTGGGCGCCGAGCCCGATCGTGCGCGGCCACGAGAGGCGTTCATCGGGTCGGACAACCGCTCCGGGCGCGAGCGCCCGCCCGTCGCCGTGCGGTTTCCGGCGCACGCCCAGGCGGTTTCGTTTGGATCACCTGGCTGACCAGAGGAAGATGCTCGCAACGTGGAGTCCGGCCAGGTAGATGGCTGCTGTCTTCTCGTAGCGGGTGGCGATGCCAGCCCCACCCATGCCATGGCCCAGCGCACGACGGCCACCCCCTTCGGCACCCAGCGCGGCAAAGCCTGGTGGAGAGCACCTGTCCGAAGGCGCCGCATTCCCCACTAAGTGCTGCTCAGCACCGTTGTCGACTGGGCATGCGGGCGTGATCGCGCACTATGCGGTCGCAACGCCCAGGAAGCGCAGCACCGCCAGGACGCGGCGGTGGTCGGCGTCGGCCTTGGGCAGGTCGAGCTTGGTGAAGATGCTGTTGATGTGCTTGGCGACCGCGCTCTCGCTCACGACCAGCTCGGCGGCGATGCCGGAGTTGGACCGGCCGCCCGCCATCAGCTCCAGCACCTCCCGCTCGCGCGGTGTCAGCCGGTCGAGCGGATCGCTGTGCCGGCGCACCAGCAGCTGCGCGACGACCTGCGGGTCGAGCGCGGTGCCGCCGGCCGCCACCCGGCGTACCGCCTCGGCGAACTCCTCGACGTCGGCGACCCGCTGCTTGAGCAGATAGCCGACGCCCGAGGTGTTGGCGGCGAGCAGATCGGCGGCGTACCGCTCCTCCACGTACTGCGACAGCAGGAGCACGGCGGTACGCGGGTACTGGCGGCGGATCACCAGCGCGGCGCGTACTCCCTCGTCGGTGAAGCCGGGCGGCATGCGCACGTCGACCACGGCGATGTCGGGCCGGTGCTCCTCGACGGCTGCCAGCAGCCCTTCTGCGTCGGCGACTTGCGCGCACATCTCGAAGCCGGCCGCCTCCAGCACCTTGACCACGCCGATGCGCAGCAAGAGGGAATCCTCGGCGATCACGGCGCGCACGGCAGCTCCACGGTGATGACGGTCGGGCCCCCGGCGGGGCTGCGGCAGGAGAACGTGCCGTCGACGGACGCGACGCGCTTGGCGAGCCCGGCGAGCCCGGTGCCACCGCCGGCCGCCGCGAGATCCGCGCCGCCCGCGCCGTCGTCCGCGACGACCACCAGCAGTGTCTCCCCGATCCGCTCCACGGTCACGTCCGCCCGGGTCGCCTGGGCGTGTTTGACCACGTTCGTCAGGGCTTCGGAGACCACGAAGTACGCGACGGCCTCGACCGTGGGTGAGGGGCGCTGCGGCAGGTCCACCGCCACGCGCACCGGGATCGGGAGGCGGGCGGCGACCCCGGACAGCGCGGCGTCGAGGCCGCGGTCCTCAAGGACGGCCGGATGCAGGCCGCGCACCAGGTTGTTCAGCTCGGCGATCGCCTCCTTCGCCTCGCGGTGCGCCTCGTCGATCACCTTGCGGGCGTCCTCCGGCAGGTCGCCGAGGGTGGACCTGGCCAGGCCCAGGTTGACGGCGAGTGAGACGAGGCGCTGCTGTGCGCCGTCGTGCAGGTCGCGCTCGATCCGCCGCCGCTCGGCGTCGGCGGCGTCGAGCACACCGGCCCGGCTCTCGGCGAGGTCGGCTACCCGGCGGGCCAGATTCTCCGTGCGGCTGGGGCCGAGCAGGACCTCGGCCGCCCGGGTCTCCAGCCGCACCAGAGCGCCGGTCAGCCGGGGCCCGAGGAACAGCAGGGCGAGGCCGCCGGCGGTGATGTACGCGGCCTGCGTGGTGTACCCGAGGTCGGTGACCCGCCACTGCGGGGGCAGCACCCAGATCCACACGTAGATGGAGGCGGCCACGAGAGCGGCGGCCCAGACGGCGAGGACGGCGAGGTCCAGGACGGCGAGCAGCGGACCCGCCACGGCGTGGTAGCAGACCTGCCGCCACAAGGCCCGCGTGGTCAGCCGACGCACCGCCGACTTCCAGTTGCGTCCGGGCCCGGGTACGGCGGGGCGCGGGAGGTCCTTGCCGACGAGCGCCCGGTAGCGCCGCCGCTGCCCGACGGTCAGCAGGGGTGTCACCACGAGCGTGAGCAGCACGGGCAGCGCCACGAGCGTGAGCAGCACGGGCAGCGGAGTCGAGGCCGGCACCAACGCCGCCATCGTGCCGAGCAGCCAGAGCCACAGTGGCACCACGGCGAGGTGGAGCGGCAGGCCGGCGGCGACGAGCGCGGTCCGGTGTCCCGCCCTGCGGAACGGCCGGCCCAGCACCAGCTGCAGCCACGTCGTGAGTTGCATGCGTCAAACGGTAAAGCCGCAGGCCATCCCCGTGCCATGACGCTTCCGCCCGGTTCGGGGGTGCACTTATCTCCACCCCGGGTCGGAACCCTGCGTGACTGACGGCGCCCCCGTGTGCGGCGGAGGGTGGAGCACGTGAAGGGGAGAGCCGGCGGGGAGCGGGGGAAGACGATGCGTCAACTGGTGTTGTGCAATGACGAATTGGCCGGTGCCGAGGGCTTCGACCGCGCCGAGGTCATCCCGCTCCACGAAGAGGCGGAGGAGCCGCGCCCGGCGCGGGGCATGCGGCGGGCCGGGTGGCTGCTGGTCGCCTGCGGGCTCGCCCTGCTGCCGTGGCTGTACGTGCTGGCCACCGGCCTGCCGGCCACCGCGACCGCGGCGCACTGGCCGGTCGCCTGGGTCGGGCTCGACGCGCTGGAGGCGCTCGGCCTGATCGCCACCGGCCTCCTCGCCGCCCGCGGCGACCGGCGGCACGCCCTGACAGCCGCCGCGACCGCGACGCTGCTTGTGGTGGACGCCTGGTTCGACACCACGACCGCGGCCCCGGGCGGCGACTTCGCCACCGCGGTCGCCATGGCGCTCGGCGCCGAGCTGCCGCTCGCCGCGCTGTGCGGCCGGCTGGCGCTGCGGGCGCTGAGCCGGCCCGCGTGACGCCGACCGCCCAGCCACATGCCACGGACCAACAATCCACCGGAGAACACCATGCACCGCATCACCGCCGCCCCCGTCGCCCCGATCCCGGCCCGGACCCGCTGGGCGGTCGCCGTCGGCGTCGGCGCCGCGTTGGCCGCCGCCTGGTGGCTGGGCGACAAGGCGCCCTATCCGTACGCCCAACGCGGCCTGCTCGACGTGCCGTTGCCGTTCCTGACAGCCGACCGGATGGACGCCGTACTGCAACCGCGGCCGGGGGAGCGGATCCTGGAGATCGGCCCGGGGACGGGCCTGCAGTCGCTGCACGTCGCCCCGCAGCTCGGGCCGGAGGGACGGCTCGATGTGCTCGACATCCAGCAGGAGATGCTCGACCACCTGATGTGCCGCGCCGAGCGCGACGGCCTGGCGACGATCAGGCCCACCCGCTCGGACGCACGTGAACTGCCCTACGCCGACGGGACATTCGACGCCGTATACGCCGTGACCGCGCTCGGCGAGATCCCCGAGCCGGATCGGGTACTGCGCGAGGCGGCACGGGTGCTGGCACCAGGCGGGCGGCTGGTGATCGGCGAGTTCTTCGACCGGCACTGGATCCCCTTCGGCCGGCTGCACCGGCTCGCCGACGCCGCCGGCCTCCACCTGACCGAGCGCCGCGGCCCAAGCCCGGCATACCTCGCCCGCTTCCGACCCTGCAGAGCCGACGCGCCAGGCCACCAGAGCGAGCGCCTCGCCCACAGCGACCGGGACACCAACGACGGGGAAGCGTGAGCACCGCACGCAGGGACCGCGATCACCGAGCTGAACAACCTGGCGCGCGGTAGCCGCTCCAGGAGGCGAGGGGGCTCCGCCCCAACCGCCGCGGCCAGCCACGAAAACTGCGGCGCCCCCGCAAGGTGAGAGGGGAGTCCTGCGGCTTCTGCTGCGTGATTCCGGTCTCCGATCGGGCTGGGTCCTCTCCGGCAGCAAGCCCGGGCGGCGGCGATAAGGCGGGTGCGTCCAGCAGCCCCGCGGAGTTCTGCGAGCGGGCCTGTGGTGGTGCAGTGCCGACTGGCCCATTCCGCGCGGTTTTCGGCGGTGCTACCCAGCCACAGGTGAGCGGGGCTGGTGTAGGCGGTTTCTTCTGGATCAAGGTGCAGGTGAGTGATGACGGCGGTTCTGGGGTGGCACCCTGGAGCGATGCGACCTGGGACCGACGTCACCGAGAACCGCCTGCGGCATCTGCTCAATGAGTGGGATCCGATCGGCGTCGCTGACGCGGTGCAGGACGAGTACGACTGCATGCTCGTCCCTCTCCTTCAGCGGCTCCGGGGGGCGCCGACCAGGCGGAGATCGGTGAGTTCCTGCGGCATGAGCTGGAAGACCACTTCGGTCTCACCCCTCTTCCGTCAGAGCCGGAAGCGATGGCTGCCCGGGTGATGTCCTGGTGGACAGTTGCCGGGAAAACCGATGGCACCGGCTGCGTGTAGTCGCTCCCTTCGGATCGTCTGCTCGTTTGTCCTGGTGTGCCGTTGACTGACGCGCAGTGGGCGCGGATCGAGCCGTTGCTTCCGGACCGGACACCGAAGCGGGGTGGCCGGTGGCGGGACCACCGAGAGGTGATCGACGCCATCGCCTGGAAGTTTCAGACCGGGGCACAGTGGGTGCAGCTGCCGGAGAAGTACGGCAACTGGCGGGGGGTCTACAACCGGCTGCGGATGTGGTCCGCCGATGGCACATGGGAGCGGGTGTTCACCGCGCTTGTGGCACAGGCCGACGCCGACGAGGAGCTGAACTGGGTCGTCTCGGTGGACTCCACGATCGTGCGAGCCCATCAGCACGCGGCCGGAGCCCGCAAAAAGGGGCCCCGGCCGACGAGCCGTACGACCACGCCATCGGCCGGTCCCGTGGCGGACTGACCACGAAGATCCATCTCGCGGCCGATGGCAACTGCCGGCCCCTGGCCTTCCATCTCACCGCCGGACAGGCCGGTGACGCGCCTGCCTTCGCTGACGTGATGGCGCGGCTGCGTGTTCCCCGACGGCGTGGACGGCCCCGGACCCGGCCAGCGGCAGTCCTCGCAGACAAGGCGTATTCGTCGCGGGCCATCCGTGAACACCTCAGGCGGCGCGGCATCCGGGCGGTCATCCCCGTGCCGGCCGTTCAACGCGGCCACCGTCTGCGACGCGGCAGCCGGGGTGGCAGGCCACCCGCCTTCGACCGCGAGACCTACAAGCAACGCAACACGGTCGAAACGCTGCATCAACCGCTTGAAACAGTGGCGAGGCATCGCCACCCGCTACGAGAAGACAGCAGCCATCTACCTGGCCGGACTCCACGTTGCGAGCATCTTCCTCTGGTCAGCCAGGTGATCCAAACGAAACCGTCTAGGTCCAGGGTGAGTTTCGGCTTCTTCGTACGTGAAACTTCGTCCGGACCATTGTCACGGGTACCTGGCGGTTCTACGCTCGCACGGTCTTACTCATGAACTGCGTTCATATTTCTGATCGGAGGCTTGATGAGTGCACGACCCCGTCTGGCTGTCCTCCTCGCTGCCGTGGCCACCTTCGCGGCGGTCGTCGTCCCCTCCGCCTCGGCCCACGCGGCGCCCAAGGCCCCCCGAACCGTCGTCCTCGACGGCACCCGGCTCCAGCAGACCCGACTCCGCCTCGACCGCGGGGATCCCCACCTGAAGCGCACGCTCAAGGACTTGACGGCCCGCGCCGACAACTGGCTGCCCCAGGGCCCCTGGACGGTCGTCGACAAGCCCAAGCCCGCCCCCGGCGGCGATGTCCACGACTACCTGAGCCAGGCCCCGTACTGGTGGCCCTCCCAGCCCAAGACCGCCGACAACCCCTGGGGCTGCCCGTACGTCCAGCGCGACGGCCAGCGCAACCCCGAGGTCGACACCGGCACCGACCGTCAGGACGTCGAGAAGGTCTTCGACTCGACGTACGACCTCGCCCTCGCCTGGTACTACACCGGCAGGAAGCAGTACGCCCAGAAGGCCGCCACCGTGCTGCGCACCTGGTTCCTCGCCCCGGCCACCCGGATGAACCCGAACCTCGACCACGGGCAGTTCATCCCCTGCAAGTACGACGGCCGGGCCATCGGCATCATCGACTTCTCGCAGTCCTACACCAGTGTCCTGGACGCGATCGCGATCCTGGAGACGGGTGCCCCCGGCTGGTCGAAGAGTGACCGCACCGCCATGCGCGCCTGGAACACCGACTTCCGCGACTGGCTGGAGAACAGCGCCTTCGGCGGCGAGGAAGGCGCCGCCAAGAACAACCACGGCACCTTCTACGACATGCAGCTCGCCGCCCTGGCGTACGCGACCGGTGACGAGGACCTCGCCCGCCGGACCGTCCTCGGCGCCGAGCCCAAGCGGATCGACCCGCAGGTCGCCGCGGACGGCAGCCAGCCCCAGGAGCTCACCCGCACCCGCAGCTGGCACTACTCGACCTTCGACCTCGTCGCCTACACCCGCCTCGCGGCCATCGGCCGGCACGTCGGCGTGAACCTGTGGGGGTACACGGGGCCGGACGGCCAGACCCTGGCCAAGGCGGTCGACTATCTGCTGCCCGCCGCGACGGGCGCCGCGCCGTGGCCCTACCCGGAGCTGGAGTTCCACCGCTACGCGGCGAGCGACATCGTGCACGCGGCGGCCGACGCGGGGGACCGGGCGGCCCAGGCCGCGGTGCCGAGACTGGAGACACCGCCCGGCGGCGACCTGTGGACACTGCGGCCCGCCGCCGAGCAGCTGGACTCGATCGCCGGCTGACCGGAGGGGCTACGAACACCCTGATCAGGGGCTCCTGAGCGGCCGCTTAGGATGGGGGTGTCCCCACCATCCCCACCGGCACCCTCAGGAGCCCCGCCCGTGACCGCCGAAGCCCCCGCAGCCCCCGCCCTCTCCTACGGGCGGCTCCTCCCCGTCACCGTCCACTTCGACGACCTGGACGCACTCGGCCTGCTCCACAACGCCCGCTACCCGGTCATGGTCGAACGCGCCTGGACGGCCCTGTGGAACGACCAGGGCTTCCTGTCCTACGAGGGCGACTGGGAGGCGGCGGGCGACTTCTGCAACGCCGTCAAGGAACTGCGGATCAGCTACGAGGCCCCGGTCAACCGCCCCGGCGAGTACGCCGTGCACCTCTGGCTGGAGCGTCTGGGGAACACCGGACTGACGTACGGCTTCCGCTTCTGCTCGGCCGACGGCGCGCTCACCTACGCGCACGGGACGCGGGTCCTCGTCCGGCTCGACGCCGCGACGCTGCGCCCCACGCCCTGGAGCGACCGCTTCAGGGCCGTGGGTCGGGAACTGCTGCGGTCGCGGGACTGACCTTGGGCCGGTCGCGCTCGCCCGCGCGCAGCACCCCCGCGAACGCGGCAAGGCCGCACGCCAGCACCGTGACCAGCCCGAACGACACCATCAGACTCGTCGCCTGCGCCAGCGTGCCGATCGCGCTCGGCGCGACCAGGCCGGAGGTGTACGTGATCGTGGCGACGCCCGCGATGGCCTGACTGGGGTTGGGGCCGCTGTGCCCCGCCGCCGCGAAGCAGAGCGGGACGACGACCGCGATGCCGAGACCCATCAGCGCGAAGCCGCTCATCGCCATGGCAGGATCGTCCGCGACGACGACGAGCAGCCCGCCGAGCACGGCGAGACCGCCGCCGGCCCGCACCGTGCGCACCGCGCCGAACCGGTTGACCACCGCGTCGCCCACGATCCGGGCCAGTGCCATGGTCAGCATGAATCCGGTCGTCGACGCGGCCGCAAGACCGGCAGAGCTGCCCAGCTCGTCCTTCAGGTAGACCGCCGACCAGTCCAGACTGGCCCCCTCCGCGAACACGGCGCAGAAGCCGACCGCCCCGATGAGCAGGGCGGACTTGGGCGGCAGCGCGAAGCGCGGCGGCGGGGCCTCGTCCTCGGTCGGTCGCAGGTCCAGCACCCATCGGCAGGCGGTCAGGCCCAGGACCGTCAGGACCCCGGCCGCCAGCGCGTGGTGCAGGCGCGCGTCCGAACCGAGGTGCGCGGCGAGGGTGCCGCCCGCCGAGCCGACCAGCGCGCCCGCGCTCCACATGCCGTGCAGCCCCGACATGATCGACTTGCCGAGGCGGCTCTCGATCTCGACGCCGAGCGCGTTCATCGCCACGTCCGCCATGCCCGCCGACGCTCCGTAGACGAAGAGGGCCGGGCACAGCGTGTAGAGGTTCGGCGCGAGGGACGGGAGGATCAGTGACAGCGTCCACAGGGACATCAGCCCGCGCAGCGCGGTACGGGCGCCGAAGCGGTGGCTGATCCGGCCCGCCAGCGGCATCGCGACGGAGGCCCCGATCGCCGGGAACGCGAGGGCCAGTCCGAGCTGGCCGGTGCTGACGGACGCGTGGTCCTGGATCCAGGGGACACGGGTCGCGAACGAGCCCGTCACCGCTCCGTGCACGGCGAAGACGGCGGCCACGGCGTACCGCGCCCGCTTCACCTCACGCAGGTCGTAGACCATGTAACCCATCTTTCCCGCCCCTCCAGGCTCTGCTTCCCGCGCTGCCGCCGTAAACTATCAGGAACCCTGCCTGATAGATAGATGATTTACTGGCCGTCGACCGAGCGACTGATCTGGGAGGATCCCGGCATGCCCGCATCACCGAGCACCGCCCGGGCCATCAACGACCGCCTCGCCCTGCGCCTGCTCCAGCAGGAAGGCCCCCTGACGGCAGGACAGTTGAAGCAGCTCACGGGACTGTCCCGGCCCACCGTCGCCGACCTCGTCGAACGCCTCACGGCCGCCGGACTGATCGAGGTGGTGGGGGAGTCGGGGGAGCAGCGCCGTGGCCCCAACGCCCGTCTGTACGGGATCGTCGCCGACCGGGCTCATCTCGCCGCCCTCGACGTCCGCACCGAGGGCGTCTCGGTCGTCGTCTCCGACCTCCTCGGCAGGGAGCTGGCCCGGGCGTCGGTGCCGATCGCGGACGACATCGGCACCGGGCCCGCCGTCGAGCAGGCGGTCACGCTGGTCGAACGCGCGGCCAAGGAGGCCGGGGCGGAGCGCCTGCACACCGTCGGCGTCGGGGCCCCCGGCCTCATCGACCCCGCCACCGGCGAACTCCGCGACTCCTCCGGCCTGCCCGAGTGGCACCGCCGTCTGGTCGCCGCCCTCCAGGAACGGCTGCCCGCCCGCGTGATCGTCGAGAACGAGACGAACCTCGCCGCCCTCGCGGAGCAGCGTGACGGCGCCGCCCGTGACCGCGACACGTTCGTCCTGCTCTGGCTCGGCCACGGCACCGGTGCGGCCGTCGTGCTCGACGGCAGACTCCGTCGTGGGGCGTCCGGCGGCACGGGCGAGATCGGCTTCCTGCCAGTGCCGGGCACGTCGACGCTGCCCTCGGCGAGGGACTGCGAGGGCGGTTTCCACTCCCTGGCGGGGTCCGCCGCGATCGCGGAACTCGCGGCCGGCCACGGGTTGGTGGCGACAGCGGTGTCTCCCGGCGAACCAGCGGCGGCGGCGCTGGTGAGGCAAGCGATGGCGGCTCTTACCTCCCCCTCTCCTTCGCGCTCCCCCTCCCCTTCTCCCTCCCCCTCCTCTTCTCCTTCGGCTTCCTCCGGAGCCGACCGCTTCCTCTCCGCCCTCGCCGACCGCCTCGCCATCGGCGCGGCGTCCGTCGTGGCCGTTCTCGACCCCGGATGCGTGGTGCTCGGCGGTGAGGTGGGGCAGGTGGGCGGTGAGGTGCTGGCCGCGCGGGTCGGCGAGCGACTCGCCCGGATGTCCCCGCTGCCGGTCGAGGTGCGCGCGAGCGTGCTGGGCGGCGGCGCGGTACTCCGCGGAGCGCTCCTGACGGCCCGGGAGTCAGCCCAGGACGAGCTCTTCGCGCCACGCTCCCGGTGATTCGATGCGGGCGCGCCCCGGAAGGGAAGACCCGGCGGCGGGGCAAGGGCCTCCGTCACCGCCGCCGGGTCGCTCAAGGGGCGAGTGCGACAGCTCGGCTTCGACAAACCATTGATCATGGACCTTAAGTGGACTAGACCAGGTCGGTCAATGGGTGCGGACCAAGGGGCGATCGCGTCAAGCACGAGGAGTCTCACGGGAGTTGACCTCCCGCGATGCGCCGGAGAAGTCCATCCGGACGACCTGTGAGGCACCCCACAAGCGTTCGCTCGCATGGACGTGGATCAGACGTGGCACACTGATGCTGTACCAGAAGCAGCGCACTCCGGGGTCGGTGAAAGTCCGAACCGGCGGTTATAGTCCGCGACCCGGTCGCTTCCAGCGGCCGGTTGACCAGGTGAAATTCCTGGACCGACGGTTAAAGTCCGGATGGGAGGCAGTGCGCGGCGGGCGGGCATTCGTGCGCGCTGCCGTTTGTTTCGGTGCGTCCTTCGGGACGTGCCGCCCCATGCGGCTCGCTCCCGGTGTCGCAGTCCGCTCATTCTGTCGTCATCGACAGGCCCCGGAGTCCGTGCCCCATGAGGCAGGAGGACCCGGGAAGTGTTCACCGGAATCGTCGAAGAGCTGGGTGAGGTCACCGCCGTCGAAATTCTCGACGACGCCTCCCGTTTCCGTCTGCGCGGCCCCGTCGTCACACAGGGCGCACAGCACGGCGACTCCATCGCCGTGAACGGCGTCTGTCTCACGGTCGTCGAACACGAAGGCGACGAATTCACCGCCGACGTCATGGCCGAAACCCTGGACCGCTCCAGCCTCGGCGCCCTGACCGTCGGCTCCCGCGTCAACCTGGAACGCCCGATGGCCGTGGGCGAGCGCCTCGGCGGCCACATCGTCCAGGGCCACGTCGACGGCACGGGCACGGTCATCGAGCGCAAGCCGTCCGAGAACTGGGAGATCGTGAAGATCTCCCTCCCCGCGGACCTCTCCCGCTACGTGGTCGAGAAGGGCTCCATCACCGTCGACGGCATCAGCCTGACGGTGGTCGACGCGGGCCCGGACTTCTTCACCGTCAGCCTCATCCCCACCACCCTCGACCTGACCACGCTCGGCCACAAGCAGGCAGGCGACCCGGTCAACCTCGAGGTGGACGTCATCGCCAAGTACGTCGAGCGACTGCTCGGCGCCCGTGGCGAGCAGCCGGTCGCGCTGCCCGACACCCAGGGGAGCGGTCGGTGAACTGGCTGAACTCCGAGGCGTTCACGCTCCTCGGACAGCACATCAAGTGGTCGGACATGATCGGCAACATCATCGGTCTGATCGGCCTCGCGCTCGGCTGGCTGCGCTCCATATGGAGCTGGCCCGTACAACTCCTGTCCGGCGTCGTCCTCTTCGCGGCCTTCGCCAGCGGCCATCTCTCCGGCAGTGCCGGCAAGCAGGTCGTGGTCATCGTCGTCGCCGTGTGGGGCTGGTGGCAGTGGAACCGCGGCAAGGCGGAGGGCCAGGGCGGCCACATCTCTGTACGGTTCGCCACCTGGCGCGAGCGCGCCTACATGGTGGGCGCCGCCGCCGTCGGCACGCTCGCGGTCAGCGGTCTGTTCCACGCGTACCCGACCCTGTCCTGGGACCCCTGGCCGGACGCGTACATCTTCGTCGGCACGATCGTCGCCATGTACGCGCAGGCCCGCGGCATGGTCGAGTTCTGGTTCGCCTGGCTGCTGGTCGACGTGGTGGGCGTCCCGCTCAACTTCGCCAACGGCTACGCCTTCTCCGGTTTCGTCTACGTCGTCTACGGCGCACTCGTCCTGTCGGGCATGCGCGACTGGTGGCTGCGCTCCCGCAAGGCTGGGCAGCCCGTCCTGGAAGGAGCCCCCGCATGACCACGGCACCCGTTTGGTACAGCACGGGCCACGATGAAGATGTTTCGGACTTCGCGCTCGACCCGGTCGAGAAGGCCATCGCCGACATCGCGGCGGGCCGACCGATCGTGGTCGTCGACGACGAGGACCGGGAGAACGAGGGCGACCTCGTCATCGCCGCCGAGAAGGCGACCCCCGAGATCATCGCCTTCATGATGAGCGAGTGCCGCGGGCTGATCTGCGCACCCATGGAGGGCGACGAACTCGACCGCCTCCAGCTCCCCCAAATGGTGGAGAACAACACCGAGTCGATGAAGACCGCGTTCACCGTCTCGGTGGACGCCTCCGCGGCCCACGGCGTGTCCACCGGCATCTCCGCGGCCGACCGCGCCACCACCCTGCGGCTGCTGGCCGGCGGCGAGGCCGAGGCGGGCGACTTCGTACGCCCCGGCCACATCTTCCCGCTGCGCGCCAAGCCCGGCGGTGTCCTCGTCCGCAACGGCCACACCGAGGCCGCCGTCGACCTCGCCCGGCTCGCGGGCCTGCGCCCGGCCGGCGCGATCGTCGAGATCGCCGGGGAGGACGGACGCATGCTCCGTCTGCCCGAGCTGATCCCGTTCGCCCGCAAGCACGGTCTGACGATCATCTCCATCGAGGACCTGATCGCCTACCGCCGCACCGCGGAGCCCACCGTCCGCCGCGAGGCCAAGACGCAACTGCCCACTGCCTTCGGCGAGTTCACGGCGTACGGCTATCGCTCCACCGTCGACGGCGTCGAGCACGTCGCCCTGGTGCACGGCGAGATCGGCGAGGGCGAGGACGTCCTCGTCCGTGTCCACTCCGAGTGCCTGACCGGCGACATCTTCCACTCGCTGCGCTGCGACTGCGGCCCCCAGCTCCAGACCTCCATGGAGCGCATCCAGGCCGAGGGCCGGGGCGTCGTGGTCTACCTGCGTGGGCACGAGGGGCGCGGCATCGGCCTGTTGTCCAAGCTGCGCGCCTACGAGCTCCAGGAGCGGGGCCGCGACACCCTCGACGCCAACCTGGAACTCGGCCTGCCCGCCGACGCCCGGGACTACGGCGCGAGCGCGCAGATCCTGGAGGACCTCGGCGTCCACAGCCTGCGCCTGCTGACCAACAACCCCGACAAGACCGACGCGCTGGTCCGGCACGGCCTCAAGGTC
Organism: Streptomyces sp. NPDC096311; assembly: GCF_044763085.1. Classification (NCBI taxonomy): domain Bacteria; kingdom Bacillati; phylum Actinomycetota; class Actinomycetes; order Kitasatosporales; family Streptomycetaceae; genus Streptomyces; species Streptomyces sp. NPDC096311. Next base: position 313,942 of record NZ_JBIWFN010000011.1, read on the forward strand.
ATGCGCCGGGTGCCGATGCCCGTACAGGCGGGTGAGCACAACCTCCGTTACCTGCGCACCAAGCGGGACCGGATGGGTCACGACCTGCCCTGGCTCGACACGGCCACCGTGTCCGCCTGCGGCAACCAGTAACAAGAAAGCACTGAGGAGAGACGTGAGCGGCAAGGGTGCACCTGAACTGTCCGTACGCAACTGCGGCGACCTGCGGGTCGCGGTCATCGCGGCACAGTGGCACGAAAAGGTGATGGACGGCCTCGTCAACGGCGCGCTGCGCGCCCTGCACGAGCTCGGGATCGACGAGCCGACCCTGCTCAGGGTCCCCGGCAGCTTCGAGTTGCCGGTCGTCGCCAAGGTCCTCGCGGGCCGCGGCTACGACGCGGTTGTCGCGCTCGGCGTCGTCATCCGCGGCGGTACCCCGCATTTCGAATACGTGTGCCAGGGCGTCACCCAGGGCCTCACCCAGGTCTCCATCGAGACCGGCGTCCCCATCGGCTTCGGCGTGCTGACCTGCGACACCGAGGAGCAGGCTCTCGACCGTGCGGGCATCGAGGGCTCCCACGAGGACAAGGGACACGAGGCGGTGACGGCCGCCGTGGCGACCGCGGCCACACTGCGCTCAGTATCCGAACCCTGGCACTGAGGCAGGGGCGGTAGCGCGTAGGGTGGGCAGCATCATGTCCAAGAAGACGTTCGAGGAGCTCTTCACTGAGCTCCAGCACAAGGCCGCCACCGGCGATCCCACCACTTCGCGCACCGCCGAACTGGTCGGCAAGGGCGTCCATGCCATCGGCAAGAAGGTCGTCGAAGAGGCCGCCGAGGTCTGGATGGCCGCCGAGTACGAGGGCAAGGACGCCGCCGCCGAGGAGATCTCGCAGCTCCTCTACCACGTTCAGGTGATGATGGTGGCGCGCGGGATCTCCCTCGACGACGTGTACGCCCACCTCTGAGCCGTAAACCCCGCAATTCCGTACGTATCGTACGCACGAACGAAGGAAGCCGACCTCATGCTGCGCATCGCCGTTCCCAACAAGGGTTCCCTGTCAGGCCCTGCGGCGGAGATGCTGCATGAGGCCGGCTACCAGCAGCGCCGGGAGTCCAAGGAACTGCGCATCGTCGACCCGGGCAACGAGGTCGAGTTCTTCTACCTCCGCCCCCGCGACATCGCGATCTACGTCTCCTCCGGCCGCCTCGACATCGGCATCACCGGCCGCGACCTGCTGATCGACTCGGGCGCCAACGCGGAGGAGATCCTCCCGCTCGGCTTCGCCCGCTCGACGTTCCGCTTCGCCACCAAGCCCGGCACCGCCAAGGGCATCGAGGACCTCGGCGGCATGACGGTCGCCACCTCCTACGAGGGCATCGTGGCCAAGCACCTTGCCGACAGCGGCATCGACGCCTCCGTCGTCCACCTCGACGGCGCCGTCGAGACCGCGATCGAACTCGGTGTCGCCGAGGTCATCGCGGACGTCGTCGAGACCGGCACCTCGCTGCGCAACGCGGGCCTCGAGGTCTTCGGCGACCCGATCATGAAGTCCGAGGCCGTCGTCATCCGCCGGGTCGGGGCCGACACCTCCGAGGACGCCGAGCCCAAGGTGCAGCAGTTCCTGCGCCGCCTCCAGGGCGTCCTGGTCGCACGGACGTACGTGATGATGGACTACGACTGCCGCGCCGAGCACCTGGAGAAGGCCGTCGCGCTCACGCCCGGCCTGGAGTCGCCGACCATCTCCCCGCTGCACAACGAGGGCTGGGTCGCCGTCCGCGCCATGGTGCCCGCCAAGGAGGCCCAGCAGATCATGGACGACCTGTACGCGCTCGGCGCGCGGGCCATCCTGACCACGGCCATCCACGCCTGCCGCCTCTGAGGACCCCGACCGAAGCCATGCCCGACCTTCCCACGCTCCCCGTCACGTTCCGGCCGTCCCTCACCCGGGCCGTGCTGCTCACCGCGGGCGTCGCGATCTTCGTCGTCATAACGACGGTCGCGCTGCTCCTCGAACAGCTCAGCCCGGGGGAGAAGCTCAGCTTCATCTTCATCGGCGCACTGCTCTTCGGTGTCCTGCTGATGCTCGCGCGGCCCAAGGTCGTCGCCGACGAGACCGGCGTCACCGTGGTGAACATCACCAGCAGGCGACACCTGGAGTGGGCGGAGATCCTCCAGGTCAACCTGCGCCCCGGCGACCCCTGGGTGTTCCTCAACCTCAGCGACGGCACCAGCCTGCCCGTGCTCGGCATCCAGCCGGGCATCGCCAAACAGCGCGCGATCCAGGATGCCCGCGCCCTGCGCGCGCTCGCCGAGGCCCGCTCCATCGGCGACCGCGAGCAACATCACGGCTGACTCTCGGCCTTCCACCCTGCCGTACGGGCCCATGTCTTGATTAATCTGTTGGCGGAGGCGTTTTCGTTGCGCGTCCGCCGCTGATGTCCCACCTGGTGACTCAGAGGCCCCCTGCTACCCGAGGAGTGACTCCCTCCAGCGATGGACGGATCGTCCTGTAGTACCTGCGCCGCCCCCTCCCGACATATCGAGGCGGCGGCATCATGACCATCCCCCTGCTGCTCCTTGGGGCGGCGTTCCTGCTGATCCTCGCCAACGGCTTCTTCGTGGCGGCCGAGTTCGGCCTGGTCACGGTCGAGCGGCCCGACGCCGAGAAGGCGGCGGCCGAAGGCGACCGACGGGCCGGTACGGTCGTCGAATCGCTCAAGGAGCTGTCCTTCCAGCTCTCCGGCACCCAGCTCGGCATCACCATCACCTCGCTCGTCGTCGGCATGCTCGCCGAACCCGCGCTCGCCGAACTGCTGCACGGACCCTTCACCGCGATCGGACTGCCCGAGGGCGCCGTGTCCGGTGTCGCCGTGGTGGTCGGCATGCTGCTCGCCGCCGCCGTGCAGATGGTGATCGGCGAGCTCGTGCCCAAGAACTGGGCGGTCTCCAAGCCGCTTCAGGTCGCCCGCTTCGTCGCGGGTCCGCAGCACGTCTTCTCCCGTCTCTTCCGGCCGGTGATCGCCGCGCTCAACACCGTCGCCAACCGGCTCGTACGGGCCCTGGGTGTCGAACCCGCCGAGGAGCTGGCCTCCGCCCGCACCCCCGGCGAGCTTGTCTCCCTGGCCCGGCACTCGGCCCAGGCCGGCACCCTGGAACAGGACACCGCGGATCTCTTCGTACGGACCATCTCGCTCGCCGACCTGACCGCGCAGCACGTCATGACCCCGCGGGTACGGGTCAGCGCCCTCCAGTCCTCCGCCACGGCCGAGGACGTCGTCAACCTCACCCGCGCCACCGGCCTCTCCCGCTTCCCCGTCTACCGGGAGCGGATCGACGAGATCGTCGGCATGGCGCACCTCAAGGACGCCCTGGCGATCCCCTCCCAGGACCGGCTGCGCACCCCCGTCGGCCGGATCGCCCAGGCCCCGCTGCTGGTCCCGGAGACGCTGCCCGTGCAACCCCTGCTCGAGCAGCTGCGCAGCCAGCAGCCGATCGCCGTCGTCGTCGACGAGTACGGCGGTACGGCGGGCGTGGTCACCCTGGAGGACATCGTCGAGGAACTCGTCGGCGAGGTCCGCGACGAGCACGACGCCAAGGACCTGCCGGAGCTCGCCGCCGTAGCGCCCGAGGACGGGCGGCCCGCCTGGGACGCCGACGGCAGCTGCCGGGTCGACATCCTGCAGCGCATAGGCCTCGACGTGCCCGAGGGCCCGTACGAGACCGTCGCGGGCCTCGTCGCCGATCTGCTCGGCCGGATCCCGGCCCCCGGCGACAAGGCCGAACTGCCCGGCTGGCGTCTGTCGGTACGCCAGGTCGGGCACTACCGGGCCGAACGGGTCCGGCTGGTGAGGACCGCCGACGCGGTTGCCGCGCCGGAGGCCGTCCGATGAGCGTGCTCCAACTCCTGTTCGCCGTGTTGCTGGTGCTCGCCAACGGGTTCTTCGTCGGCGCCGAGTTCGCGCTGGTCTCCGTACGGCGCAGTCAGATCGAACCCCTCGAGTCCGCGCGGGCCCGTCAGGTCCTGTACGGACTGGAGCGGCTGCCGCAGATGATGGCGGCGGCCCAGTTCGGCATCACCGTCTGCTCGTTGACGCTCGGCGCGGTGGCCGAACCGACGGTGGCGCATCTGCTGGAGCCCGTCTTCGAGGCGGTGCACCTCCCCGAAGGGGTGATCCACCCCCTCGGATACGTCATCGCGCTCGCCCTCGTCGTCTTCTTCCACCTCGTCATCGGCGAGATGGTCCCGAAGAACCTGGCGATGGCCGCGCCCGAGAAGACGGCGCTGTGGCTGAGCCCCGGCCTGGTGGCCTTCGCGCGCCTGTGCCGTCCCGTCACCGTCGCCCTGGGCGCCTGCGCCCGCCTCATCCTGAAACTCTTCGGGGTCGAACCCAAGGACGAGGTCGAGGCGGTCTTCACGAGCGAGCAGCTCAACCGGCTCGTCGAGGACTCCGGTCAGGCGGGCCTGCTGGACCCCGAGGAGCAGGAACGCCTCGAAGACGCCTTGGAACTGGGCTCCCGCCCGGTCAACGACGTCCTCCTGGACCACGGCTCCCTGGTCACCGTCGGCCCCTCCGTCACCCCCGGCCAGGTCGTCGCGCTCACCGCCCGCACCGGGTACTCCCGGTTCCCGGTGGTCGCGGAGAACGGCGCCTTCATGGGCTATCTGCATGTGAAGGACGTACTCGACCTGGAGGAGTCCGAACGGGCGGTTCCCCAGCACCTGTGGCGACACATGACCACCCTGAGCTCCGAACTCCCGCTGGACGACGCCCTGACCGTGATGCGCCGCGCCGCGACGCACCTCGCGCAGGTCGCGGACGCGTCGGGGAAGGTTCTGGGTCTTGTCGCGCTGGAGGACGTCCTGGAGCTCCTCGTGGGCGAGGTACGCGACCCGGCCCATCGGGACGTCGGCGCTGCCGCTGTGGCCACGCCGCTGAAGGAACCCCGCCTCAGCGAGACCCCCGAGCAGGCCCTGGCAACCTGACGCCACCGTGTGGGGAGCTGCTCGCGCAGCTCCCCACACCCCGAGCCCCGGATTCCCCCTGCGCCTGGTTGTTCGGCCGCGGGACGGTGGGGGGCACTCGCGCAGTTCCCCGCGCCCCTGAGAGCCTGGGTGCATCCCGCGTTCGAGGACGAGGACCGTCGGTCACATCGCCGAAGGGTCCTGTGGGCCCCGCCCCGACAGCACCTCCCCGTACGCCTGCATGAGGTCCGGCAGCCGGAGTGTCGACAAATCGTCGCGGGAGGGCGTGTTCGGGTAACCGGAGAGACGCAGGTCCCGGTACGCGCAGCTCTTCTCGTACAGGGTGCGCAGGAACCGGCCGTTGCCGAGTTCGTCGATCCAGCCCTGATCGACCACGTGCCCGGCGATGGAGCGGAGCTCGTCGAGCGCCTCCTCGTCCCAGATGTCACCGTTCTCGGCGGCGAGCACCTCACCGATGGAGGTGAGTTCCAGGGGGCGGTAGGAGGGGAAGTCGACCCGGGTGGTGAAGCGGGAGGAGAGGCCGGGGTTGGCGGCCAGGAGACGGTCCATGCCCTCCGGGTAGCCGGCGAGGATGACCACGAGGTGGTCGCGGTTGTCCTCGGCCCGCTTCAGCAGCACCTGCAGCGCCTCGTCCCCGTACGCGTCCCCCTTGCCGTAGCCCGAGTTCGACAGCGCGTACGCCTCGTCCACGAAGAGGACCCCGCCGATCGCCGAGTCGATCAGTTCGTTGGCCTTGACGGCGGTCTGGCCGAGGTACTCGCCCACGAGGTCCGCCCGCTGCGCCTCCACGAGGTGGTCACCGCCGAGCAGACCGAGCGCGTAGAAGACCCGTCCGAGAATGCGAGCCACCGTGGTCTTGCCGGTGCCCGAGGGGCCGGAGAAGACGAAATGGCGCTTCGGCGGCTGGACGGGCAGGCCCTGTCCGGCCCGCAGCCGCGCCATGTTCAGCTGCGCCGACAAGGCCTTGACCTGGCGCTTCACCGGCTCCAGCCCGACCATGCGCTCCAGTTCGGCGAGCGCTTCGTCAAGTAAGGCGGGGTCGGTCGGGCCGGCCGGCAACGGCTGCACCGGCACCACGGCCTTCTCGCGCACCACGTCGGTCTCCGGCGGCAACGCGCCCGGCGGGAGAGGATCGGGCTCCGAGAGTTTCAGGTCGCGGCCCTCGACGCCGAAGAGGGGATCGATTCCGTCGGGGCCGTCCATGACGTCCTGCCCGACCCCGGCGAGGGTGATCGCCGCGAGGTCGGCGGCGGCATCGTCGTACCCGTCGCCCTCGGAGATCGCGGCCAACCGGGCCGAGGTGTCCATGAAGGCCGGGTCGACGCGGTGCACCGCCCGGTACAGAGGCAGCGCGGCGGCCGACCGCCCGGTGCCCTCGTGGGCCCGCGCGAGCCAGTACCGCAGCTCCTTGCGCTGGGGCTGCTCGCTGCGGCAGCGCATCAGCGCGGAGGACAGGAGCGGCTCCGCCTGGCCGAACATCTCCAGGCGGACCCGGGCCATGCCGCCGAAGAGGCCCGCCTCTATGCCCAGCATGGGGTCGTCGATCAGCGGATCCGTGTGCCGGACCAGCTGCTCCCAGTCCTTGACCAGATAGGCCCGGCAGGCATGCAGAAAGCGCACCTGATGATCGGCGTCGACCGGCGGCAGCCCCGCGAGGGCCCGGTCCAGCTCGGGCACATGGCGGCCGTCCAGCCAGTGCGAGGCGTGCGCGAGCAGCAGATCGCGCGGGCTCTCCAGTACCGGCTGCACCCACCAGCCCAGCCAGTACCAGGAGTTGAGCGTGCGCCGGTGGCGCGAGCGCTGCTCACCGAAGCGGTCCCGGTGCCGGAACATCCGCAGCAGCGCGGTCGTCGTGTCCACCCGCAGCGCGTGCAGTCCGAGCCAGCCGTCCGCCATGCCCGGGTCCATCCGGACCGCGGTGCGGAACTCCTCCTCCGCCTGCGGATAGGCCCCCATGGTGTAGGCGTCCACACCTCGCATCCAGGCGAGGTCGGCCGGGGCCTCCGGGCCCTGCATGCCGAAGTCCATCACGTCCCCCACAAACCGTGCCCCCGATGCTTCTCCGAACGGGCCGGTGCCCGTCGGCAGCTTTGGTCGAACCCCTGTGCCGCGGACGGGAGTTGCATCGGTGCGCAGAGCAGCCGTCCGAAGGTCGCACCGAGAGGCATCGTACCTGCGGTTCATGGGCGTGCCGAAGGGTGCCGCACGCCCCCGTTCCACGAGGTGGGAGCAGATGGGGCGCACTTGACTCGGTGACCGAGGGTGAGCGAATCGCGGCGCGGAGCGCCCGAAAAGGGAGGGTGTGGGCAGAACGAAGCCCCCGATCACGGGGGAACAACCGGGGGCTTCGCGACTGCGGGGCGGCTTCGAAAGGCCGCACATTCAGAACGTAAGTCCTGTACGGCCCCCGGGTCAAGCCGAGTTGAGGCACTTCGGGAACTTCCCTCGCACGGCTCTTCACAAGTTCAGCACATTGCGGATGATCCGTCACCGTGAGTGAGGGGCTGGTCCGGTCCAGCGATCCCAGTGGGTTCCGGAAACACCTCGTATCCCTCAGAACACTGCCGCACCAGAAGATCGGCAAAGGGTTTTGAGGGATCCTCGACGAAGTGCTGACGCTCGGCGGCGACCCATCCGGCCCAGAACGCGCTCTGCGCCTCGCCGTCCCGTCGCCGCCCTCGTGTCCAGGCCTCGTCGCGCGCCAGTTCCATCCACAGCAGCCGCGCCAGATACGGGCGCAGCGCCCGGCGCCCGGCGCCGACCCCCTCCAGCAGGATCACGGGCGCGGGCGGCAGTTCGCGGACCGGACCGAAGGCGCGGGCGCTCCAGTCGTACGGGACGTAGCGCGCCGTCTCGCCGCGGCTCAGCGGATCGACCACCTGGCGCAGTAGCCGCCGGGTCCAGCCGAACAGCTCCTCGTGCGTCGCGATGTCGTCGAGGTGCAGCACGGGCGCGTCGCCCAGTGCCGCGGCCAGCCGTCCGGCGAAGGTGGTCTTCCCGGAGCCGGCGTGCCCGTCGACACCGATCAGGCGGACGGGTCCGCAGGAGGGCGGCAGGGCACGCAGGCGCGCGGCGAGGTCGCGAATGACGGTTCCCGAGGTGCGATGAGACGCGGGCGCATCCGCCCGGCGGGCACACGCACCCCTGTACTAGGAACACTCTAGTGGCGGCCGGCGCGCCCCCGCCGGAACCGAGGCGTCGCAGGTCATGCCAGTGGTTCCGACCAATATTGGTGGGCGCGGCACAGGTCGAAGTGCTGGCAGGAGCCGCCTTCCACCGTCCATAGTGGGGAGCCGCCGCTTCCGGACGAACTGGGGGTCCCTCACCCATGACCAGAGCTTCAGAGCCGTCCCGCAGAGCCCTCCTGGCCGTGGCGGTCGCCGCGGCGGCGACCGGTACCGCGGGCACCGCGGCCGCGGCCGCGCCGGCCGGGGCGGTGCACTCGCACGCGGGCCCGGGCACCGTGGACAATCGGGCCTGGACCTCGTACGCCGACTGGCGGACGGGTACCGCGAAGGGCACGCGGGCCCTCGCGGCCGCCCGTCCTGGACTGGTGATCGCGACCCCGGCCGGCACCGCGGACTACACCGACCCGCACACCGCAAAGACCGCGACCTGGGAGTACGCGACCTGGACCTCCCCGGTCCACCGGCTCACCGTCCCCGCCACCGAGGCCATCGCCTCCTGGAACGCGCACACCCCGGCGGGCACCTGGCTCCAGGTCGAGCTCACGGGCACGTACTCCGACGGCGCCACCACTCCCTGGTACGTGATGGGCCGCTGGGCGGCCGGCGACCAGGACATCAAGCGGACCTCCATGGACGGCCAGAAGGACGGCAGGAGCAGTATCTGGACGGACACCTTCGCGATCGACGACGCGGCCTCGGGCCTGCGCCTCGTCTCCTGCCGGCTCCGTCTCACTCTCTACCGCACCCCGGGCTCCGGGCTCACGCCGACGGTCTGGCGGCTCGGCGTGATGGGCTCCGACATCCCCGACCGTTTCACCGTCCCGGCCTCCACCCCCGGGCTCGCGAAGGAGTTGACGGTCCCGCGCTACTCCCAGGAGATCCACGCGGGCCAGTACCCCGAGTACGACAACGGCGGCGAGGCCTGGTGCAGCCCCACCTCCTCGCAGATGATCATCGAACACTGGGGGCGCAGGCCCACGGCGGAGCAACTCGCCTGGGTCGACCCGGCCTTCGCCGACCCGCAGGTCTGCCACGCGGCCCGCTTCACCTACGACTACCAGTACGGCGGCTGCGGCAACTGGCCCTTCAACGCGGCGTACGCGGCGACGTACAAGGACCTCCAGGGGGTGGTCACCCGCCTCCGCTCGCTCACCGACCTGGAGAAGCTGATCGCCGCCGGCATCCCGGCCATAACGTCCCAGTCGTTCCTGAAGTCCGAGCTGACGGGGGCGGGGTACGGGACCTCGGGCCACCTCATGACCGTCATCGGATTCACCGCGGGCGGCGATGTGATCGCCAATGACCCCGCCTCGCCGGGCGACGACGCCGTGCGCCGGGTCTACAAGCGGCGCGAGTGGGAGAACATCTGGCTCCGTACCAAGAGGTACAACGCCTCCGGGAACGTCGTCTCCGGTACGGGCGGGGTCTGCTACCTGTACTTCCCGGCGAATCCGTCGGCGGGGCAGCGCGAAGCGCTCAAGGCGGTCGGAGTCCGTTGAGCGAGGGGGCGACCCCCGTGGTGCCGCCCCCTCACTCGGCCTCGGGCCCTCAGCCCTCAGCCCTGGATCCTCAGCCCTGGACCGGGTTGACCACCCAGTCCGGGTGATGGGGCATCGGCGGGGTCTTGGCGCCGTAGAGCCACGGGTGCAGGAAATGGTCGAGGTCCTGGCCCGCGACCTTGGACGCCAGATCGATGTAGTCCTGGGTACTGGCGATCTTTCCGCGGTACTCGGTGACCCAGGCCCGCTCGATCCTCCCGAACGTCTCCTGGCCCACCTTCTCGCGCAGCGCGTACAGGACGAGCGCCGAGCCGTCGTAGCGCATCCGCTTGAAGAGGTTCGGTTCGGTCGGTTCGGCGGGGGCGCCGTAGTCGTGGCGCCACTGGTCGTGGCTCGCGTACGCCGTCTTCATCGTGGCCTCGAAGCTGTCGCCGCCGTGCGTCTGCGAGTACAGCCGCTCGTAGAAGCGGGCGTGGCCCTCGCTCAGCCACAGATCGGACCAGGTCTTGATGCCGACGCTGTCGCCGGTCCACTGGTGGGTGAGCTCGTGCACCAGGTTGCGCTCGGCGCTGACCCGGTCGCCGAGCAGGTCGGCCTTCGGGATCAGGGAGAGCGTCTGTGTCTCCAGGGCCACGCCCAGGTCGGTGTCGCCGACGAGGAGGCCGTAGCGGTTGAAGGGGTAGGGGCCGAGCCGCTCCTCCAGCCACGCGATGTGGTCGGCCGTGAGCTTGCGGTACTGGTCGGTCGAGGCGACCAGGTCGTCCGGGACCACATCGCGGATCGGCAGCCCGTGCGGACCGGTGCTGTCGACGAAGGTGAACCTGCCGATCGCCAGCTGGGCGAGCTGGGTGGCGACCGGCTGTTCGGAGTCGTACGTCCACTTCACGCGGCCGTCCGCCTGCTCGGCGCGGCCGGTGAGCTCGCCGCCCGCGACGGCCGTGAGGCCCGGCGGGGTGGTGATGTGGAAGGTGATCGGGGCGCGCTGACTCGGGTGGTCGTTCGACGGGAAGATCATCTTGGCGCCGTTGGGCTGGGGGTACAGCACCGTGCCGTCCGGCGTGGGGATCCAGCCGTAGTCCTCGATGGCGTCGTCGCGGTGCCGCATCTGGGTCGGGTCGGCGGTGTAGGTGACCTTGACCGTGAAGGGCTTGCCCTTGGCGAGCGGCTTGGCCGGGGTGATCACCAGTTCGTCGCCGTCGCGTACGGCCTTGGCGGTCGTCCCGTCCACGGTCACCGTGTGGAGGGTGTTGCCCGCGAAGTCCAGGTCGAAGCGGGACAGGGCCTGGGTGGCGGTCGCCTTGACCGTCGTGGCGGCCTCGAAGGGAGTCCGGGGTGCCTGCCAGTCGAAGTCGAGGAGGTAGCGGTTCACCTTGTAGCCGCCGTTGCCGTCGAGCGGGAAGACCGGGTCGCCTAGGCCCGGCGCACCCGGGGACGGCGCGGCGGACGGGGATGTGGGGGCGGACGGGGATCCGGCGGCTTGCGAGACCGGCCCCGTCAAGGCGGCTGCCACCGTGATCGCCGCCGCCAGAGCGAGGCGGGCTCTGCGGCGAGGCGTCCGGAACGTGCTCATCGAGGACCTTTCGGTTGGCTGACCACTGTCCTGTGAGGAGACCCACACGCCCGGCACATCGTTGCCGAAAGGCGAGGTATTCGAAGGTGGTCGAAGTGTCAGGGGTGTCCCGTCGAGATGTTCGAGGTGTCCGGGGTGACCTGGGTCTCTACCGCTGGAACCCGTCCGGTGGCAAGGTGGTCGGGTCGGTGGGGAGCCGGCGTGAGGCGGGGGATGTCACCGCACCACTACGTCAGCGAGAAACCATGACCGCGAGCTCCGCCACCGCCACCCGACTCCGCGCCCGCACCGGCGGTCCCAAGGACGACGGCCCCAAGATCCTCGAACATGTCGCGGGCTGGACCTTCGTCGTGGTCCTCGCGATGCTCGTCACCCAGCTCGGCCTGCTGTGAACCGAACCGGCGGACCTGCTGTGAACTGAACCGGCGGACCTGCTGTGAACTGAACCGGCGGACGTCGGGGCGCGCTGAGCCCACACGACAGTTTCCCCCAAGACCGCGCCCGGTCGATCAGAGTCGAACGAGTGGGTGGTACCGGTCTGCCATACTGCCAACGTCCCGCTGGCAGTCGGAGACTAGGGCTGGAATTGAATCATAGTCAACAGCGCGCCGTCGACCGCCCCCGGGCGCGCGGCACCGATCGCTCACTGGCGCGCCGCGCCGAACTCATCGCCATCGGGCGGAAGTTGTTCGCCGACACGTCCTACGACGCGCTGTCGATGGATGACATCGCCCGCCAGGCGCATGTCGCCAAGGGGCTGATCTACTACTACTTCAAGTCCAAGCGCGGCTATTACCTCGCGATCGTCGAGGACTCGGTCGCGGACCTGATCTCCCGGGCGGCGAGCGGCCTCGAACTGCCCTCGGTCGAGCGGGTGCACCGCACCATCGACGGCTATCTGCGCTATGCCGAGCACAACCAGGCCGCGTACCGCACGATCATCACCGGCGGAGTCGGCTTCGACACCGATGTGCAGACCATCCGTGAGGGCGTGCGCGAGGTCATCGTCGAGACCATCGCCGAAGGGGCTTACGGCAGACGCAAGATAGCGCCGCTGCCCCGTCTGGCGCTGCTCGGCTGGCTCTACAGCGTCGAGGGCGCGACCCTCGACTGGATCGGCAATCCGGCTCTGCCGCGCGACACGGTCCGCGAGCTGCTGGTGAAGATGCTGGGCGGCGCGATGCGCGCGGTCGAGGAACTCGACCCCACCTACCGGGCCCCGCAGCCGGCCCGCCGGGAGACCTGAGCGCGGGGCGGGGGGCAGCCGAACCCCCGCCCCGCGCTCACGTGCGGGACCGGCTAGTTGATCGCCTTGATCAGCTCCCCGTTCGAGGTGTCACCGCTGAGCTCCCAGAAGAAGGTGCCGCCCAGGCCCTGCTGGTTCTTGTAGGTCATCTTCCCCGCGATGGTCGACGGGGTGTCGTAACTCCACCAGTTCGTACCGCACTTGGCGTACGCCGTGCCGCCGAGCGTGCCCGTCGCCGGGCACTTCGCCTTCAGCACCTTGTAGTCGTCGATGCCCTGCTCGTAGGTTCCCGCCGCCGGTCCGGTGGCCGTGCCGCCGGGGGCCGCCTGGGTGACGCCGGTCCAGCCGCGCCCGTAGAACCCGATGCCCAGCAGCAGCTTCGAGGCCGGGACGCCCAGGCCCTTGAGCTTCGCGATCGTGGCGGAGGTGTGGTAATCCGCCTTGGGGATACCGCTGTACGAGCCCAGCGGGGAGTGCGGAGCCGTGGGGCCGGCCGCGTCCCAGGCGCCGAAGAAGTCGTACGTCATCGGGTTGTACCAGTTGACGTACTGCGCCGCGCCCGCGTAGTCCGCCGCGTCGATCTTGCCGCCCGCGGTGGCGTCGGCCGTGATCGCCGCGGTGACCAGGTTGCCGGAGCCGAACTTCGCCCGCAACGCCGCCATCACGTTCTTGAAGGCCGCCCTGCCGCTCGTGTCGCAGGTGTTGCCGCAGGCGTTCGGGTACTCCCAGTCGATGTCGATACCGTCGAAGACGTCCGCCCACTTGGAGTTCTCGACCAGGTCGTAGCAGGACTGCGCGAACGCGGCCGGGTTCTTGGCGGCCTCACCGAATCCGCTCGACCAGGTCCAACCGCCGAAGGACCAGAGGACCTTGAGGTTCGGGTGCTTCTTCTTCAGCTTGCGCAACTGGTTGAAGTTGCCGCGCAGGGGCTGGTCCCAGGTGTCGGCCACCCCGTCCACCGACTGGTCGGCGGTGTACGCCTTGTCGGTCGCCGCGTAGGCGTCGCCCATGGCGCACTTGCCGCCGGTGACATTGCCGAAGGCGTAGTTGATGTGGGTGAGCTTGGCGGCCGAGCCGGACGTCTCGACGTTCTTGACGTGGTAGTTCCGGTCGTAGACGCCCCATTCCGTGAAGTAGCCGACGACCTTGGAACCGGCGGCCTGCCGGGCCGAGGGGGTCGCGGTGGTCGCGGTGGCCGTGCCCGCGCCGGCGAGGAGCGTGGCGCCGAGGGCGGCGCAACAGGCGGCGGACAGCAGTGCTCGGAAGCGGGAGCGGGGGCGGTGCGGTCGGAGCATCGGTTCTCCTCGTGGGGGAGGGGAGTGTGTGTGTGGGGGGGTGCCTCTATGTCTTTCGTCAAGCGAGGCGTGGGGTTCGGGGTTCGTAGAAGGTGCCGTCGCGGAGCATCGCGAACAGCACGTTGATCCGCTGGCGTGCCAGGCGGAGAAGTGCCTGGGTGTGGGTCTTCCCTCGGGCCCGGCAGCGGTCGTAGTAGGTGCGGGAGGCGGGATCGTGCAGGGCGGCGAACGCGGACAGGAACATCGCCCGCTTGAGCTGCCGGTTGCCGCCTCTGGGCGCATGTTCGCCATGGATCGAGGTCCCCGACGACTTCGTCGTCGGTGCCAGGCCGGCGTAGGAGGCGAGGTGGGCGGCGGTGGGGAAGCTGGTGCCGTCGCCGACGGTGACCAGCAAGGTGGCGGCGGTCCTGACCGCAACCCCCGGAATCGAGGTCAGGACCGCGGAAAGAGGGTGAGCCTCCAGCAGCTGCCCGATCTGTGTTTCCAGAGCTCGTCGCTGTTCGTGGACGGCCGCGAGCGAGCGTGCCAGCGACGGGATCACGACGTCGAGCGTGCCGGTCCCGGGGACGACGACGGTCTGCTCGTCGAGCGCGTCGAAGATCTCGTCGATCAGTCGCTGAGCCATGCGCGGGGCCTTGGGCCGGATGACTTCAACCAGCCTGCGACGACCGGCCTTTCGCAGGGCGGCCGGCGATCCGTAGCGTTCCAGCAGCCAGGTCACGGCCGGGTGGTCCAGACGCGGCCCGAGCACCCGTTCCAGGCTGGGGTGGAACTGGGTGAGCAGGCCGCGTATCCGGTTGGAGGTGCGGGTGGCCTCGGCCGCCAGGTCCTGGTCGAAGCCCACCAGCACGGTCAGCTCGGCGGTGATCTCGTCGGTCAGTTCCAGCGAGCGCAGGGTGTGCGGCATCGTCCTCGCGGCGTCAGCGATCACGGCCGCGTCGCGGGCGTCGGTCTTCGCCTCGCCCGGGTAGAGATCGGCGATCCGCCGCATCGAGAGTCCGGGCAGGTAGGCAACCTTGCAGTCGGCGTCCCGGGCGACCGTCAGAGGCAGGGCTCCGATCGAGGCGGGCTGGTCCACGATCACCAGCACGGTGCCGAACTTCGCGGCCAGCTTGTCGAAGACGGCCCGCAGCTTCGGCTCGCTGTTGGGCAGCTGCTTGTCGAAGACCTTCTTGCCGGCCGGGGTCAGCCCGTGCCCGTGATGGGCGCTCTTGCCGACGTCCAGACCGAGAAAGACGCCCACGTCGTCGATGTCGTCCAACCCATCCTCCCGAACGGGGTTCGTGCGGTGCCGGCCAGGGTGTTGGCGTCGTATGCGCGCATCCACGTTATGCAGACCTGCCGCCCGCGAGCGGCCGGGCATTGCGCCAGGCCAGGCGGTGGTCGGACCTCTCATCAGCGTCTCCAACGGCGCCTCCCGGGCCCGGTGACACCACCCCCCAGGTCATCTCTTCGACAGGGGGGAACAGTCATGCCGGGCCCGGAGGCCAGCGGTCCCGTTGCGGAACCGCGAAGAAGATAACGGGGGGGGCATGCTGGGACCTGCGCGTGCTGTTTGGCATGAACGCGGTGAGGCGTTGACGGAACAGTAGGAGGACTAGACCAGTCCGTCAATGGTTCGGACCAATCGCGCGGAGTGGTCGGATCGGTTCCCCTTTCTTTCGGTAAGCGGTCGTTGACTGGTGACGCGGTGCCCCCGAACGGGCATACTCACAGCGCCGCAGCCGCTGATCAGGCCGTTCTCCACCCAGGAACGACAGCATCGGCTGGGCCGTGAGACCCGGCGACGCCGCCCCACCCCTGGCGCGCGTACGCCGATGCGCCCGACAGGGAGGAGAGCGTCGCCATGCCCGACCGCGCCCCGCAGCCGGTGGACCGTCAACTGCCCACGGATGAGGCCCGGGATCTGATCTCGCTCGTCCGTGACATCGCGCAGCGCGAGATAGCCCCGAAGGCGGCCGAGGAGGAGGACGCCGGACGCTTTCCGCGCGAGATCTTCGGCCTGCTCTCCGATTCCGGACTGCTCGGACTGCCGTACGACTCCGAGTACGGCGGCGGCGACCAGCCGTACGAGGTCTATCTCCAGGTCCTCGAAGAGCTCGCCATGGCCCGTCTCACCGTCGGCCTCGGCGTCAGCGTGCACACCCTCTCCTGCCACGCCCTGGCGAACTACGGCACCAAGGAACAGCGGGCCGAGTACCTGCCCGCGATGCTCGGCGGCGGCCTCCTGGGGGCCTACTGCCTCTCGGAGCCGTCCTCCGGCTCGGACGCCGCCTCCCTGCGGACGAAGGCCGTCCGGGAGGGCGGGGGAGAAGCCGGGAGCGGGGAGGAGTGGGCGATCACGGGCACCAAGGCCTGGATCACGCACGGCGGCGTCGCCGACTTCTACACCGTGCTCGCCCGCAGCGGCGGCGCGGGCCCGCGCGGCATCACCGCGTTCCTGGTGCCCGGCCACGCCGAGGGGCTGAGCGCCGCCCCGCCCGAGAAGAAGATGGGCATGAAGGGCTCGCCCACCGCGCAGATCCACTTCGACGGCGTACGGGTGTCCGACGGCCGGCGCATCGGCGACGAGGGGCAGGGCTTCGCGATCGCCCTCGCCGCGCTCGACTCCGGCCGGCTCGGCATCGCGGCCTGCGCCATCGGCGTCGCCCAGGCGGCCCTCGACGAGGCTCTCGCGTACGCGACCGGGCGCGAGCAGTTCGGCCGGCCGGTCTCCGACTTCCAGGGCCTGCGTTTCATGCTCGCGGACATGGCGACGCAGATCGAGGCGGGCCGGGCGCTCTACCTGGCCGCGGCACGGCTGCGCGACGCGGGGCGGCCCTTCGCCAAACAGGCCGCCATGGCGAAGCTGCTGTGCACGGACACCGCGATGAAGGTCACCACGGACGCCGTCCAGGTGCTCGGCGGGTACGGCTACACCGCGGACTTCCCGGTCGAGCGCTATCTGCGCGAGGCCAAGGTCCTCCAGATCGTCGAGGGGACCAATCAGATCCAGCGGATGGTCATCGCCCGTCACCTCGCGGGGCCGGAGTCACACTGAACTGCCCGTAGCCGTACAGGACCGGCGGCGCCACCAGCCGGACCCACTCCGGGTCATGGCGCCCCGGCAGCGTGCGGCCGCGGTCGGCCCAGGCGCGGATCAGTGCGCGGTAGATGGGGGGATCCTGGGGCGCCGGCGCGGCGGCTGCCGGCCGAACCGATTCTGCCGGAGCCGGGACGAAGATCCGGCGAGGCCGCTCGGTCGCCGCGTATGTGGGGGTCATACCGGGGCAACGCGCGGACGAGTGCGCAGGTCACCCGCCCGCCTAATCGAGCGTGGGTTCGCGGCGGGCCCCTACGGGGGGTGCCCCGACGTGCAGGTGTCTGGCCCCGGGCCGTCATCTGACGTACCGTCAACTCGCGCCGCCGGGGGCCGCACCCCTCCGAGGGACGTCAACCGCCGTGCCCCCAGGGAGGCTTGCAGTGCCCGACGACCGCCCCGTTGCCCTCGACGAGTACCCCGTGCACCAGGTGCCCCTGTCCATGAAGCACCTCGCGACCGGGGACCGGAACGCGTACGACCGCTGCATCTTCCATGTTCTCGACCATCAGGGCAGGGCGCTGCTGATCCTGGGTCTCGGCGTCTATCCGAACGCCGGGGTCGTCGACGCCTACGCCACCCTGCGACTCGGCGACCGCCTGCACGCCGTGCGCGCCTCGGACGCGCTCGGGGACGACCGGATGCGCCTCGCCGTCGGCCCGCTGCGCATCCTCGTCGAGCGCCCCCTGAGGACCTTCTTGCTGAGCTGCGCTGCCGATCCCGCCGACCCGGAGGGACTGTCGTACGAGATCGCCTGGACGGCGGACTTCCCGGCCCTGTGGGAGCCGCACCACCTCCAGCGGCGCGGCGGCCGGCTCACGCTGGAGGGCAAACGCTTCGTGCAGGCGGGGCACTGCGAGGGCTGGATCCGGATCGGCGGCGAGGAGATACGTCTGGAGCGCGGCCGCTGGACCGGCACCCGCGACCGCAGCTGGGGCGTGCGCCCGATCCCGGGGGAGGAGGGCGGCCGGCTCGCGGAGGAGAACCCGACGGAGGGCTTCCACTGGCTGTGGTGCCCGGTCCGGTTCGAGGACCGGTTCCTGATGGTCGTCGTCCAGGAGGACGCCGACGGCTACCGGACGCTGAACGACGCGACACTCGTACGCAACGCGGAGCGCGACGTGCAACTGGGCTGGCCCCAGGCCGACATCACCTATCGCTCCGGCAGCCGCCACCCGACGTCCGCCGTCATCCACCTCACCCGCCCGGGGGACCGCAAGCCCATGGAGCTGGACGTGGAGGTGCTCACCTCCTCCCCGCTCGCCGTCGGTGCCGGCTATCCGCCCGCCGACGACTGGCAGCACGGCACCTGGGTCGGGCGCGACTGGACCGACCGCCGCGCCTACGACCTCTCCGACCCGTCCGCGCACCCCCGCGCCGCATACGGGGTGATCGACCACGCGGCCCGCTGCACGCTGGACGGGCAGGTCGGCCACGGCATCTTCGAACACGGCTCGTTCGGCCGCCACGACCCGAGCGGGTTCACCGGCTTCGACTCGGTCGCGCCCTGAGGGGGAACGAGATGGCCACGGCACCGCGCCCGCGCACGACCACCCGCGACCCGGAGGAACTGGGCCGCCGGCTGACCACCTGGCTCAGCGCCCGCCTCCTGGGCGCCAAGGCGGCCAATGTCACCGTCCCCGAGTCCAACGGCATGTCCAGCGAGACCCTGCTCTTCGACATCGAGCATCCCGAACCACCCCTGACCGCCTGCGCGTTGCGGCTGGCGGCGGACCCGGCGGCGTACACCGTCTTCCCCGTCTACGACATGCCCCGTCAGTACCGCACGATGAGACTGGTCGCCGAGCGCACCGATCTCCCCGTGCCGCGGGTGCTGTGGCTGGAGGAGGACCCCGCCCCGCTCGGCGCGCCGTTCTTCGTCATGGAACGGGTCGAGGGGCGCGTGCCTCCTGACGTCATGCCCTACACGTACGAGGGGAACTGGCTGCACGCGGCGAGCGACCAGGAACGCGAACGGCTGGAGGCGGCCTCGGTGGGTCTCCTCGCCCGGCTGCACGACCAAGTCCCGCTGCCGGAAGCCGACTTCCTGACCTTCCCGGGTGAAGGCAGCCCCCTCCGTCGTCACGTCGAGGCCCAACGCGCCTACTACGAATGGGTGATTGACGGGCTGTCACGCTCACCCCTGATAGAGAGCGCGTTCGACCGGCTCGACGAGCTGTGGCCGCGTGACGAGGGCGAGGCGGTGCTCAACTGGGGCGACGCGCGCATCGGGAACGTCGTCTACGACGGGTTCACGCCCGCTGCCGTCCTCGACTGGGAGATGGCGGCCCTCGCCCCGCGCGAGGTCGACCTCGGCTGGACGGTCTACCTGCACCGCTTCTTCCAGGACCTGACAGCGAGCTTCGGCCAGCGCGGACTGCCCGACTTCCTGCGCCGTGACCGCGTCGAGCGGTGCTATGCCGAACTCACCGGCCACACACCCCGGGACATGGACTTCCACACGCTGTACGCGGCACTGCGGCACGCGATCGTCATGCTGCGCGTCGCCTACCGTCAGGTGCACTTCGGCGAGGTCGCCGTACCACCGGACCCGGACACACTGATCCTGCACCACGGCAGCCTGCGAGCCATGGTGCAGGGCAGTTACTGGGAGGGACCGGCCGCCGGTCGCTGAACGCGAGGGCCGGTCAGGCGGCCTGACGGCGCATCTCGGGGACCCGCATCGGGCGCGAGGCCGGACCGCCGACGTGCGAGAACGGCTGCGTCCGCCAGTCGAGTCCCTGAGGGAGCGTCAACAGGAGGGCGGCGTCCTGCTCCTGAGGCTCCACCGACTCGTCGGCGGGGCGGGCGTCGCCCGCCGCACGGCCCGTGCCCGCGCAGACCGTCAGCCCGAACGGGTTCCACGGCGAGGCGCACAGCGCGTGCTCGGGCAGGCTCTCCTCGTCCGCGAGGAGCGCGATGGGCTGGGCGCAGTCCGGGCAGATCACCCGGTACATCTCGAAGGTGTCGTAGGCGTCGAACTCCTCACCGTCGACGGCGTCGGATTCGACGCCCTCCGGCTCGGGTTCGACGACCAGCTTGGGCCGCCTGGATGCGGGACGACCAGGGCGCTTAAGACTCTGCATGGGATTCTCCCCCTCGGGTGGGCCGACAAGGCGCTGCGGCCTCGACCACAGCAAGCATTTCCCGTCCCGTCTCTGCGGTAATCACGAGAACATCACGGACCCGGTTGCGGCACTGTGTCGTTCGTCACATGCCGCCCGCAGGTGCCCGGCGCGGTGGATTTGTCCACCAGGCGGTTCACATGCAGCACTCTGCCACATCACAAAGCGGGTATGACCTGCGCTGCTGAGGTATCCGACGAGATCAAGGGCCCTGTAGGTTCTTGCGTCATGGAGGAGCTGGACCGACAGATCGTGCAGCTGCTCGTCGCAGACGGGCGGATGAGTTACACCGACCTGGGCAAGGCCACGGGCCTGTCCACGTCCGCCGTGCACCAGCGGGTGCGCAGGCTCGAACAACGCGGTGTCATCCGCGGCTATGCCGCGGTCGTGGACCCCGAGGCCGTCGGGCTGCCCATGACCGCCTTCATCTCGGTGAAACCGTTCGACCCGAGCGCCCCCGACGACATCGCGGAACGTCTCGCCGGCGTGCCCGAGATCGAGGCCTGCCACAGCGTCGCGGGCGACGAGAACTACATCCTGAAGGTGCGGGTCTCGACCCCGCACGAACTGGAGGAGCTCCTCGCCCGCCTGCGCACCCTGGCAGGCGTGTCGACCCGCACGACCGTGGTGCTGTCGACACCGTACGAGGCGCGCCCGCCCCGCATCTGACCCACCCGGGGACCGACCGGACACCGGCAGGCGCGAGACTGTTCCCCATGAGTGAGAGCACCGCCACGTCGGACACCGTGCTGTTGCGCGGTGGAGAAGTCCACAGTCCCGCCGATCCCTTCGCCACCGCGATGGTCGTCGAACGCGGACAGATCGCCTGGGTCGGCTCGGAGGGCGCGGCCGACGCCTTCGCCGACGGGGTCGCCGAGGTCGTGGACCTGGACGGCGCACTGGTCACCCCGGCGTTCACCGACGCCCACGTCCACACCACCTCCACCGGGCTCGCGCTCACCGGCCTCGACCTGTCCGACGCGCCCTCGCTGGACGCCGCCCTCGCCCTCGTACGCGAGTTCGCCGCCGGCCGCCCCGCCGACCGGGTGCTGCTCGGCCACGGCTGGGACGCGGCCCGCTGGCCCGGTGGCCGCCCCCCGACGCGCGCCGAACTCGACGAGGCGGCCGGCGGACGCCCGCTCTACCTCTCCCGCATCGACGTGCACTCCGCCGTGGTCACCACCGCGCTCCTGGACCTGGTCCCGGGGGTCACCGCACGAGCGGGGTACGCCGCCGACGGCCCCCTGACCCGGGACGCCCACCACGCCGTGCGCGCCGCCGCGCTCGGCGCCGTCACCCCGGCCCAGCGCACCGAGGCCCAGCGCGCCGCGCTCGCCCACGCCGCCTCGCTCGGCATCGGATCCGTGCACGAGTGCGCGGGCCCGGAGATCTCCTCCGAGGACGACTTCACCGGACTGCTGCGGCTCGCCGCCGAGGAAGCCGGCCCCCGGGTCGTCGGCTACTGGGCCGAACAGGATGTCGAAAAGGTCCGGGCGCTGGGCGCGCTCGGCGCCGCGGGCGACCTCTTCGTCGACGGGTCCCTGGGTTCGTACACCGCCTGCCTGCACCAGCCCTACGCCGACGCCGACCACACCGGCACCGCCTACCTGGACGCCGCCGCCGTCGGCGCGCACGTGGTCGCCTGCACCGAGGCGGGCCTCCAGGCGGGCTTCCACGCCATCGGGGACGCCGCCGTGGCCGCCGTGGTCGAGGGAGTCCGCGCAGCCGCCGAGAAGGTCGGCCTGGCCCGTGTGCGCGCCGCCCGGCACCGCGTCGAGCACGCCGAGATGCTCACCCCGGAGACCATCGCCGGCTTCGCCGAGCTCGGCCTCACCGCCTCCGTGCAGCCCGCCTTCGACGCGCTGTGGGGCGGCGAGAACGGCATGTACGCCCAGCGCCTGGGCGCCGAGCGGGCCCGCGCCCTCAACCCGTTCGCGGCCCTGCTGCGCACCGGCGTGCCGCTGGCCTTCGGTTCCGACAGCCCCGTCACCCCCCTCGACCCGTGGGGCACCGTGCGCGCCGCCGCGTTCCACCGCACGCCGGAGCACCGGGTCTCCGTGCGCGCCGCGTTCGCGGCGCATACGCGCGGCGGGTGGCGGGCGATCGGACGGGACGACGCGGGAGTCCTGGTGCCGGGCGCGCCCGCCGACTACGCCGTGTGGCGCACCGAGGAACTGGTCGTGCAGGCCCCCGACGACCGGGTCGCACGCTGGTCGACCGACCCTCGTTCGGGTACTCCTGGACTGCCCGATCTGAGCCCCGGCGGCGACCTGCCGGTGTGCCTGCGCACGGTCGTCGGCGGGCGGACGGTCTTCGTACGGCCGGGCGAGTGATCTCCGGGGGTGGCGCCGCGGTGATCATCCGCCGCCGCCCTGTCGCTCGACCTGCGCATCCTCCGCGCTGACCAGGCAATTGAGGGAAAACCAGCAGGTCAGACGAGTGTTGACAGCTGGCCTCGGGGGGCCGGTAGGTTCGGCCGGGTCCACCACCGGACGTCCGACCGGAGAACTTCCACGCAGTCGCCGGAGCGCCGCTGGGTCAGGGGTGGTGTGCCGCACCGGCGCACCACCACTGGGAGCCAGGCTCAGCGCCAGTGCGACGGCGAGGGAACGTTCATGCCTGTCGGAAGGGTGTGACCCGGGTGGGGCCCGGACGTCCAGTAGACAACGGCTTTCGGTCGACCCGCAGCCAGCGGGTCCCAGGTCGGCCCGAAGGGCGCCGGGCCCCGATCCGCAGTACGGTGCTCCGGCGCGGCGGGCTCTCTTACCCGGCTCTTGCCGAATCGACACCCCCGTACTAACGCGCCGACGCTTCAGTGCAGGCTGCGGCCACTATGGTGGACCCCTGCGTACGGACATGAAGGGGCAGTAGTGAACGACGGCGACGGGACCCTCGCGGCAGGAGCCAAGGGGAGGCAGTTCGGCCCGCTCGGCACGGCCTTGGTGATCATCCCGACCTACAACGAGGCGGAGAACATCAAGAAGATCGTCGGCCGGGTGCGAGCCTCGGTGCCCGATGCTCACGTTCTCGTGGCGGACGACAACAGCCCGGACGGCACGGGCAAGCTCGCCGACGAGCTGGCCGCCGAGGACGACCATGTCCAGGTGCTGCACCGCAAGGGCAAGGAAGGGCTGGGCGCCGCGTATCTCGCGGGCTTCGCCTGGGGCCTGGAGCGCGGCTACGGCGTCCTCGTGGAGATGGACGCGGACGGCTCGCACCAGCCCGAGGAACTGCCCCGGCTGCTGACCGCGCTCAAGGGAGCCGACCTCGTGCTGGGGTCGCGCTGGGTGCCCGGTGGGCGGGTCGTGAACTGGCCCAAGTCCCGCGAGTTCATCTCGCGCGGCGGCAGCATGTACTCCCGCCTCATGCTCGACGTGCCGATCCGGGACGTCACCGGAGGCTTCCGTGCCTTCCGCCGCGAGACCCTCGAAGGCCTCGGACTCTCTGAAGTCGCGTCCCAGGGGTACTGCTTTCAGGTGGACCTGGCCCGGCGTGCGGTCAAGTCCGGGTTCCACGTCGTCGAGGTGCCCATCACCTTCGTCGAGCGCGAGCTCGGCGACTCCAAGATGAGCCGCGACATCCTCGTGGAGGCGCTGTGGCGGGTCACCACGTGGGGCGTGGGGGAGCGGGTCGGCCGGATCACCGGCCGCAAGCACACGTCGTAGGAGCGCTTGTGAAGCGGGGGCGGGCCCGGGTGGGGCCGCGCCCCCACTCCCACTTCGCCCTCACTTCACTCCACAGCTACAGCTGATCATCCGCTTATCCCGTACTGAGCTGTGCCCAGGCACACTGGGTGCATGACGACTGGCGCACCGACCCCTACACACCCCGCGCGGCCGCGGCGATCCCCGCTGCGCACCTACCTGCCGCTCGGCATCGCCGTCTGGCTGGTGCTGGAGATCTGGCTCCTGACCGTGGTCGCGGGCGCGGCGAGCGGTTTCGCGGTCTTCCTGCTGCTGGTCGCCGGTTTCATCCTCGGTTCCGTGGTCATCAAGCGGGCCGGCCGCCGTGCCTTCCGCAATCTCACCGAGACGCTGCAACAGCAGCAGAGCGGGGTGGCTCCCACGAGCGGGGGCGGCGAAGGCAACGGGCTGATGATGCTCGGCGGTCTGCTCCTGATGATCCCCGGGGTCATCTCCGACGCGCTGGGCCTGCTCCTGCTGATCCCGCCCGTCCAGAAGGCCCTGAGCCGTTACGCCGAGCGCGCCATCGACCGCAGGATCCGCGAGGCCGCTCCGGGCAGCGTCGGTGACGCCTTCCAGCAGGCCCGTATCCATCGCCCCGACGGCAAGGTCGTCCAGGGCGAGGTCATCAGGGAAGAGAACCCGACGACGGACCCGGGCCCGCGTCCGCCACTGAACCGCTGACCCAGGCTCCCGCCTCGCGGGCCCGTGGGTTTTCACCCGCGGGCCGGTGGGGGGGCTGGTCGCGCAGTTCCCCCGCGCTCCTGAGGGGCCGTTCTCCGCGCTCCTGAGGGGGCGCAATGGCCGGCGCCGGTCCATATACCGCACCGCACCGCCACGCGCACAACGCACAGAGCCGCGGGCCCCGTACGACTTGCGTACGGCGCTCGCGGCTGCGTGCGTGGTATGCCGCCCAACCCCCGGAGGGGTTACGCGGACTTGCGGCTGTCCCGCGGATGCACCGCGATGTTCATCGCGCCGGAGCGCAGAACGGCCAGGCGCTCCTCGAGGACCTCTTCGAGCTCCTCTCGGGTGCGCCGCTCCATCAGCATGTCCCAATGCGTACGCGCGGGCTTGGCCTTCTTTTCCTCAGGGCCGTCGCCGTCCACCAGGAGTGCCTGGGCCCCGCAGACCTTGCACTCCCACTCGGGCGGAATCTCCGCCTCGACCGAGAAGGGCATCTCAAACCGGTGCCCCTTCTCGCATGCGTACTCCACGGCCTGGCGCGGGGCCAGGTCGATGCCGCGGTCCGTCTCGTAGCTGGTCACCACGAGGCGCGTGCCGCGAAGAGCTCGCTCACTCATGAATCGTGCCTCCCGGGCTTGTCGCCCACAGGACAGGTGTCGCTGTCGTCGTCATCCGGTCAACGTCCGGTCGGCGGTAAAGATTCCCGTTCCGGGTCATGCGTCGCCGTCGTAGCCGCCCCTTGTTGTACCCACCGGCGCCCGGTTTGTCACATCTGGCAGCAGATGTCACCCAACGCTTCACTATCTTTGACGCGCAGTAACGGTACGCCTGGCAGGCCAAACGCGTACACTACCGGCCTTTGGCCTCAGGTGCTAAATCCTGTCCGGTACGGGATTACCCGCGTCGTGCACGGCCTGCCGCACCGGAACCCTCGCGAGCAGCACGAATCCGATGACGAAGAAGGCCACGAGCGAGATGATCGCGTCCCGATAACTTCCCGTCAGCTGGTAGGTCAAACCGAACAGAAGCGGGCCGAGCCAGCTCATCCCCCGGTCGCTCATCTCGTACGCGGAGAAGTACTCGGCCTCCTTCCCGCTCGGCACCAGATGGGAGAACAGCGAGCGCGAGAGCGCCTGGCTGCCGCCCAGGACCAGGCCGATCCCGGCGGCCAGGACGAAGAACCAGACGGGCGCGCCCGCCGGCAGGAAGTACCCGGCGCCGAGCGTCACGGTCCAGGCGACGAGCGAGCCGAGGATCGTGCGCTTCGCACCGTACGTCCGTGCGAGCCGTCCCATCCCCAGGGCGCCCCCGACCGCGAGCACCTGCACCAGCAGCACGGCGACGATCAGGGTCGACTGGCTCAGCCCCAGCTCCTCCGATCCGTACACCGACGCCTGCGAGATGACCGTCTGGATTCCGTCGTTGTAGACGAGGTAGGCGAACAGGAAGGCGAGGGTGAGCGGTTTGCCCCGCATGTCGCGCACGGTGGCCGCCAGCTGCCGCCATCCGTGCCCCGGCGCCTGCCCCGCGGACGCCGTGGGCCGGTCCCGCAGCCGCTTCAGCGGCACGAGGGTGAAGGCGCCCCACCAGACGCCCGCCGAGGCCAGACAGATGCGGACGGCCGTCGACTCGGAGACACCGAAGGAGTCGTGGGCCGAGTACAGGACCAGGTTCACGACCAGCATCAGCGAGCCCGCCGCGTAGCCGAAGGCCCAGCCGCGGGACGAGACCGCGTCACGCTCCTCCGGCGGGGCGATCTGCGGCAGGTAGGAGTTGTACAGCACCATCGACACGGCCACCGAGGCATTGGCGACGATCAGCAGCAGACCACCGAGCAGATAACGGTCGCCGTCCAGGAAGAACATGCCCGTGGTGGCCGTGGCGCCGAGATAGGCGCAGAGCGCGAGCAGGGGCTTCTTGCGGCCGGTACGGTCGGCGGCCGCGCCCGCCATCGGCATCACGAAGATCGACACAATGACGGACGCCGAGACCGCGTAGGCGAAGAATGAGCCCGCGCGGACCGGGATGCCCAGCGGATGGACGAAGCCGCCCGCGTCCGCCGCGTGCTTGGCGACGGATGTGAGGTAGGGGCCCAGGAACACGGTGAGTACGCTCGTCGAGTAGACGGAGCACGCCCAGTCGTAGAAGTACCAGCCGTGCTGCTCGCGCCGTCGTTCGGTGACCTCTTCGGTCGCCTGTGCCCGCACGGTTTCGGTGCTCACCCGTGCCCCCTCGCTTCCCGCTGAACGGACCGCGCGAGAGGGCTCAGACCCAGGTGCCCCGGTCCTCCAGGACCCTGCGCAGCGTGTCGATGTGATCGGTCATGATGCCATCGACGCCCAGGTCCAGGAGCCGGTGCATCCGATCGGGTTCGTTGACCGTCCACACGTGGACCTGCAGGCCGCGCGCGTGGGCGGCGCGTACGAAGCGCCGGTCGACCACCGGCACGCCCGACTGGGACTCGGGCACCTGGGCGGCGATCGCCGAGTCGCGCAGCGCGGCCGGGATGCCGTACGAGCGCAGCCGCAGCCCCACGACACCCTTGGTGCCGTACGACGTCGCCAGACGAGGTCCGGCCAGACGCTGGGCGCGGAAGACCCGCGCCTCGGAGAACGAGCCGACGCAGACGCGGTCCCAGGCGTCGAGACGGCCGATGAGGTTCAGCAGGGGGTGGAGGGCGGGTTCGGCCTTGACGTCGACGTTCCAGCGGACGTCGGGGAAGGTTTCGAGGAGTTCCTCGAAGAGGGGGACCGGTTCCTTGCCCGCCACGCGCGCGTGGCGCACGTCCTCCCAGGGCAGGTCCGCGATCCGGCCCGCGCCGTCCGTCACCCGGTCCAGGGTCACGTCGTGGAAGGCCACGAGCTTGCCGTCCGACGTCGCGTGCACATCCGTCTCGATGTAGCGGTAGCCCGCTTCCACCGCGCGGCGGAACTGGGCGACGGTGTTCTCCAGGCCGTCCGCCGCGCCGCCCCGGTGGGCGAAGGCGATCGGGCCGGGGTGGTCGAGGTACGGGTGGCGTATGCGCGGGCTCACCCTGGAAGTATCGCTCGCTCCGGTTGACCGGCGGCAACGACGGTGCTGCCGCCCGGTGCCGGGCGGACGGCGAACACGCGCAGGAAGAGCTGGGCGAGCGGCCCGATCGCGACGGCGTACAGCACCGTGCCGATGCCGACCGTGCCACCGAGCGCGAATCCGGTCGCGACGACCGCCACCTCCAGGACCGTGCGCACCAGCCGGACCGAGCGCCCCGTACGCCGGTGCAGGCCCGTCATCAGACCGTCACGGGGACCCGGACCGAAGCTGGCCGAGATGTAGAGGCCCGTCGCCACACCGTTCAGCACGATGCCCGCCACGAGCAGCGGAATCCGTACGGCCAAGGAGTGGGCGTCCGGCACCAGGGCGAGGGTGCCGTCCAGGGCGATGCCGACCACGAACACATTGGAGACCGTGCCGAGGCCCGGGCGCTGGCGCAGCGGGATCCACAGGAGCAGTACCGCCGCGCCCACGACGATCGACACCACGCCGATCGTCAGACCGGTCAGTTCGGCGAGCCCCTCGTGCAGCACGTTCCAGGGCTCCAGACCGAGGCCCGACTCCACCAGCAGGGCCGAACTCGCGCCGTACAGCGCGAGGCCCACGTACAGCTGGACGAGGCGACGAGGAAGTCGTCGCCCGGATCCCCCGCGTTCCCGGTGTGGGGAGTCGGCGTGTGTGGACAAGAGGTGCCCCCTGTGGTGATGACCCGTGCTGGTGCGTGATGACCCGCGGTGGTGATAGTGGCCTGGCGCGTGACATTCTGTGGCCTGAAGGATGGTGCGATCCAAGGCCAATCCGAGGAAGGTGGACTGGGAATCATGACGCAGTGGACTTCGGCGATGGGTGCCGCGCAGCTCGCCCGGCTTCTTAACTCCCAGCAGGAGCGCCCCGCGGGGCCCGGCACCCGCCGCCCGCCCGCCTATCGCGCGCTCGCCGACGGCATCCGGCTGCTCGTCCTCGAAGGCCGGGTTCCGGTCGCCGCGCGGCTGCCCGCCGAGCGGGAGCTCGCGCTGTCCCTCTCCGTCAGCCGTACGACGGTCGCCGCGGCCTACGAGGCGCTGCGCGGCGAAGGGTTCCTGGAGTCCCGCAGGGGAGCGGGCAGTTGGACCGCCGTCCCCGCCGGGAACCCGCTGCCCGCGCGCGGCCTGGAACCGCTGCCGCCCGAGGCCCTCGGCTCCATGATCGACCTCGGCTGCGCGTCACTCCCCGCGCCGGAGCCCTGGCTCACCCGTGCCGTGCAGGGCGCCCTGGAGGAGCTGCCACCGTACGCGCACACGCACGGCGACTATCCGGCGGGGCTGCCCGCGCTGCGCGCGATGATCGCCGAGGGGTACACCGCGCGCGGCATTCCGACCATGCCCGAGCAGATCATGGTGACGACCGGCGCGATGGGCGCGATCGACGCCATCTGTCATCTCTTCGCCGGGCGCGGCGAACGCATCGCCGTCGAGTCACCCTCCTACGCCAACATCCTCCAGCTGATGCGGGAGGCGGGCGCCCGGCTCGTCCCCGTCGCCATGGCCGAGGGGCTCGCCGGCTGGGACGTGGAGCGTTGGCGCCAGGTCCTGCGCGACGCCGCGCCCCGGCTCGCGTACGTCGTCGCCGACTTCCACAACCCGACGGGAGCCCTCGCGGACGAGGACCAGCGCCGCCGCCTGGTGGACGCGGCACGGTCGGCGGGGACCGTACTGGTGGTCGACGAAACGATGAGCGAGCTGTATGTGGAGGAGGGGCTGTCGATGCCCCGCCCCGTGTGCGGCTTCGACCCCTCCGGGTCCACGGTCATCACCGTGGGGTCGGCCAGCAAGGCGTTCTGGGCGGGGATGCGGATCGGGTGGGTCCGTGCGGCCCCCGATGTCATCCGCAGTCTCGTCTCCGCGCGTGCGTACGCCGACCTCGGAACGCCCGTGCTGGAGCAGCTGGCCGTGAACTGGCTTTTCAGCACCGGGGGATGGGAGCGGGCCGTGGAGATCCGGCGTGCGCAGGCCCGCGAGAACCGGGACGCGCTCGTCCTCGCCGTGCGCCGTGCGCTGCCCGATTGGGAGTTCACCGTGCCGCGGGGCGGGCTGACGCTGTGGGTGCGCACCGGCGGGCTGTCCGGCTCGCGGATCGCCGAGGCGGGCGAGCGGGTGGGGGTACGGGTGCCCTCTGGGCCGCGGTTCGGGGTCGACGGCGCCTTCGAAGGCTATGTGCGGCTGCCGTTCACCGTGGGGGGTGCGGTGGCCGAGGAGGCGGCGGTCCGGTTGGCCGCGGCGGCGCACCTGGTGAGAACGGGCGCGACCGGGGGCAACGAAGCGCCTCGCACGTTTGTGGCCTAGCGGCTGACCGGAACCCCGGTGGGTTCGTCGGCTGCGGGCCGGTGGGGGCCGGTCGCGCAGTTCCCCGCGCTCCTCAAGACTCCCGGCCCGTCCGGGGTTTGAAGACGAGGCCGTTCAGGCCGATGGGGGGCCGGGGCGCAGCCCCGTCCCATGGGCGCGGGGAACCGCGCTACCAGCCCCCACTCACCTGCAGTCGAAGAACTCTCCCGGGCTCAGGTCTCCGCTACCGCGGCCTCCGCGGGGATGGGGGCCGCCTCTGCCGGCGTCGTGCGTTCCGGCAGCAGGTCGAGGACGGCGCGTCGATGGGTCTCGCTGGTCGCGTCGTCGTAGGGGTCCGGCGTAGCCGGAACCTGGAGGCGCAGGACGGGACCCGCGCCCAGCCGGGCGTACCCGCGGCCGGGCGGCACCTCCCGCGTAGGAGTGGTGTGCGGCGGCGCGCCGAGGACGGCTTCCAGCTGGACCGGAGAAGCCGGACCGAGGACCACGCGCGCGCGGGTGTGCTGCTGCACGGCCTCGCTGAGCGCCTCGAGATCCTCGAACTGCTCGGCGATGACGACCGTGACGCCCGCCGCGCGCCCGTGCCGGAGCGGGAGCTGAAGGAGTACCTGGGGATCGTTGTGGCCGTCGTCGGCGGCGAAGTGGCCGAGCGCGCTCGGCCGGTCGAGCAGGATCCACAGGGGGTTCTTGGTGTCGTCGGGGGCCGGATGCCCCGCCTGCCGTGCGCGGTTGGCGGAGATCAGCCGCCGCTCCGTCTCGTTCGCGGCCCACTCCAGACTCGCGAGCGCCCCGGCGAGGCCGGACTCGACGGCGAGGACGCCGGCCCGGCCGGTCAGGCACGCGTACTCGCCGGTGCCGCCGCCCTCGACGATGACGACATCGCCGTACTGAAGGGCCTGGAGTGCGATGGAGCGCACGAGTGTGGTCGTGCCGCTGCCGGGGTTGCCGGCGATCAGCAGGTGCGGCTCGGTGGAGCGGATGCCGGTGCGCCAGACGACCGGGGGGACGTCTCGCTGTTCCTCCCCGTAGGTGAGGGGGAGGGTGCGCTGGACGTCGGCCGGGTCGGTGAACCCGAGGACGGTCTCGCCGGGTGAGGAGACGAAGCGCTGGGCGGCGATGTCGGTGGGAAGCGGCGGGAGGACGGTGACGGTGAGCTCGTTGCCCTCCTGGTCCCAGTCGAAGTGGTACTCGCGACCACGGCCCGACTTGGCGTGCAGAAGCTGCTCGATCCGGGCCCGGGACTCCGCCTCGCCGTCCGTGAAGTACGCCGGGTAGCGGATGAGCAGCCGGGACACACGCCCGTCGTCGTCGAAGTCGTGCGTGGGGAAGGCCTTCTCCCAGTCGCCGCCATGGGCGTACAGAGGGGCCGGGTCCTCGGCCACGGAGAAGTACGGGACGAGGGCGTCGTACAACGACTGGAGTCGTTGGATCTGCGCCTCGTCGGGGCCCGCGGGCTCCGACGAGGCCGGCTGACGGCCCGTCCACGCTGCCGCCGCCATCAGGGTGATGGCGGCGAGCAGCGGTCCGTACGGCGCCAGCGCCACGACCAGGATCACCGAGGCCACCAGGAACAGCAGCGGCCCGCGCCGGTCCTTGGGGGTGGCGGCCCACTTGCGCCCGCCGGCGGCTGCCAGCCGGCGCAGTCCACGGGTGACCGTGATCAGTGGGTGGAGGACGTCGGTGGCGCTGTCGGCTGCCGTTCGGGCCAGCTCCCGGCTTCGGGCGATCTGTGCGCTGCCGTTGCTGAGGATGCGAGGGAGAGGGCGCCGGGCCACTGCTGTCTCCTGAAGGTGCGTGCGAGGGGCAGGGACGTCAGAACTTGATCCCGCCGAGGAGGCTCGCCAGGCTCTCCCCGCCGGCCTTGATGCTCGGCGCGATGGCCGTGCTGGCGAGGTAGAAGCCGAAGAGCGAGGACACACAGGCGTGCGACGCCTTGAGTCCGTCCTTGCGGAAGAAAAGGAAGACGATGATGCCGAGCAGGACGACGCCTGACATGGACAGAATCATTTGTGCTCTCCTGGTTCGCGGGGACAGTCACCATGAGTACTTCCAGGATCACAGGATGTATCCATACGATAAAAGGTGCAACTGAGTGAAATTCGGCTGATTTCATCCAGTCGGCGGAGCCGTTCCGGGCCCCCTGGGCAGGTCTGTTGCCCCCTGTCGGCTCTTGGGCGGCTTGTGGTGATCTTTGCCTCGGTCGGCGCCGGTCATGTGCCGCCGGAGCCAGTACGCTGGCGAATCACCCGTACGGCCGCACACTTCGCTGTCGTACGGACCTGCGCATGACAGCCCACCCGCTGTCGTACGCTCCCGCAGTCCCCCATGACGTAGCTGTCGTTGTCCTTGTGAGAGGTGGTCCGGCCGATGAGTGAAGCCCCCGACCCCGAAGTCGTGGAGCTGGCGACCAAGATCTTCGATCTGGCGCGCCGAGGGGAGACCGAGGCGCTCGTGGCGTATGTCGACGCGGGTGTGCCGGCCAACCTCACCAACGACCGCGGTGACTCGCTGGTGATGCTCGCCGCCTACCACGGCCACGCCGAGGCGGTGCGCGCCCTGCTGGAGCGCGGCGCCGAGGCCGACCGCATCAACGACCGCGGCCAGACCCCCCTCGCGGGGGCCGTCTTCAAGGGCGAGGCGGCGGTCATCCGCGCGCTTCTGGACGGCGGCGCCGACCCGGCCGCAGGCACCCCCTCGGCCGTCGACACCGCCAGGATGTTCGGCAAGACGGAACTGCTCGAATGGTTCGGGGCGCGCTGATCCGGCCGCGCTGACCAGGTACAACACCGAAAACGGGGGAGGCGGTACGGGGCCGCCGGAAATACGGTCGCGGCAAGAAGAACTGCCGAGTCATCATGACGTCGTGATTCACGGACGCGATGGCTGGGCAGGTGTTGCCGCACCGCGCGGGCCGTGACGCGGCCCGTATGGGCCACCGACGAGAGGCAGAGGAAGATGGTCTACAGCAAGCAAGAAACGGCGGGCGCTCCGACGTGTTGTCACGCGGCCAGGTAATGCAGGATCCCGGTTGCGTCGACGCTTGATGTGAGGCTGTTTCCCATGTTCGATCCGGTCATAGCGCCCAGCGGTACGCTGCTCGGCCTGCTTCAGAGGGGCCGCGGCGACGGTACGCTGCACGCGCTCACCGCACCGCGAGCCGAAGCGCTCGCGGCACTGAACCACTGTGTGCTGCGCGATCCCCGCCACGACTGGCAGGTGGAGAACCGCTCCCTGTACTACGCCCGTCTCTACCTCGACCTGAGCGGTGAGCTCGACGAGATCGAGCGGCACCTCTTCGACGCCGAGGACGTCCTCGACGACTGCGAGTCACGCACGGGGCTCGCCCTCGCGGTCCTCGGCCACCTCGCCTCGTACGGCAGGCGGGACGCCCTGGAACTGCTGCGCCGTTACGCCGCCTCCGGCACCAACTGGGCCTGGGCCCTGGACGAGCTGGCCCTGCGCGACGACGACGCGGGACTGCGCGCCCTCGCCGTGCCCGTCCTCGCCCGCTTCCCGGCCGATCCGGAGGGCGAGGCCGCGCTCGTCGCCCAGGTGCGCGACGCCTTCGAGCCCCGGCCCTGGCGGCTGTGGGCGGACGACTCCCGCGAACCCATCGCCACGCGTGTGCGGGCAGCCCAGGAACAGGGCTCCTTCGACCGTTGGCAACGGCAACTGCGCCCCACCGGACCACGTCCGGGGTGGAGCGTGCGGGCCGTGTTCGAGTGGGCCCAGCAGGGCCTCGACCGCGGAGCCGCACTCCATGTGCCGGCCGCGCGCTGCCTCACGGCCGTCGCGGGTCCCGAGGACCGGCCCGAGATTCTCCAGGCCGCCCGGGACGGCGGCGACGGAGCCCGCTGTACCGCTTTGCGCTACCTCGCCGACAGCAACGATCCGGACGCTCTCGATCTGATCGAGGCCGCCGCGACCGGCGGCACGGCGACCGTCGGGCAGGCCGCCGTCGACGCGTTCGAACGTATGCGCAGTGTCGCCGCCGTCGAGCGGGCCCGACGGTGGGCCGGGCGGCCCGACGCCCTCGGCGCCGCCGCGGGACGGATGCTCGCTTGCCGGGGCGGCACCAAGGACAGCGAACTGGTGCTGGGCGCCCTGCGTGAGGCCGTACGCGGCGAAGGCCCCGACGCACCCACACTCTGGACCCTCGTCGACGGAGCCGGGCGCCTCGGCATCGTCTGCGCCGCACCCGTGCTGCGCCATGTCTACCGGGAGACGGCGTCGTCCCATCTGCGCGGGCGAGCCGCCCGCGCTCTCGCCGCCACCGACCCCTCCTTCCCTGCCGGCTTCGCCGTCGAGTGCCTGTGGGACTGCGAGGAGTCGACCCGCGAGGTGGCCGCTCGACACGCCGAAACCGGTGACGCGCGCGTCGTCGATCAGTTGCGGCGGCTGGCGTCGGATCCGGCCGAGGAAGCGGAAGTACAGACGGCCGTACGCAGCCGGATCGGGCCGGACGCACCCGCCGTGTGAACGGGAAGTGACTCGCGGGTCAGGAGGGCGTGGCCGCGGGCTGACCTGGAAAAGCGTGCAGTACAACGCTCACGGGGCGTTCCCCGGTAGGAAAGATCGACGTTGACGCGGCCACGTCCAGCACGGCGACAACACGGGTATGCGTGTCGTCATCGTGACCGAATCCTTTCCCCCCGATGTGAACGGCGTGGCCCACTGCGCGCTCCAGACCGCCCGGCACCTCGTCGATCGCGGTCACGCTCCCCTCGTCGTCGCCCCGGCCACTGCGGCCGGGCACGGGCCCGACGCCCTCGCGCCGTGCCCCGTCGTCCGTGTCCCCTCCCTACCGCTCCCCGGCTACCCCCAGGTCCGCGTCGCTCTCCCCAGCCGACGCGTCGCCGCCGCGATCACCGAGCACCGCGCCGACATCGTCCACCTGGCCAGTCCCTTCATCCTCGGCGTCCGCGGCATGGCGGCCGCCGCCCGGCTCGGCGTCCCCGCCGTCGCCGTCTACCAGACCGACCTCGCCGGTTACGCCCGTACGTACGTGGGCGCGGGCGAGGCCACCGCCTGGCGGCGTATCCGCTCCGTCCACGCCGCCGCCGACCGGACGCTCGCCCCGTCCAGCGCGGCCCTGCACGACCTGGAGGCACACGGTGTGCCCCGGGTGCGGCTGTGGCCGCGCGGTGTGGACACCACCCGCTTCCGCCCCGAGCACCGGGACGAGACCCTCAGGCGCGAACTGGCGCCGAACGGCGAGCTGATCGTCGGCTACGTCGGCCGGCTCGCCCCCGAGAAGCAGGTCGAACTGCTCGCCGGAGCCTGCGGCCTGGAAGGCGTACGTGTCGTGATCGTGGGCGACGGGCCCAGCGAGACGAG
Organism: Streptomyces sp. NPDC096311; assembly: GCF_044763085.1. NCBI lineage: Bacteria > Bacillati > Actinomycetota > Actinomycetes > Kitasatosporales > Streptomycetaceae > Streptomyces > Streptomyces sp. NPDC096311. The sequence continues at coordinate 348,969 of NZ_JBIWFN010000011.1, forward strand.
CCTGCGCGAGGCGCTTCCCGGCGCTGTCTTCCTCGGGCGTCGCACCGGCGACGAACTCGCCCGGATCTTCGCCTCCCTGGACGTCTTCGCGCACACCGGCCCCTTTGAGACCTTCTGTCAGACCGTCCAGGAGGCCATGGCCAGCGGCGTACCGGTCGTCGCACCCGCCGCGGGCGGACCGCTGGACCTGGTCGCACACGGCCGTACGGGGCTGCTGGTGCCGCCCCGCGACGAGGCCGCCGTGCGCGACGCGGTGGGGGCGCTCGCCGCCGATCCGGCGCTGCGAGCGGCCTACGGTGCCGCCGGGCGGGCCACCGTCGAGGGCCGCACCTGGGCGGCCGTCGGCGACCAGCTCATCGACCACTACGCCGACGTGCTCACCGCACGGACGGTGGTGGCGGCATGAGCCTGCGCATCGTACGGCTGGCCAACTTCGTCGCCCCCGCGTCGGGCGGTCTGCGTACCGCCCTGCGGGAGCTCGGCAGCGGCTACCTGGCCGCAGGACACGAGCCCGTGCTCATCGTCCCCGGCGAGCGCGCCACCGACCGTGAGACCGAGCAGGGGCGGGTCATCACGCTGCCCGGTCCGCTGCTGCCCGGAACCGGCGGCTATCGCGTCCTCACGGACAAGCGGCGGGTCGCCCGGCTCCTGGAGTCGCTCGCGCCCGACCGCCTCGAAGTCTCCGACCGGACCACCCTGCGCTGGACCGGGGTCTGGGCGCGGCGCGCCCGGGTGCCCGCGGTCATGGTCTCCCACGAGACCGCCGACGGCGTGCTGCGGACCTGGGGGCTCTCCGAGGGAATGGCCCGCAAGGCGGCCGACGCCCTCAACATCCGTACGGCGCACACCTACGCGCGGGTCGTGTGCACCACGGAGTTCGCGGAGCGCGAGTTCGTCCGCATCGGGGCCCGCAACGTCGTACGGGCCCCGCTGGGCGTCGACCTGGCCGGCCGCCACCCCGGGCTGCGCGATCGCGAGGTGCGCGAGCGGTACGCGCGCGCGGACCAGGTGCTGCTCGTGATGTGCTCCCGGCTGTCCGTCGAGAAGCGGCCCGGTACGGCGCTCGACGCGCTGGAGGCGCTGCTGCGGCGCGGCGAGCGTGCCGTGCTCGTCGTCGCAGGGGACGGGCCGCTGCGGGCCCGGCTCGAACAGCGGGCCCGGGAGCGGCGGCTGCCCGTCACCTTCCTCGGGCATGTCGCCGACCGCGCACTGCTCGGCGCGTTGCAGGCCTCCGCCGACGTGTGCATGGCGCCGGGGCCCGCCGAGACGTTCGGGCTGGCCGCCCTGGAGGCCATGGCCTGCGGGACGCCCGTGGTGGCCAGCGCGGTGTCGGCGCTGCCGGAGGTGGTCGGCTCCGCCGGAGCCACCGCCGCGGACAGCGGGGACTCCTTCGCGGACGCGGTACGCCTGCTGCTGGGGCGCCCCGAGGCCGCGCGCAGGGAAGCCGCACGCGCGCGTGCGGAGTGTTTCGGCTGGGGCACCGCCGTGGAGGCGTTCCTCGCCGCGCACGACGCGGTGGTCGAGTCCCGGCCCCGCCTCCAGGAGGGCGTCGGATGAGACCCCTTCGGTTCGTCGCCCTCGGTGACTCGTTGACCGAGGGCGTGGGCGACCCCGTCGGCGAGGCCTGGCGGGGCTGGGCCGCGCTGCTCGTCGACGGGCTGTCCGACGGTCCGGACACGTCCGTGGAGTTCACCAACCTCGCGGTGAGCGGGGCCCAGACGCGCGACGTCCTGGAACGGCAGACTCCGGCCGCGCTGGCCCTGGGGCCGGACGTGGTGTCCGTCGTGATCGGTGTGAACGACACCCTTCGCTGCACCTTCGACATCCACGCCGTGGCCGCGCGGCTCGACCAGGTGTACGCGGCGTTCCGGGCCCAGGGCGCCGTCCTGCTGACCGCCTGCCTGCCGGATCCCGGCGCGATGCTCGGGCTGCCGGGGGTGCTGGCCAGGCCCCTGGCCCGGCGGCAGCGGGCCGTCAACACGGTTGTGCACGCCCTGTCCGAGCGCCATGGAGCCGTGCATCTGCACGCGGCGGAGGGCGCCTGGCTCATGGACCGTGCGATGTGGAGCGCGGACCGGCTGCACCCGGGGGAGCGGGGGCACCGGCAACTCGCCCTGCGTTTCCACGCGCTGCTCGAACAGGAGGGCATCGCCACCGGGGACACCCCCTCGGCCGAGCCGGAGTTCCCCGCGCCCACACGGTCGGCCAGTCTGTGGTGGCTGGCCACCGCGGGGACGGGGTGGGTGGCCCGGCGGTGCACCGACCTGCTGCCGCAACTGCTCACCCTGGCCGCCGCCGAGGTGCGACACCGGGCGCGCGGCACCAGCGCCCGGCTCGACCTCAGCGCCTCGCACGCCGTGGCGTCCGCGCTGGCCGCCCTGTCGGTGGCGGAACAGCCGGACGCGGCATGACGGTTCGAGGCGGTGGGCCGACGCCCGTCAGCGGCAGCGGCGTCGTACGGCCATGAAGTGCACCGGCGTGCCCGGGACCGCCTGAGCGGCCGCGGGGAGGTCGGCGCCACGGACCACCGCGATCACCGGGTACCCCCCGGTGGTCGGATGGTCGGCGAGGAAGACGACCGGTCTGCCGTCGGGCGGCACCTGCACGGCGCCCAGCACCATGCCCTCACTGGGGAGTTCGCCGGAAACGGCCCTCTCCAGTGAGGGCCCTTCCGTACGCAGCCCTATGCGGTTGCTCGCGGAGGACACCCGGTAGGTGCCCGTCACCAGGGTCCGCAGGGCCGAGGCCGTGAACCAGTCGTCGCGCGGGCCCGGTGTCACCCGCAGGACCAGCTCCGAGGGCGGCCCCGGATGCGGAACCACGTCCACACGCGTGTGCATCCCGTCGGGGCGCCCCAGAGGCAGCACCGTGCCGTCCGTGAGCGGCGGCGGACCGAGCCCCGAGAGGAGGTCCGTGGAGCGGCTGCCGAGGACCGGATCCACGGCCACTCCGCCCGCGACGGCCACATAACTGCGTACCCCCGCGCGGGCCGGGCCGATGTCCAGCAGGGCTCCGGCGGGGACGCGCACGGGCGCTCCCCAGGGCGCCGGACGGCCGCCCACCGTGACCGGGCAGGGCGCGCCCGTCACGGCAACGGTGACCACCGAACGCGGGCGCAGGGCACATCCGTTGAGCGTCGTCTCCAGTACGGCCGCCTCGACGGGGTTGCCGACGAGCCGGTTGGCCAGCGCCGCGGCGGGCGCGTCCAGCGCGCCGGAGCGGGGTACGCCGAGGTGGGCGTGGCCGGGGCGGCCCCGGTCCTGGACGGTGGTCAGGGCCCCGGCGCGTACGACGGCGAGGGCCCGGTCGGTCATGAGCACCCCGCCGGTACGAACCGGACGGGCGTCCCAGGGGCGAGCAGCGCGGCCGGCACGCGCGCGTGGTCCCACAGCACCGCGTCCGTCGTGCCGATCAGCTGCCAGCCGCCCGGCGAGGAGCGTGGGTAGACGCCCGTGTACGGGCCCGCGAGCGCCACGGAACCCGCAGGAACCGCCGTCCGCGGAGTCGCCCGGCGCGGCACGTCGTACCGGGCCGGCAGCCCCGTGAGATAGCCGAAGCCGGGCGCGAACCCGCAGAATGCGACACGGAACTCGGCCGCCGCGTGGATCGCGGGCACGTCGTGTTCGGGCACCCCCCACAGAGCCGCGACATCCGCCAGGTCGGGACCGTCGTACCGTACGGGGATCTCGATCGCCTCCTCCGCGCGCGCGGCGTGCGGTGGGATCTCCCACCCGGGGAGCTGCTCCGCCAGCCGCCGGGGGTCCTCCAGACCGTCCAGGAGGACCGTGCGCGCCGCGGGGACGATCTCCGCGGCCGAGAGCGAGCCCTCGGCGCGGCGGCGCAGCAGTTCGGCGTGCAGGGCCTGGGCCGCCGCGACCGAGGAGACCTCGACGAGCAGAGCGTGGTCACCGACCGGCAGCGCCCTCGTGCCGCCGACGGCGGGAACAGCCTTCATGCGAAGGCCTTCACGTGCACGCCCGAGGACTCCAGACGCGCGCGGACCCGACGTGCCAGGTCCACCGCGCCCGGGGTGTCGCCGTGCAGGCACAACGAGCGGGCGCGGACCGGGATGCGCGCACCGGAGTGCGACGTGACCATGCCGAAGCGGGCCAGGCCCAGCGAGCGCTCGACGACCGCCTCGGCGTCCGTGATCACCGCGTCGGCCTGGGTGCGGGGCACCAGGGTGCCCTGCTCGGTGTAGGCGCGGTCCGCGAACGCCTCCGTGGCGGTGGGCAGTCCGGCCTGCTCGGCCAGCTTCAGGAACCGGGAGGACGGGAGCCCGAGTACGGGCAGCGCGGCGTCCGCGAGCAGCACGCCCTCGACGACCGCCGCCGCCTGCTCCTCGTCGTGCACGACGCGGTTGTAGAGCGCGCCGTGCGGTTTCACGTACGACACGCGCGCCCCGGCCGCGCGTGCGAAGACCTCCAAGGCGCCGATCTGGTAGGCCACTTCGGCCGCCAGCTCGTCGGGCGGCACGTCCATCGCGCGCCGCCCGAAGCCCGCCAGGTCGCGGTAGGAGACCTGGGCGCCGATCCGTACACCCCGCTCGGCCGCCAGCTCGCACACCCGCCGCATGGTGGCCGCGTCCCCGGCGTGGAAACCGCAGGCCACGTTGGCGCTGGTCACGACGGACAGCAGTTGTTCGTCATCGGTCAGCCGCCAGCGGCCGAAGCCCTCGCCGAGGTCGGCGTTGAGGTCGATCGGGGTCATGAGGTGCGGTCTCTCCTTCGTCGGTCGTTCTCAGGCCACGCGGTACTGCTCGTCGCGGGCGTCGGTGAGGAACATCTGTCCCGGTGCGTGGGTGATGGCGAAGGGCGGGCGGGACGCCATCACGGCCGCCTGGGGTGTCACCCCGCAGGCCCAGAACACCGGGATGTCGTCCGGCTCGGAGTCCACCGCGTCGCCGAAGTCGGGGCGCGAGAGATCCTCGATGCCCAGCCCCGACGGCTCTCCGCAGTGCACCGGGCTGCCGTGCACGGCCGGCAGCAGGCTGCTCTCCCTGATCGCCGCGGCCACATGCTCGGGAGGGACCGGGCGCATCGACACCACCATCGGTCCGTGCAGCCGCCCGGCGGGACGGCACTCGCGCTCCGTCACGTACATGGAGACATTGCGGCCCTGCTCGATGTGGCGCATCGGGACGCCCGCCTCGGTCAGCGCCCACTCGAAGGTGAAGCTGCATCCGATGATGAACGACACCAGGTCGTCGCGCCAGCGGTCGATCACGTCCGTGGGCTCGTCGACCAACTCGCCGTGCTCCCACACCCGGTAGCGCGGCAGGTCCGTGCGCAGGTCCGCGTCCTGGGCGAGCGGGGTGGTCCAGGAGCCGGCGTCCGTGACGTCGAGGACCGGGCAGGACTTCGGGTTGCGCGTGCAGAACAGCAGCATGTCGTACGCCCAGTCGGCGGGCACCGAGATCAGGTTCGCCTGGGTGTGGCCGGTGGCGACTCCGGCGGTGGGACCGGACACGCCCGAACGGAACCGGGCGCGCGCCTCCTTGGGGGTCCACCGGTGCGCGTGGCCGTCGATGGGGCGGAGGCTCGAAGGGCGTTCCTGGAGGGTGTGCTTCACAGCAGTTCCTTCCCACGCGTCTCGGGGAGTCCGATCAGTGCCAGGGCGGCGAGGGCGTAGCCGATCGCGCCGAAGACCAGGGCGCCGCCCACACCCCAGCTGTCGGCCAGGAAGCCGACGGTGGTGGGGAAGGCGGCCCCCACGGCGCGCCCGGTGTTGTACGTGAAGCCCTGCCCGGTGCCGCGCACCGCCGACGGGTACAGCTCGCTGAGGAAGGAGCCGAACCCGCTGAAGATCGCCGACATGCAGAAGCCGAGCGGGAAACCGAGCACAAGGAGAAGCGTGTTGGCGCCGCTCGGAATGTTGGCGTAGGTGAGGACGCAGGCCGCGGAGAGGATCGCGAAGAGCAGGATGTTCCGTTTGCGGCCCAGCTTGTCGGTGAGATAGCCGCCGGTGAGGTAGCCGATGAAGGCCCCGGAGATCAGGAACGTGAGGTAGCTGCCGGTGCCGACGACGGACAGACCGCGCTCCGTCTTCAGATACGTGGGCACCCAGGTGGCCAGCGTGTAGTAGCCGCCCTGGACGCCGGTGGAGAGCAGGACCGCGAAGAAGGTGGTGCGCAGCAGGCCGGGACCGTCGGCCGAGGCGGGCTTGAAGATCGCGACGAACGAGCCCTTCTCGGCGCTCTTCTCGCGCACGGCGGCCGCCTCCGGGGCGTCCTGCACCCGGCGCCGCACCCACACGACGAGCAGTGCGGGCAGCGCGCCGGTCCAGAACATCACGCGCCAGGCGAGGTCGTCGCCGAGGAACTGGAAGACCAGGGTGTAGACGATCACCGCCAGCCCCCAGCCGACGGCCCAGGAGCTCTGGATCGCGCCGAGTGTGCGCCCCCGGTGCCGGGCGCTCGAGTACTCGGCGACGAGGATCGCGCCGACCGCCCACTCACCGCCGAAACCGAGGCCCTGAAGGGCACGGAAGACCAGCAGTGTCTCGTAGTTGGGCGCGAAGCCGCAGGCCACCGTGAACACCGCGTACGTGATCACGGTGATCATCAGTGCCTTGACACGTCCGATCCGGTCCGCGACCACACCCGCGATCGCGCCGCCGACCGCCGAGACGACCAGCGTCACGGTGGTGAACAGACCGGTCTGGCCGCTGTCCAGGCCGAAGTACGCCGCCAGCGCGACCATGCTCAGCGGCAGCGTGAAGTAGTCGTACGAGTCCAGGGCATAGCCGCCGAACGCGCCGGCGAAGGCCCTGCGGCCCTGCGGACCGAGGGCGCGCAGCCAGGCCAACGCGCCGTCGTCCGAGGTGAGTTCGCCCGTTCCGGGGTGTGCGCCGGTGGTCAGGGCCTGTGGTGGAGGGGTCGTGCTCATGGGCACCTCGCAGTGGGAGGACGGAGGGTGCTTGAGGACTGAGCCGTGCCGTGCGGAAGCCGTCGGCGCTCGGGCGAGCGGGCGGCGCCGTGTGTAGCAAGGTAGAGGATCGTTGAACGATCCCTCAATACCCCTGTTGTTTCGTTCTTATTTCTGCGATTGAATTCCGGGCATGGCAGAGCTGACGGGACTGGCCGACGATCGCGCCCTGCTGGGCCGCACCAGCACCGCCGAGCGGGTCTCGGACATCCTCAGGAGCCGTATCGCCGAGGGGTACTTCCCGCCCGGGACACGACTGTCCGAGGACAGCATCGGCGGGGCGCTCGGTGTCTCCCGCAACACACTGCGCGAGGCGTTCCGGCTGCTCACGCACGAACGGCTCCTGGTGCACGAGCTCAACCGCGGGGTCTTCGTGCGGGTGCTGACCGTCGAGGACGTCGAGGACATCTACCGCACCCGCACCCTCGTCGAGTGCGCCGTGGTCCGTGGCCTCGGCGAGCCGCCGTACGCCGTGGACGGCCTCGCCCAGGCCGTCGCCGACGGGCAGCGGGCGGCGCGCGAAGGTGACTGGAAAGGCGTCGGTACGGCCAACATCCACTTCCACCGGGAACTGGTGGCGCTCGCCGGGAGCGACCGCACCGACGAACTGATGCGCAGCGTCTTCGCCGAACTGCGCCTCGCCTTCCATGTGGTGGCCGACCCGCGGCGACTTCACGAGCCGTACCTCGCGCGCAACCATGAGATCCTCAAGACGCTCCGGGCGGGCGACCGCGACGGGGCCGAGCGACTGCTCGCGGTCTATCTCGACGACTCGCTCACCGGGGTCGTGGAGGCTTATGCGCGGCGGGTCGCCGACGGGGCGCAGGGGATCGGCTGAACCGGGTCGTGGTTCTCGGGGACGGCCGCGGCGGCGGTTCGCTCCGCCACGCTCGCCACTGCTCTCGGCGCTGCTCTCGCGAGGCGCTGTGCGGAGCCGTCGTGACGTGCGGCGTGGAGCCGGTGTGACGGGCTGCGTGGAGCCGTCGTGACGGGCTGCGAGGGGCCGGTGTGACGGCGGTCGCTTCTGCGTCGTTTCGACCGTTGTCAGACCGAGGACCTAGTCTGTGCACCGTGACTTCGCCTGCATCGACGGACAGCGTTCCGCCCCAGCTCAGCGCGGGGCCGCGCCCCGCTCCGGGCCCGGCCGCCGACGAGGGCCTGGCGCGGCGGCTGCGCGCGCTCGCATGCACCGCGCCGCTGCACGACCTCGATGTGCGCAAGGCGAATCTCGCGGGCGAGTACACGGTGTACGGGATGGCCGAGGTGGCCCTCGCCGCCATCGACCTCGTCACACTGAACATGGACTTCGACACGGGCGCCGACCACGACCAGATAGTGGCCCGGCTCATCCCGCGCATCGCCGCGCAGGCCCCGCAGCGCCCCGTCGCCGAGCACGAGCGCGTGGCCAGGTGGGTCCTGGAGAACCTGATCAACGTCGGCAGCGTCGACCGCGGCTTCCGGGCCGTATACGGCACCTTCGCCCCCGACGGCTCCTACGTACGCCGCGACTACGACTTCAAGCTGATCGAGGAGGTGCCCGGGTACGGGGGGACCGTCTACCTCCGTACGACGGACGAGGCGGTCAACGTCCTCGTCGGCGCCCTCGACACCGACGTCACCAGCGCGCAGATCGCCGCCGAGGTCAAGCTCGAGGTGTTGATCAGCCGAGGCCGCCTCGCCGACGCCCAGCTCGCCGCCGAGCAGGCCCGCTACCGGACCGTGCAGTACTCGGAGACGCTCCGCAGGGCCCTCGACGCGACCCGGCGCAATGTGCGGGCCGTCGACTGGCTCCAGGCCGTGCCCGACATGATCGCCGAGGCGCTCGACCACGTCGCCGACCGCTACCGCCACGAGAACGCGATCCTCACCAACATCCGCAAGGCCCGCGACGAGTCCGAGGACCCCGAGCAGAAGCGCCGCGCCGCCGAGCTCGTCGACATCGTCAAGGACTGCATCCGCCGGCACACGCAGTTGCAGTCCCGGCTCCTGGAGGCCGGGCCCCTGTTCCGCGCCGAGCAGGACCGGCAGGCCTTCGCCACACCCATGACGACCTCGGGGATCGACCTCTACGGCCACCTCGTCGCGCCCGTGCTGCCGCTGCCCGTCGCACAGGCCCGGCGCGTGACGGACGCGTTCTTCGCACGCGGGACGGGGCTGCGTACGCCGGTGGCCGTACGGGTGGGGGATCTTGTCGAGCTCCTGCTGACACCGCCCCTGGAGCGGGAGCACCTCGGTGCGGAGATGCCCGAGCCGGACCTGATCGCCACGCCGGACGACAGTCGGTTCAGTGAGGAGCAACTCGCCTCCGCGATGGAGCTGCTGGATCTGCCGGCGGACGCGCCGCGACGGCTGTCCGGACTGCTGGCCGAAGCGCGCCGCCGAGATCCGGAACTGCCCTACCTCGTCGCCCTGTTGGCCGTTCACGCGGCCAGTCCGCCGGTCGGTACCGCGTATCGGCAGGGTGAGGAGAAGCTGTTGTTCGCCGTCGACGACGGGGTGGAGCTGGACGATCCCGAGTTCGGCGGGGCCGATCTGATCGTGGGCATGGCTCTGCTCGACGCGGCGGGGATGGCGGCGGATCGGTCGTGAGCGCCCAGTCGCCAGGGAACGGCGCCGCGCTCGCTGATCGCGGGCTGTTCGCGGCTCGCCGCGCCCACGCCGCGCAGCCGCGGATGTCACCGCCCCGCGCCCCTGACGGGGCGCTTGTCCTCACCCCCGTATCTCAGACCATGGAGCCCCAGTCGTGACCGAGCAGCACGTCGAGTGGAGTGAGCCGGATGCCGTCGCCGCGCCGGCGAACGCTCCCGTCACACCCGCCGACGCCGCCGACGCGGCGCGGCTCGTCGCCTTCGGGCTCCAGCCCAAACTGCAGCCCGCGCGGGACCAGGAGTACGCGGAGCTGTTGCGGCGGTACCGAGAGGACCCGGCGTTCGCCCGCCTCGCCGACGCCGTGGCGGCCGGGCTCGGGCTGGTTGTGCTGGAGGTGTCCCCGCGCGCGGGGATGGCCGTGACGGCCGCCGAGGACTCGGTGTTCGCCGTCCGGATGGGCGACTACGCCCGTCGCACCTCGGCCGACTCCGCGGACCGCTTCCTGCACGGCCTCGCCCACCTCGCCGTCGCCGCGATGGCCTTCCCACGCCCCGAGGACCTCGCGGACGACGGGTACATCGGGCGGGTCTCGGTCAACGGCGTCGACGCGTTCGTACGACAGGCCTGCCGCCGTCTGGAGGAGCGGGCCGAGGAGCACGGCGAGAACACCGATCCGGCGACCGAGGCGCCCGGCCTGGAGGCGGCCTGGCGGATCTGGGCACGGCGCAGCTCCACCGGTGCCACCAAGGACGCGCGAAGACTGTCCGGTTCGACCACCGGCATCATCGGCAAGGCCGTCGCCTTCCTCACCGACTCCGGATTCCTCCAGCGGACCGGGGACGACTCCGGAGGGACGTACCGGACGACGGCCCGCTATCAGCTTCAGGTACGGGACATGGCGGGCAGCGCCGCGATGGCCGAGCTCCTCGAGCTGGGCGTCGTCCCGGTGACCGACGGCACCCCGACGCTGCTGCCCGCCGAGCACACCGACGACCTGGAGCTGGTGGCGGACGCAGGCCTGCCGTTCCACTCCTGAACCCACCTACGTAGCTCCCCTGCGTATCTCCCCTACGTATCCGAAGACTTACTACGAGAGTCCGCCGCCATGTACGAGCTGTCCCGGGTCCGCCTCTACTCCATCGGGCCTGCTGGCGCGCGCTATGCCGACACCGTCCTTGACCTGAGGGGTGTCGGCGAGCCCGTGCCCGACCCCGCCCCCACCCAGGCGGAGTTCTTCGAGGAGGAGCCCGTCGGGCCACCGCGCCGGCCCGCGCCCGCGGGCGTGCTCTTCCTGGAGAACGGCGGCGGCAAGTCGGTGCTGCTCAAGCTGATCTTCTCGGTGATGCTGCCGGGCCACCGCAACACCCTGGGCGGCGCCAGCTCCGGTGTGCTGCGCAAGTTCCTGCTCGCCGACGACTGCGGTCATGTCGCGCTGGAGTGGCAGCACACGCTGACCGGCGAGTGCGTCGTGGTAGGCAAGGCCAGCGAGTGGCGGGGGCGGCAGGTCTCCAACGACCCGCGGAAGTTCGCCGAAGCCTGGTACTCCTTCCGGCCCGGGCCCGGCCTGAGCCTGGACAACCTGCCCGTCGCCGAGGCGACCGCCGTCCGGCCGCCCGTCGAGGGCGCGTCCGGCGCGCAGGGACGGCGGCGCACCATGAAGGGCTTCCGCGACGCCCTCACCGAGGCCGGAAAGGCGTATCCGCACCTCGAAGTGCACTGGGAAGAGATCCACGACCGTTGGAACGAGCATCTGACGGACCTCGGCCTCGACCCCGAACTCTTCCGCTACCAGCGGGAGATGAACGCCGACGAGGGTGAGGCCGCCGGTCTCTTCGCCGTCAAGAAGGACTCCGACTTCACCGACCTGCTGCTGCGCGCGGTCACCGACACCCGGGACACCGACGGGCTCGCCGACCTGGTCGGCGGCTTCGGCAACAAGCTGGGGCGGCGCGCCGAGCTGATCGCCGAGCGGGACTTCACGGCGGGGTCCGTGGATCTGCTCGGCCGGATCGTCGAGGCCGCCGAGGCACGGGCACGCGCGCGTGACATCCACGCGGGCGCCGAGCGGCGTACCCGCACCCTGGCGCGGCGGCTGTCCGCACGAGGCATGCGGGAGCGCGTCCGCGCCGGTGAGCTCGCACAGCGCGTGACCGCCGCCGCGTACGCCGTCACCCACGCCGAGGGCGCACGCGAACGCAGTGCCCTCGTCGCCGCCGAACTCGCCTACCGGCACGCCTCGTTGGCGCTCGTCGGAGCCGAGAAGTCGGCGGCCGCCCAGAAGCGCGAACTGGCCGACGCGCGCACCCTGCACTCCTCCTGGCAGGCCGCCGAGCTCGTCCTGCGGCACCGCGCCGCCGCCGACCGCTCCGCGCGCGTGGCCGCCGCGATCCTCGAGGCCGAGCGGGACGCCGCGCCCGCCCTCGCCGCCCGCGCCAAGGCCGCTGTCGACCTCGTCCGCGCGCTGCACCGCGCCGCCGATGGCGCCGAGGCGCTCGCCAACGAGGAGGAGGAGCGCTCCGCCGGACTCCAGGAGGTCGGCGAGACCGCGTACGCCGACTCGACTGCCGCGGCCACCGCCGCCCAGCGCGCCCGCAGCGAGGTCGGACATCTGCGCCAGCGCCTGAGCGAGGTCGAGCAGGAGACCGCCGAGGCGGTCCGCGCCGGCTGGCTCGACGACAGCGCCCCCGACGCCGACCCGGCCCGCGCCGCCCTCGCCGCCAGCGACGCCGAGAAGACGGCCGTCGCGGCGTGGGACATCGCACGGGAGGCCTCGCGACGGGCCTCGGAGCACGGTCGCGAGGCAGCGTCCGCCGAGTCCCGCGCCGAACTGACGGCCGCCCGCGCGGCGGACGCGGCGACGGCGGCCGAGCGCGCGTACGACGGTGAGCGCCGTACGGCCGAGGCACTGGCGGGGGAGGAGCGGCTCGCGGAGCTGCTCAGCCTGCCGGGCGCCGCCGGAGCGCGGCACGGCGGGGTACCGGTGCCGCGGGCGGCGGGGGACGCCGCTGCCTCGACCGGCCACGGCAAGGGCGGCGACACCGGCCGAGGCGCCCGCGGCAACTCCGCCGACGTCTGGGCGGAGACCGAAGGCGCCCTCACGCCCGAGGAGTTGGACCAGTACGCCGACGAACTGCGCGAGCTGCTCGACGACGCAGTCGCCTCCGCCGAGCGCCAGCTCTTCGAGCTGCGCACCGCGGCGGCCGACGACGCCCGGATCCTCGGCGCCCTCGGCGACGGCGGACTCCTGCCACCCGGCCCGGACGTGCTGGCCACGGTCGAGTACCTCGGTGAGCACGGCATCCCCGCCCTGCCCGGCTGGCGCTATCTCGCGCAGGCCGTCGACCCCGTCGACCACGCGCGCGTGCTGGCCGCCAGGCCCGAGCTCGTCGACGGCGTGATCATCACCGACCCGGACACCCATGCGCGGGCCCGTGCGGCGCTCAGTGAAGCGGCGCTGCTGCCGCGCTCCGCCGTCGCCGTCGGCACGGCCGCCGCGCTGCTCGCCCCGACCCCGGCCGCCGACGCGGGCGACGGCGGCGTCTTCCTCGTACCGCCGAACCCGGCCATGCACGACGAGCACGCCGCCGACGAGGAACGCCAGGCGCTGCGCACCCGGGCGACCGAGCGAGACGAGGAGATCCGCGTCCTCGCGGCCCGGCTCGGCAAGGACCGGGAGCTCGCGGCGCGGCTCGCCTCCTGGCGCACCGGCTGTCCCGCCGGGCGGCTCGTCGAACTGGCCGTGGCCGCCCGGGAGGCGCGCGCGTTCGCCGAGGAGGCCGAGGCCGAGCTCGCCGAGGCGCGCACCGTACGGGCCGAGGCCGACGAGGCGGCGGCCGAGGCGGCCCTCGTGCGCGACGAGCGCCAGGACGCCGCCCAGCGCGCCCGGCGCGCGGCCGACGCGCTCGCCGGACTCGCCTTCCGCCTGCGCGAACGCGCCGGTTGGCAGGTCAAGGTGCGCGAACTCGCCGACGAGGCCACCGAGTCGGAGGCCCGCGCTCAGGTCTGCCTGGAGCGCGCCCGCGCCGCCGACGAGGACCGCCGCGCCGCCCAGCGCGCCGCCGACGACGCCCGCCGCACGGCCCGCGCGCTGCGCGCCGAGCGCGCCGAGATCGCGGGCGCCCCCGACGACGTACCGGAGGACGCGTCGGAGACGGCGAAGTCCTCGCTGCCCGCCCTGCGCGAGGCCTACCGGGCCGCGTCACAGCTGTACGAGAAGGTCGGCGTCGGCGCCGATCTGCGCGCCGAGCAGGCCCGCGCCGAGAGCGACGAGACCGCGGCCCTGGCAGAACTGGACCGGCTCAGCAACAAGGTACGCACGCGCGCCGCACAGCTCCTTGAGGCGCCGGACGGTTCCGACGGGCCGTCCCGGCAGGCCGCCGCTGCCCGTGCCGAGGAGCTCGTGCAGCTCCTGGAGACCCGTATGTCCACCGCGAGCGAGCAGCTCGGGCGGCTGCGCGGCGAGGCCGAGCGGCACGCGCCCGAGGACGGCGAGGCCCACACCGAGCTGTCGCAGGAGCTGGTCCCGCGCGACGCCGAGCACGCGCAGTCGCTGCTGCGCACGGCCACCGGTGAACTCGCCTCCCGCGCCGAGGCGCTCAGCCAGGCACGCGAGGCACACGCCGAGCTGCTCGACGCGCACCGTGCCGCCGAGGACGCGGCCGGTGGCTTCGACGAGACGGCCGCTCTGCTCAGGGACCTGCTGCGGGAGCACTCCGACGAGGAGCAGGAGGAGCCCGAGCCCTACCCCGGCACCCTCGAGGAGGCCCGGCACTCCGCCGCCGAGACCCGCCGCTCCCTGCGCGGCTGCGCCGCCGACCTCTCCGCGGCCGAGGGCGCCGTGCGCGAGGCGAGCGACATCCTTGTACGGCATGCCAACTCCAACCGGTACGAGCAGGTGCGCACCCCTGCCCGGCAGCAGATCCGTGAGCTGCCGGCGTCCGCGCTGCCGGAACACGCCCAGAAGTGGGCGGACGCCTTCGCGCCCCGACTGCGGGTGCTGACCGACGAGTTGGCGCAGCTGGAGCGCAACCGGGACTCGATCGTGGACCGGCTGCGGGGGCTGGTGGAGTCTTCGCTCGCCACCCTGCGGTCCGCGCAGCGGCTGTCCCGGCTGCCGGAGGGGCTCGGGGAGTGGTCCGGGCAGGAGTTCCTGCGCATCCGCTTCGAGGAGCCCGATCAGACCACGCTCGCCGAGCGGCTCGGCGAGGTCGTCGACGAGGCCACCCGCGCGGCGGTCAAGAAGAACTCCGACATGCGGCGCGACGGCATGTCACTGCTGCTGCGCGGAGTCAGCGCCGCCCTCGAGCCGAAGGGCATCGCCGTCGAGATCCTCAAGCCGGACGCCGTACTGCGTGCCGAGCGCGTCCCCGTCGGGCAGATGGGTGACGTCTTCTCCGGCGGTCAGCTGCTGACCGCGGCCATCGCGCTCTACTGCACGATGGCCGCGCTGCGCAGCAACGACCGGGGCCGTGACAAGCACCGGCACGCCGGCACGCTCTTCCTCGACAACCCCATCGGACGCGCCAACGCGACCTACCTGCTGGAGCTGCAGAGGGCCGTCTCGGACGCGCTCGGCGTCCAGCTCCTCTACACCACCGGCCTGTTCGACACGACCGCGCTCGCCGAGTTCCCCCTCGTCATCCGTCTGCGCAACGACGCCGACCTGCGCGCCGGGCTCAAGTACATCAGCGTGGAGGAACACCTCCGGCCGGGGCTCCCGCAGCAGGCCCCGGCCGGGCAAGGTGAGTCGGTGCACAGCGAGATCACGGCGACAAGGATGTTCAAGAGGCCCGCACCGAGCACCCCTTGAGCCGCGGGGAGAACTGCGCGACCAGCCACGTTCGGCCCGCAGTCTCCCCACCGCGGCCGCCTACCCGTCCCCCTTCAAAAGGTCCGCGCACTTCTCGCCGATCATCATGGTCGTGATGCAGGGGTTGACGGAGATGAGATCCGGCATCACCGAACCGTCCGCGACCCGCAGCCCCTCGACCCCCTTGACCCGCAGCCGCGTGTCGAGCGGGGCCGAGGAGTCGTCGTCCGCGCCCATCTTCACGGTGCAGGACGGGTGGTAGACGGTGTTGTGGGTCTTGTGGATGTAATCGAGCAGCTCGTCGTCCCTCCGGACGTCCGGCCCGGGGGCCAGCTCCGCGCCCGCCCAGCCGCTCAGCGCCGGCTGGGAGGCGATCTTCCGCGCCAGTTTCAGCCCGTACGTCATCACGCGCACGTCGTGCTCGTGCGTGAAGTAGCGCGGATCGACCATCGGCTTGTCCCGGTAGTCCTGGGTGCGCAGTCGCACCGTGCCGCGTGACTTCGCGCGCGTCACGTTCGGCGTGAGGCAGAACGCGTTCTCGGACGTCGGGAACCCGTGCCGAGCCGTGTTCATGTCGAACGGCACCGAGCCGTAGTGGTACATCAGGTCGGGCCGGTCCAGGCCCGGTTCGGTGTCGTAGAAGATGCCCGCCTCCCACCACTGGCTGGACGTGGTGATCATGGGCTGCTTGGCCTCCCACATGATGACGCCCTCGGGGTGGTCCTGGAGGTTCTTGCCCACCCCCGCAGAGTCCACCACCACCTCGACCCCCACCTCGCGCAGATGCGCGGCGGGCCCGATGCCCGACAGCATCAGCAATTTGGGAGTGTCGATGGACCCGCAGGACACGATCACCTCGCGGCGTGCGCGCACCGTGCGGGTGTGGATCAGGTCCGGGTCCAGGTACTCGGCGCCCACACAGCGGCGGCCGTCGAGCACGAGTTTCTTGGCCCGTACCCCGGTGCGCACTTCCAGATTCGGCCGCTTGTCCATGACCGGATGCAGATACGCGACCGACGAGGACTGCCGGATGTTGTTCTCGTCGGAGTTGATCTGGAACCAGTTGGCGCCACGGATCACGGTCTTGCCGGTGTTGAACGCGGTGGTCGGAATGCCCGCCTGCGCACACGCCTCCAGCAGGGCGGAGCCACAGGGGTCCGCGCCCTTCAGCGTGCGCAGTTTCACCGGGCCGGTGCGGCCGTGGTGGTCACCGGGAGCGTCGTTCGACTCCAACCGCTGGTAGAGCGGGAAGAGTTCGGCCGCGCTCCACCCCGTACAGCCCGCTGCGGCCCAGTCGTCGAGGTCCTCCGCGGGTGCCCAGAAGGCGATGCAGGAGTTGTGCGAGGAACAGCCGCCGAGCACCTTGGCGCGGGCATGCCGCATGAAACCGTTGCCGCTGACCTGCGGTTCGACCGGGTAGTCCCAGTCGTATCCGGACTCCAGCAGTCCCATCCAGCGTTCCAGCTTCAGGATGTCGTCGTCGCCGACATCGCTGGGGCCCGCCTCGAGGACGCACACGGTGACGGACGGATCCTCGGAGAGCCGGGCCGCGACCACGTTGCCCGCGGTGCCGCCGCCGACCACGACATAGTCGAACTCATCGACGTTCATGGGGAGTTGACCTCCTTGCTTTGCTCTTCGGTCGGTCGTGTGACGGTCCTTCAGTCGGTCGCGGGGGTCACGGGGGTCGCGACGGAAGCCGTCGCGGAGGCCTGGAACTGGTGCTCGGCGAGCACCCCGGTCCGGTGCCGCTGCACGAACCAGTAGTAGGCGAAGCCGCCGCCCGCGACGACGCTCACGAACAGGACGGCACCCCAGCGCAGGTACCAGTGGTACGGCGCGGTCGCGTTGTAGACCGCGGAACGTGGCCAGATCAGGTTGATCGTCATGGCCGCGCCCCACACCACGGCGACGATGTTGACGAGCAGCCCCCAGCGACCGAGCGAGAACTTGCCGTCGCCTGCTGGCTGCCACGTGCCACGCAGCCGTGCGATCAGCATCGGACCGGTCACCAGCAGATATGCCAGGTAGATCATGATGATGCCGATGCTGGTGACCACGGTGAAGATCTGCGGCTGGCGGATGTTGACCACCAGGATCGCCAGTGCGAGCACACCGATGATCACGGTCGGCAGGACCGGCGTCTGGAAGCGCGCGTTGACCTTGGCCAGCTTCGAGGAGGCGGGCAGGTTGTTGTCGCGGGCCATCGCGAAGGCCAGCCGGATCGCCGCCGTGTGCACGGCCAGGGCGCACACCGTGACCGCGATCAGCACGCACCACAGCATCGCCTTGCCGGCCGTCGGGCCGAGCACATCGAGGACGATGTACTGCAGACCGTCGGTGGAGAGCTTGTCGCCCTTCAGGCTGGAGACGCTCATCAGCGCGAGCAGCAGCACGAGCCCGCCGAGGACGAACGAGGCGACGATGGCACGGATGATGGCGCGCGGCGCGTTGCGCGACGGGTCGAGGCACTCCTCACCGAGCGAGGAGGCCGTGTCGAATCCGTACATGACATACGCGGACGCCAGCGAGGCCACCAGGAACGCGCCGAGGTAGCCGAACGACTGCCCATGGCCGGTGCCCTGGGTGTCCATCACCACCTGCGGGCCGCGTGTGATGTGCACCGCGAACAGGATGATCAGTACGACGGTGGCGATCAGCTCGATGAAGACGCCCGCCGTGTTGATGGTCGCCATCAGCTTCACACCGAAGGCGTTCACCACGGTGGTGAACAGGATCAGTACGGCCGCCAGCAGAACCGCGTTGGTGGCGACGTCGTACTTGCCCGTGCCGTCACCCACGAACTGGAAGGTGGAGGAGATCTGGGGAAGCGTCAACTGATAGGCGAGTGCCACGGCCGAGATCGACACGATCGACGCGAGCAGCATCATCCAGCCCGCGAGCCAGCCTATGTGCGGATTGCCCACCTTCTTCGACCAGTTGTAGACGGAGCCGGCCACGGGATAGCGGGCGGCGAGCTCGGCGAAGCAGAGGGCGACCATGAACTGGCCGATGAAGACCATCGGCCAGGACCACCAGTAGGCGGGGCCACCGCTGCCGTAGCCGAAGTAGAAGAGCTGGAAGGTGCCGGTGAGGATGGAGATGTAGCTGATGCCGGCGGCGAAGGTGTGGAAGTTGCCAAGGGTGCGCTTGAGTTCGGGCTTGTAGCCGAACTCGGAGAGTTCGGCGTCGTCGTTCTGCTCGGTCGCGGGTGGATGGGTGGTCATGAGCGGCCTCCTGGATCAGGGGAGAGGGGCGCGGCTCGTGCGGGTGGTGGGGGGAATCAGGGGATCAGATCATCCGGACGTCACCGGGGGATCATCAGGGGATTACGCGAACCACCCCTGTGGGGACGGGTTGGTGTTGCGCCAGATGTGCTTGGCCTCGCGGTACTCGGCGAGGCCGGCGGGTCCGAGCTCGCGCCCGAACCCGGACTGCTTGAAACCGCCCCATTCCGCCTGAGGGACGTAGGGGTGGTAGTCGTTGATCCAGACCGTGCCGAGCCGCAGCCGGGCCGCCACGCGCTGGGCCTTGGCCTCGTCGGTGGTGAAGACGGCGCCCGCGAGCCCGTAGATCGTGTCGTTGGCGAGCCGCACGGCCTCCGCCTCGCCGCTGAAACGCTCCACGGTCAGCACCGGCCCGAAGGACTCGTCCTGGACCACGGACATGTCGGACGAGCACTCGTCCAGCACGGTCGGCGGATAGTAGAAGCCCGCCTCGAACTCGGGTCCGGAAGGCCGCGCGCCGCCGCAGCGCAGCACCGCGCCTTCCGCCAGCCCCTTGGCGACGTACGCCTCGACCTTGGCGCGATGCGCCGCCGAGACCAGCGGCCCGCTCTGTGCCCGCTCGTCGAACGGACCGCCGAGCCGGATCTCCGAGGCCCGGCGGACGACCTCGTCGACGAACCGGTCGTGCAGCGAGTCCTCGACCAGCAGCCGGGCCCCGGACGAACAGACCTGCCCCGAGTGCAGGAAGACCGCGGTCAGCGCCATGTCGACGGCCGTCTCGAAGTCGGCGTCGGCGAAGACGATGTTCGGGTTCTTGCCGCCGAGTTCCAGGGCCACCTTCTTCACCGTCCCGGCCGCGGCGGCCATCAGCCGCCGCCCGGTCTGCAGCCCGCCGGTGAAGGAGACGAGGTCGACGTCCGGATGATCGCCGAGCGGGGCCCCTGCCTCGGGGCCCGCGCCGAGGACGAGGTTGGCCACTCCGGGCGGCAGCCCGGCCTCCTCCAGCAGCCGCATCAGATGGATCGCCGTGTGCGGGGTGAGCTCGCTCGGCTTGAGGACGAAGGTGTTGCCCGCGGCGAGCGCCGGGGCGACCTTCCAGGCAGTCTGCAGGAGCGGATAGTTCCAGGGGGTGATCAGCGCGCACACCCCGACCGGTTCGTACACGACCCGGCTGTCGACGCTCGCCGTACCGGTCTCGACGACCCGGCCCGTCTCGGCGGTGGCCGCCCGCCCGAAGTAGCGGAAGCAGTTCGCGATGTCGTCGATGTCGTACTCGCTCTCGACGAGCCGCTTGCCCGTGTCGAGCGACTCGGCGCGGGCGAGCGCGTCCTTGTCACGTACGAGGAGGTCGGCGACACGCATCAGCAGGTCACCGCGGTCCGCGGCCGGGGTCGTGGGCCAGGGCCCCTCGTCGAAGGCGCGGCGCGCGGCGGCGATCGCCTCCACGGTGTCCTTGCCGCCGGCCTCGTCGACGACGCCCACCAGGGAGCCGTCGGCGGGGCAGCGGATCTCGCGCGTGCGCTCGTCGAGAGCGCTCCGCCACGTACCGTCGATGAACAGGTCAGGCACTGGGGCCTCCCAATTGCTGGATCAGCCACTCGTGGAAGATCCCGATGTGGTGCTCGGTGGGCACCAGGACACCACCGTTCCGGTAGGCCCGCGAGGTCATGGCCGGCTGCGTACGTTCACACGCCTCGAAATCCTGTTCGTTGACCCGGTGGAAGAGCTCGACCGACTTGGACACGTCCGCGCCGGACTCCACGACCTCCGGCGCGTAGAGCCAGTCGCACTCGACGACCGTGCGGTCCTCCGCGAGCGGGAACATGCGGTGCAGAATGACATGGTCGGGGACCAGGTTGATGAAAACCGTCGGTTTCACAGTGATCGCGTAGTAGCGACGGTCCTGGTCGTCCGCTATGTCCGGCAGCCGGCCGAAGCCCTCGCTGCCGTCGACCGTGAAGCCCTGGATGTCCTCGCCGAACTCGGCGCCGTGCCCCACGTAGTACTGGGCCGCGTAGCCCTCCGCGAACTCCGGGAGGACGTCGACGAGTTCGGGGTGGATCGTCGCGCAGTGGTAGCACTCCATGAAGTTCTCGACGATCAGCTTCCAGTTCGCCTTCACGTCGTAGGTGATGCGCTTGCCGAGGGCCAGCTTCTCGGTGCCGTAGTGCCCGATGGCGGCCGCGTTGCCCAGCCGCTCCACGGCCGCGCCCATCACCGTCTCCTCGAAGGAGGGCGGCTCGTCGGCCAGGCACACCCAGGCATACCCGAGCCACTCGCGCAGTGCGACCTTGACCAGGCCGTACTCCACGCGGTCGACGTCCGGCATCTTGATCAGGTTCGGCGCGGCGACCAGCTTGCCGTCGAGGTCGTAGGTCCAGGCGTGATATGGGCACTGCAGATTACGGCGGACCTCCCCGGACTCCTCGGTGCACAGCCGGGCCCCGCGGTGACGGCAGATGTTCAGGAAGGCGCGCAGCTCACCCGTGCGGGAGCGGGTGATCAGGACGCTCTCGCGGCCCACCTGGACGGTGCGGAAGGCGCCGGGCCGGGCGAGATCCGCGGAGCGGACGGCGCAGAACCACATCGACTCGAACAGGGACTCCTGCTCCTGCCGGAAGATCTCCGGATCGGTGTAGTAGTGCCCCGGGAGGGTGGCGATCAGGCTGGGGGAGAGGGGGGACGGGGAGACGGGGATCGTCGTCACGTGCGTACTCCTCAGGCGGGCGCGGCGGCGAGGCGGTGGGAGTCGAACAGCCCGATCGGGTGATCGGTGGCGCCGGTCAGGGCGAGGTCGGCGACGATCTCGCCGACGACCGGCACGAACTTGAAGCCGTGCCCGGAGAATCCGCAGGCCACAGTCACGGACTCCGGGCGGGCGGGGTGGCGGGCGATGACGAAGTGCTCGTCGGGAGTGTTCGAGTACATGCAGGTGGCGGCCTTCTCCCAGATGTAGATCGGGTGGTTCTCCGGCAGGAACGGCCAGACTCTGCCCCTCGGCTGGAACCAGTACATGACCTGGCGCTCGATCGTGAACGGCACCCCTGGATCGGTGAGCATTTGCGGTGCCCACGCGCCCGGGCAGATCACCAGCTGGGCCGCCGTGTAGGTGTTCTCGGCCGTGTGGACGCGTACGCCGTCCTTGTACGGCTCCCAGCGGGTCATCGGTTCCTCGAAGTGCAGGTCCGCTCCCTGCCGGGTGGCGAGCTGGAGGTGCGCGGCGACGGTGTTCTCGGGGCGTAGGAGCCCGGCCCGCACCTCGAACAGCGCGACCTCGTCGTCCTTCGGGGTCAGGGTCGGGAAACGCCGGCGGATCTCGGAGGCGTCCAGCATCTCGTGCGGCAGGTCCCACTGTTCGGCGGAGAGCAGCGAACCGGAGACCGTCCGGGAGTCGGGGCGTCCGACCATGACGCCGCCGCACAGGGTGGCGATCTCCCGGCCGGTCGCCCGCTCCAACTCCTCGTACAGCTCGTACGAGCGCAGCAGCAGCGGCACGTACGCCGGGTCCTCGAAGTAGGACTGGCGGGTGATGCGGGAACCGTCGTGGCTGGAACCGCGGTTGTGCACCGGGCCGAACTTCTCCAGGCCGAGCACGCGGGCACCGCGCGCGGACAGATGGTGGGCGGCGGCGCTGCCCATGCCGCCGAGACCGATCACGATCACGTCGTACGCGGGGGACACAGGGGCCTCCTCATGCCGGGTGGCCGGGCTCATGCTCATGCCGTGTGGCCGAGCTCCTGTCTATTGATCGGTTTCAGCGGCGGATTCGGTTCATCCTCGGGTCGAAGAGGGGTTCTTCCGCGACGGTCGCGGGGACCTTCTCGCCGAAGTACTCGATGTGCACGCCCGTACCGGTCGGGAGCGTCGGCAGCCAGGCGTACGCGACGCAGCGGCCCAGCGTGTAGCCGTACGAGGCGCTGGTCACGTATCCGGACGGGGCGCCGTCGACATAGACGGGCTCCTTGCCGAGCACGACGGCGACCGGGTCGTCGAGGAGGAGGGGGGTGAGCCTGCGCGCGGGTTCCTCCGTGGCGAGGCCTTGCAGCGCCTCCTGGCCGACGAACCCGTCCTTGTCCATCCGGACCGCGAAGCCGACCCCTGCCTCGAACGGGTTGTGCTCGTCGGTCATGTCCACGCCCCAGGCGCGGTAGCCCTTCTCCAGGCGCAGACTGTTGAAGGCGGAGCGCCCGGCCGCGATCACGCCGTGCTCCTGGCCCGCCTCCCACAGCGTGTCCCAGAGCCTGAGCCCCAGATCGGCGGACGTGTACAACTCCCAGCCCAGCTCGCCGACGTACGACAGTCGCATCGCCGTCACCGGGACGTGCCCGAGGCAGGCCTCCTTCGCGCGGAAGTAGCCGAAGCCCTCGTGCGAGAAGTCGTCGCGAGTCAGCGGCTGCACGAGCTCGCGGGCGAGCGGACCCCAGACGCCGATGCAGCAGGTGCCGGAGGTGATGTCCCTGATCCGCACGTCGTCCGGGGCGTGCCGCACCAGCCAGTCCAGGTCGGTGGGGGAGTTGGCGCCCACCTGGAAACGGTCCGGGGCGAGGCGTGCGACGGTGAGGTCGGAGCGTACGCCGCCCGTCTCGTCCAGAAGCAGCGTGTAAGTGACCGCGCCCGGCTTCTTGCGGAGGTTGTTGGTGGTCATGCGCTGGAGGAAGCCGAGGGCCCCGGGCCCGGTGACCTCGAGGCGGCGCAGCGGGGTCATGTCGTACAGGGCGACCTTCTCGCGGGTCGCCTTCGCCTCGGCGGCCGCGATGGGCGACCAGTAGCGGGCCGACCAGGCGTCGCGCTCGGGCCGACCGTCCACGAGCGGGGCGTTCGCCTCGTACCAGTGCGGGCGCTCCCAGCCGCCGCCCTCCAGGAAGTAGGCGCCGAGTTCCTGCTGCCGGGCGTAGAAGGGGCTGACACGCAGGGGGCGCGGGTGCTCCATCGGCTGGAGGGGGTGCAGGACGTCGTACACCTCGACGAACTGCTGCGAGCCGCGTTCGCGGACGTACGACGGCGAGCGCTGCGCGTCCTCGAAGCGTGCGAGGTCGCATTCGTGCAGGTCGATGGAGGCGCGCCCGTCGACCATCCATTCGGCGACCGCCTTCGCGACCCCCGCGGAGTGGGTGACCCAGACGGCCTCGGCCAGCCAGAATCCGCGCAGTTCGCGCGATTCCCCGAGCACCGGCATGCCGTCCGGGGTGAAGGAGAAGACGCCGTTGAAGCCCTCCTCGATCTCCGTCTCGCGCAGGGCTGGCATCAGCCGGCGGCAGTCGTCCCAGCTCGGCGCCCAGTCCTCCTCGGTGAAGGGGTACGACGACGGCATCTCCATGTCGTTCGCGCGCGCCTCGTCGTAGGGGAGGATCCCGAACGGGTCGATGGGCAGCGGCTTGTGGGCGTAGCTGCCGATGCCGATGCGGTCGTGGTGCTCGCGGAAGTAGAGGTCGCGGTCCTGGAAGCGGAGGATGGGCTTCGAGGCGTCGGTGAGGGTGTGAGCAGTGGTTTCAGCTGTGGTTTCAGCGGTGGCTTCGGAGGTGGCTTTCGGGGTGGCTTCGGCCAGTTCAGGGAGCTGCTTGGTCTTTGCGTACTGGTGTGCGAGCGGCTGAAGGGGGACATCGACTCCAGCCATCCGGCCGATGACCGGGCCCCAGAACCCGGCCGCGGAGACGACGTGGTCGGCGGGGAAGGTGCCGCGCTCGGTGACCACGGCGGTGACCTTGCCGTCCTCCTTTTCGATACCGGTGACCGTGTGGCGGTCGAGGAAACGGGCGCCCCGTTCGGTGGCGTGCTCCCTCTGGGCCCGGGACGCGAGCACGGCGCGGGCCAGGCCGTCGTCGGGGGTGTGGAAGCCGCCGAGGACGGCCGACTGGTCGATGAGCGGCCACAGTTCCTTGCAGCGGGCCGCGCTGACGATCTCGCCGCGTACGCCCCAGGAGGCGGCATAGCCGGCCTTGCGGTGCAGGTCGGCGAGGCGCTCGGGCGTGGTCGCGAGTTCGAGACCGCCGACCGGGTTGAAGCAGGAGACGCCCTCGACCTGGAGCGAGTTGAACTTCTCCACGGTGTACCGGGCGAACGCCGTGAGCGTCTTGGACGGGCTGGTCTGGAACACCAGGCCCGGCGCGTGCGAGGTGGAGCCGCCCGGGGCGGGCAGCGGCCCCTGTTCGAGAACGGTGACGTCGGTCCAGCCGCGGGCGGTCAGCTCGTCGGCGAGCGAACAGCCGACGATGCCGGCGCCGATGATGACGACACGGGGATGGTTTGCGGGCGTGCTGGACATGCCCCTCCTTGCCGGGGTGGGGAGTGGACGCGCTCGGGGGTGATCAGACGGTCGGGACGTGGGGGCGTTCGGCGGCGATGGTGGTGTCCTCGCCGTGCCCGGTACGGACCACCGTGTTGCCGGGGAGGGTGAGGAGCCGGTTGCGGAGCGAGGCTTCGATGGTGGGCCGGTCCGAGTACGAGCGGCCGGTCGCGCCGGGGCCGCCGTGGAAGAGGGTGTCCCCGGTGAAGACCGTGTCCAGGAACGGGGCGTAGAGGGAGCAACTGCCCCAGGTGTGGCCGGGGCTGTGGATCACTTGGAGTTCGATACCGGCGACCGCCAGGATCCGGCCGTCACGCAGTTCCCCGTCCGGCTTGCGCCCGGGGTGCGTGAAGGACCACAGCTCGTTGTCGTCGGGATGCAGGAGCACGGGCGCGCCGGTCAGTACGGAGAGCTCGGCCGCCGCGTCGATGTGGTCGTCGTGCGCGTGGGTGCAGACGATCGCGGTGACACGGCGTCCGGCGACGGCCTTGTGGATCGTACGGGCGTCGTGGGCGGCGTCGACGATCAGCACCTCCTCGTCGTCGCCCACGAGCCAGACGTTGTTGTCGACGTCGAAGGTCTCGCCGTCGAGACTGAAGGTGCCCGAGGTGACGACGCGTTGGACCCGTACCGTGTGGTCCTGTTCGTGACCGTGTCCCTGGGGCCCGGCTTGGCTCACAGGACCACCACCGACCGCAGCACCTCACCGCGGTGCATCTTCGCGAACGCCTCCTCGACCTGGTCGAGGGAGATGGTCTCGCTGACGAACGCGTTGAGGTCGAGCAGCCCGTACAGGTACTGGTCGATGAGGAACGGGAAGTCGCGGCTCGGCAGGCAGTCGCCGTACCAGGAGGACTTCAGCGCACCGCCGCGCGAGAACAGGTCGATCAGTGGGAGGTCGATCTTCATCTCGGGGTCGGGGACACCGACCTGGACGAGCACACCCGCGTGGTCGCGCATGTAGAAGGCCTGTTTGTACGTCTCCGGTCGGCCCACCGCGTCGATGGCGATGTCGACCCCGAAACCATCGGTGAGCGCACGGACGGCCTCGACGGGATCCGTCCCGCGCGAGTTCACCGTGTGGGTGGCGCCGAACTTCTCGGCCTGGTCGAGCTTCTTGTCGTCGATGTCGACGGCGATGACCTTCATCGCGCCGTTGAGACAGGCGCCCGCGATCGCCGCGTTGCCGACGCCTCCGCAGCCGATGACGGCGACCGTGTCGCCGCGCCCGACGTTGCCGGTGTTGACCGCCGCGCCGTATCCGGCCATCACACCGCAGCCGATCAGGCCCGCGGCCTCGGGGCGGGCGGCCGGGTCGATCTTCACGGCCTGCCCGGCCGCGACCAGGGTCTTCTCGGCGAAGGCGCCGATGCCCAGCGCGTTGCTGAGCGGGGTGCCGTCGAGCAGCGTCATCGGCTGGGTGGCGTTACGTGAGTCGAAGCAGTACCAGGGGCGCCCGCGGCGACAGGAGCGACAGGTTCCGCAGGGCGCCCGCCAGGCGAGGACCACGTAGTCGCCCGGGACCAGGTCGGTGACGCCGTCGCCGACCGCCTCGATCGTGCCGGCCGCCTCGTGGCCGAGCAGGAAGGGGAAGTCGTCGGTGATCGCGCCCTCCCGGTAGTGCAGATCCGTGTGGCAGACCCCGCAGGCCTGGACGTTGACGAGCACCTCTCCGGGGCCCGGGTCGGGGACGACGATCGTCTGCACCTCGACGGGTGTGCCCTTCTTGACGGCGACTACGGCACGGACCTCGTGTGGCACGACAAGCTCCTCTGCTGTTGCGCAATGCACGATGGGTTGCGCGATGAGGAACATATTGAGAACGCCGTCATGGGGTCGTCAAGGGGTCGGCGTTAACCCTTGGCAAAAGGAACGGGCCGTCCGAAACGTGCCGGACATACGGACTGGACACACGAAGGGGCAGGGCCGGGAGAATCCCGTGCCCTGCCCCTTCGCCCCTGAGGGCGCTCAGAAGCCGTACCCCATCCGGCGCGACAGCTCGGCCCCCGCCGCCACCGTCCGCTTGGCCAGCTCCGGCAGTCGGTCGGAGTTCAGCCGGTACACCGGACCCGACACGCTGATCGCCCCGATCACCTTCCCGTCGTGCGCCCGGATCGGCGCGGCCACGGCGGCGAGCCCCAGCTCCAGTTCCTCGATGGTGACCCCGTAGCCCTGCTCGACCACGGCCTCCAACTCGGCGCGCAGCACGGACGTACCCGTGATCGTGCGCTCGGTGAACCGTGGCAGGGCGCGCGCGAGCAGTCCTTCGCGCAGGGTGGGCGGCATGTGCGCGAGCAGCACCTTGCCGCTGGAGGTCGCGTGCAGCGGGGTGCGCCTTCCCAGCCAGTTCTGCGCGGTGACCGACGCGGTGCCGCGCGCCTGCATGATGTTGACCGCCGCGTCGTCGTCGAGCACCGCGACGTTGACGGTCTCGCCCAGTTCGTCGGCGAGTTCGCGACAGACCGGCACGCCCTCCTGGGAGATGTCGAGGCGCACCGCCGCCGCCCCCGCCAGACGCAGTACGGCGGCCCCCAGGTAGTACTTCCCGCGGTCCTTGGCCTGGGCCACCAGACCGCGGTTCTCCAGGACACCGAGCAGGCGGAAGGCGGTGGACTTGTGCACGTCCAGCTCCTCGGCGATCTCGGTGACCCCGGCCTCCCCGACCCGGGCGAGGATCTCCAGCACGCTCACGGCGCGGTCCACCGACTGGACGGCGCTGCCGGCCCCTCTCCCGTGCTGCTTCTCGGAACCGTCCCCGTTGTGCTCAGCCTGCTTCTGCGTGCGGGTCATAGCTCAACTCTCACCACCTGACGGCCCGGTTTGGGCCGCATCTGCGGGAAGCCCTTGACGTGACGGGACCCCCGCGCGGATTCTGTTGCGCATAGCGCTCCCTCGTGCGCCATGCGAAACATCATGTTACCGAAGCGTCCGGAACCCGAAAGGTCTCCGGACCCACCTGGACCAGGAGGTCCCGGACGAAGAGTCCAGGACCGAGAGGGGGGCCCATGATTCCCGTCTGCCGCCTCGACGACCTCCCCGCGGGCGAATCCGTCCGTGTCGACACCACGCCGCCCATCGCGGTGTTCAACGCCGACGGCGAGTTGTACGCCATCGACGACACCTGCACCCACCAGGACGCCTCCCTCTCGGAGGGCTGGCTGGAGGGCTGTCTGGTCGAATGCCCGCTGCACGCCGCCTCATTCGATCTCCGTACGGGTCTGCCGACCTGCCTGCCCGCACGCCGCCCCGTCCGCACCCACCGCGTCACCGTCGACGACGGAATCATCCACGTCCACCTGGCCGCGGAGGAGGGCACCGCCGCATGAACGCCCTGACCGAGTGCGCCCAAGAGCGCGCCTCATGAGGACCGTGACCGTCGTCGGTGCCTCCCTCTCCGGGCTGTACGCCGCCCGGGAACTCCGGGATCAGGGGTTCGACGGCCGCCTGGTGATCGTCGGGGACGAGCCCCACCTCCCGTACGACCGCCCACCCCTCTCCAAGGACTTCCTCACCGGCCGCGCCGACGAGACCCAGCTCGCCCTCGCCGACGTCGAGGAGACCGCCGAACTCGACGCCGAGTGGCTGCTCGGCGTACGCGCCCGGGGCCTCGACGCCCGGGGGCGCACCGTCCTCCTCCACGACGGCCGCACCGTCTCCACGGACGGCGTGGTCATCGCGACCGGCGCGTCGGCCCGCCGGCTCCCGGGGGACGGACTCGTCGGCGTGCACACCCTGCGCACGCTCGACGACGCCCGCGCCCTGCGTGCCGAGCTCTCCCGGGGCCCGCGCAGCGTCGTCGTCATCGGAGGCGGCTTCATCGGCGCCGAGACCGCCTCCTCCTGTGCCGGACTCGGCCACGACGTCACCGTCGTCGAGGCCGCGCCCCTGCCCCTCGTTCCCCAACTCGGCCCCGAGATGGCCGCCGTGTGCGCCGCCCTGCATCGCCGCGGTGGTGCAGGCCTCGTGACCGGCACCGGTGTCGCCGGCCTGCGGGGGAGCGGCACCGTCACGGGTGTGGAGCTCTCCGACGGCCGGGTCCTGCCCGCTGATGTCGTGATCGTGGGCATCGGCGCCACCCCCAACACCGGCTGGCTCGCCGGTTCGACACTCGCTCTGCACGATGGCGTGCTGTGCGACGACGGCTGCGTGACCGCACTGCCGCAGGTGGTCGCCGTCGGCGACGTCGCCCGCGTCGGAGGCGCCCGCGCCGAGCACTGGACCTCCGCCACCGAACAACCCCGCGTCGCGGTCCGCAACTTGCTCGCCGGGCGCACCGTCGAGGGCGCACGGTCCCTGCCCTACTTCTGGTCCGATCAGTACGGCGCACGGATCCAGTTCGCGGGGCGCCGGCACGCGGCGGACGCCGTCCGCCTCACCGAGGGCGCGCTCGACGACGGCGCACCGGCCGAAGGCGGCCTTCTCGCCCTGTACGAGCGCGGCGGCCGCACCACAGCCGTGCTGTCCATCGACCGCCCCCGCCCGTTCATGAAGGCACGCCGTGAACTGGCGCGCAGCGAGGACCCGGTGGAGCCGGCCGGCGCCGTGTCGAGCTGACGGCCCGTGGGCGGACCCACGGACGGGGGGCCACCTTGACCACCGGGTTCACGGGCTCCACGGCGTCCGTGGAGCCCGCCCCTTGGCCGTGCCGTGGGCAGCCGTGAGCCGGGCTCAGTCACGAGCCGGGCTCAGCCGCGAGTCGTACCGTACTCAGTCGCGAGCCGCACTCGTCGCGAGCCGCACTCAGGGGTGCGACAACTGCCCGGTGCCGCCCTGTCGTCGTATTCGCTCCTGGGCGCGCTCCGTCGCGCGTGTTTGCCGTCGGGCCCGGCGCCGCTCGCGCCTCAGGGTCCTTGCGGTGCTGCTCGGTTCGGACACCACGCCATTGCGCTGGTTCCACACCTGGCGGGTGACCCAGACGTCGAGGGCGGCCCAGGTGGCCACCACCGTGCTGGCCACGCTGCTCAGGACCATCGGGAAGGCGAGCCAGGACTCCGCCAGCGTGGACAGGAAGGCGATCACGGCCTGGATCAGGGTCACCGCGATGATCAGCACCGCACGTACGGCCGACGTGCGCACCGGATCGGGCAGCCGTCGCCGACGCGCGGGCTCCTCGATCCACAACGGCCGGTAGTACGCCTGCTCTTCGTATCCGTCCGCGTGCCCGAGAACTGCCCGCGCCTGCCCGCCGGCATGCCGCTGACCGTCAGCGGCACCCTCCCCGACCGCCCGCTCATGCCCACCGGTTGCAGTGCCCCGCCCGCCCACCGGCCCGGGCCCGCCCTCCGCCTGGGCGCTCATGCGCTCGCTTCCGATTCCGGCGGCACCCGTCCGGTCGTTCTTCCGGTCGCGTCCCTCCGGGGCCACGCTCTGCCGGCTCACCCGATCGCGACCGTCCGTCACGACGCCTTGTCCGCTCGCTTCGTCGCGCCCGTCCGCCGAGTCCGCCGGTATGTCGCGATCCGTTGTTCGTGTGGCCGATCGCACCGCCACAGGCGCCGCAGTACCCACCCCTGGTGTCCCGCCCCGCTCCGCCGTGCCCATCAACTTGTCACTCCCCACCGCCCAGCAGACCCTCGCACAGGTGTCATACGACACCTGCTCCCCAGTGGCTGCCCGGCTTGCGCTGTTTTACGCCGCCTGGACGCGGCATGCGGCCCCTGTGGCCGATTCCGCCCCCATTTCCCATAGAGAAGGACGAACAATGTGCCCGGAAGATTCCCAACAAGCGAAAAATTCCGGCCAACTGACCAAGTTCACTGGCCCGATGGGCTCTGGCTCGCCATGCCGGATTCGGGGCGGCAATCTCCCCCAATGAACGGACAACTGCCCATCTCCGGTTCCCTCAAGAGCCAGGGTTCCACCCTCTTCACGCCGGGCGGCCGCCCGGACACGTCTTCGAGTTACCTGTGCGTCAGTAGTAGGCTCACGCCGTTTGTTGACGTACAGGTGTGCCCCCGGGCCGGAGGGGGTCGAGCTGGGGGAGGCCATGCGCTTTCGCGGGAAGTCCATCCGCCGGAAGATCGTGGCGCTGCTCCTCGTGCCGCTCCTCTCCCTGACGGGGATCTGGGCCTTCGCGACGGTACTCACCGGCCGCGCGGCCAACCAGCTGTTCAACGTGTCGGACGTGGTCGAGAAGATCGGCTACCCCACCGAGGACACCATCAGCGTTCTCCAGCAGGAACGCCGCCAGACACTCGTCTATCTCGCCGATCCCCGCGCCTCCGACGCGCTGGCTGCGCTGAAGCGCAGTCGCACCGCGACCGACCGGGCCGTGGCGAAGGTCCGCAAGAACGCCAAGGACGAAGACGTACAGGAAGAGATGAACGGGGGCACCTCACAGCGCCTCACCACCATCCTGGACGCCCTCGACGGCATCGACTCGCTGCGCCGCAGTGTCGAGGAGAGCACCGTCAACCGGGCCCAGGCCCTCGACCTCTACAACCGTCTGGTCGACCCCTGTTACACACTGATGGCCAACCTCCACGTCGTGGACAACGTGGAGATGGACAAGCAGGGCCGCGCCCTCGTCAACGTCGCCAACGCCCGCGAACTGCTCTCCCGTGAGGACGCCCTCCTCGGTTCCGCGCTGGTCGCGGGCCGCGTCACCCGCGACGACATCCGCGACATCTCCGATCTCGTCGCGCAGCGCACCCTGCTGTACGACATCAGCCTGCCGCTGCTGCCCTCCTCGGAACGAGGCCGCTTCGAGCGCTACTGGTCGAACGCCGACACGGCTCCCCTGCGCGTGGCGGAGCAGGCCGTCGTCACCTCCCCGGCCGGATCTCCGCACGGTGTCACCGCGCAGAGCTGGGACCGGGCGGCCGGACACGTGCTCGACGAACTCGCCGACCTCGACGACAAGGCCGGCGACCGCTACCAGGACCGTGTCGGCCCCGTGGCCACGGGCGTCATCGTCAAGGCGGTCATCGCGGGTGTCCTCGGACTCATCGCCCTGCTGGCCTCGCTCGTCATGTCCGTACGCATCGGCCGGGGCCTCATCCGCGACCTGCGACGGCTGCGGCTGGACGCCCACGAGGCGTCAGGCGTCCGCCTCCCCAGCGTCATGCGCCGCCTCTCCGGGGGCGAACAGGTCGACGTCGAGACCGAAGTGCCCCGCCTGGAGTACGACAAGAACGAGATCGGCGAGGTCGGCCAGGCTCTCAACACCCTTCAGCGTGCGGCCGTCGAGGCCGCCGTCAAACAGTCCGAACTGCGGGACGGCGTCTCCGAGGTCTTCGTCAACCTCGCCCGCCGCAGCCAGGTCCTGCTGCACAAGCAGCTCACCCTCCTCGACACCATGGAACGCAGGACCGAGGACACCGACGAACTCGCCGACCTGTTCCGCCTCGACCACCTGACCACCCGTATGCGCCGGCATGCCGAGGGCCTGGTCATCCTGTCCGGCGCGGCCCCGTCCCGGCAGTGGCGCAAGCCCGTCCAGCTCATGGACATCGTCCGCGCCGCCGTCGCCGAGGTCGAGGACTACGAGCGCATCGAGGTACGCCGACTGCCCCGCGTCGCCGTCACCGGGCCCGCGGTCGCCGACCTCACGCACCTGGTCGCCGAACTCCTGGAGAACGCCACGGTGTTCTCGCCCCCGCACACGGCCGTGCAGGTCGTCGGCGAACGCGTCGCCAACGGTTTCACCCTGGAGATCCACGACCGCGGTCTGGGCATGGCGGCCGAAGCGCTCCTCGACGCCAACCTACGGCTCGCCGAGACCCCCGAGTTCGAACTGTCCGACACCGACCGGCTCGGTCTCTTCGTGGTCAGCCGGCTCGCGCAGCGGCAGAACGTCCGTGTCTCCCTCCAGCCTTCCCCGTACGGCGGCACCACCGCCGTGGTGTTCATCCCCGACGCGCTGCTCACGGACGACGTCCCGGACACCAACGGCATCGGCTTCCGTCTCGACCGAGCGCTGCCCTCGAAGGAGGGCAAGATCGAGGAGGACCGCAAGGCGGCGCTCTCCGACGTACCGGTGCGCCTCCCCGGCCTGCCTGCCGCGATCCTCGACGGGCCGGTCGAACTGGAGGCGCCGGTCGATCTTGACGTGCTCGGCGGTTTCCCGGGCGCCCTCGACGACGAGGACGCCGAGCAGGGCGGTCTGTTCCGGCCGCGCCGCTCCATAGCGGGTGTCCCGGTCGAGCCGCACCGGCCCCACCAGCAGCCCCGCACAGGCGGCGCGGAGACGGCCCGCTCCGGCGACGACGACCACGCCGGGGGCCCGGTCCCCCTGCCGCGCCGCAGAACTCCCAAGCTGGTCAGCTCGCACGGTCGTCCCGTGACCCGGACGAGGCCCCGGCGCGGCGAGGCGGGCGAGGAGCCCCCCGAGGCGCTGAAGCCGGTGGAGAACCTCGAACCGGTCCTCGAGCCGGTGGAGCGGCAAGGCATCGCGGAGAGGGGGAGCGCACAGTCGTCGACCGCCCGGCGTGCTGACCGCCCCGAGACCTCCGGACGCCGCAGCAACGAACGCACCGAGACTCCGGGCCTTCGCTCCGAGGCGTCAGGCCTCCGAGAGGCCCCCGCTCTCCCCCGGCGCACTCGCTCCACCGACGCGCCGGCGGGCAGGGCTGGGACCACCCGGGGCTCCGCCGCCACGACGCAAGGGGCAGAATCGGGTGCGAGCCCGCTGCCCCGCCGCGTCCGACAGGCCAATCTGGCCCCTCAGTTGAAGGACGGACCCGAACGGCGCGCCGAGCGCGACAAGGACCACACCCCGAAGGGGGCGGAACTCGCCGATCGCGACGCCGACGAGGTACGCAGCCGGATGGCCTCGCTCCAGCGGGGCTGGCAGCGGGGCCGCGAGGAGAACGCCGCGGGCGACGGGGCCCAGGGCGGCACAGCACCAGGAACGACGAAGGGGGACGGTCGATGACCGCACCGAAGGCCACAGGGCCCACCGCGACCAGCAAGACGTCGGGAGAGCTGAACTGGCTGCTCGACGACCTGGTGGACCGTGTCGCCAGCATCAGCAAGGCGATCGTGCTCTCCGGCGACGGCCTTGCCACCGGGGCCTCCAAGGATCTGACCCGGGAGGACAGCGAGCACCTGGCCGCCGTCGCCTCCGGCTTCCACAGCCTCGCCAAGGGCGTCGGCCGCCACTTCGAGGCGGGAGGTGTCCGGCAGACCGTGGTCGAGCTCGAGGAGGCCTTCCTCTTCGTCACGGCCGCCGGGGACGGCAGCTGTCTCGCCGTTCTTTCGGACGCCGACTCCGATGTCGGGCAGGTCGCCTACGAAATGACGCTTCTGGTGAAGCGGGTCGGCGCACATCTGGCCGCCGCTCCGCGCACCGATCTGCCCTCGGGCGGGTAGTGGGATGGCATGAGCGGAGACGGTCAGGGAAAACGCCACTGGTTCGACGACGACGCCGGACCGGTGGTCCGTCCTTATGCCATGACACGCGGGCGCACCACCAGTCCTGCCCAGCATCGCCTCGACCTGATCGCGGTGGTCGTCACGGAGCCCCACGCGGATGACCCCGAAGCCGACCATTCGCTGTCCCCGGAACACGTGGACATAGTCGAGCTCTGCCGCGGCACCCCCCAGTCGGTCGCCGAGCTCGCCGCCGAGCTCGACCTGCCCGTCGGAGTGGTCCGGGTCCTCATCGGGGACCTCGTGACCGAGGAAATGGTCCATGTGACACGTCCCGTACCCCCTGCCGAGCTGCCGGACGAGAGTATTCTGCGCGACGTGATCAGCGGCCTCCGGGCGCTCTGAGCTGGGCGGAAGCGGGGAACAGACGTGACAGGCTGGCAGTTCTGGGTCGACCGAGGCGGCACATTCACCGACATCGTCGCGCGACGCCCGGACGGCCGCCTGCTCACGCACAAACTGCTGTCCGAGAACCGGGCGAGGTACACCGACGCGGCGGTGGCGGGTGTGCGTGAACTCCTCGGCGGCAACCAGGACGCCCAGGGCGCGCGGATCGACGCCGTCCGCATGGGAACCACCGTCGCCACCAACGCCCTCCTGGAACGCAAGGGAGAGCGCACCCTCCTTGTCGTCACGCGAGGGTTCCGCGACGCCCTGCGCATCGCCTACCAGAACCGCCCCCACATCTTCGCCCGCGCGATCGAACTGCCCGAGCTGCTCTATGAACGCGTGGTCGAGGTCGACGAGCGGATCGCCGCCGACGGCACGGTCCTGCGCGCCCCCGACCTGGACGCCCTTGCCGGGCCCCTCCAGGAGGCGTACGACTCCGGGATCCGGGCCGTCGCCGTCGTCTGTATGCACAGTCACCTCCACCCCGCCCATGAAGAGGCCGTCGCTGAACTGGCGGCACGCACCGGCTTCCCGCAGATCTCGCTCTCCAGCGAGGTCAGCCCGCTGATGAAGCTCGTCCCGCGCGGTGACACGGCCGTCGTCGACGCCTACCTGTCGCCCGTGCTGCGCCGCTACGTCCAGCACGTCGCCGATGAGCTCCAGGGCGTGCGACTGATGTTCATGCAGTCCAACGGAGGCCTCGCCGAAGCGGGTCAGTTCCGCGGCAAGGACGCCATCCTGTCCGGCCCGGCGGGCGGTATCGTCGGCATGGCCCGGATGTCGCAGCTCGCCGGCTTCGACCGTGTCATCGGCTTCGACATGGGCGGCACCTCCACGGACGTCTCGCACTTCGCGGGCGAGTACGAGCGGGTCTTCACCACCCGGATCGCCGGGGTCCGGCTGCGGGCGCCCATGCTGGACATCCACACCGTCGCCGCGGGCGGCGGCTCGGTGCTCCACTTCGACGGCTCCCGCTACCGGGTGGGCCCCGACTCGGCCGGCGCCGACCCCGGCCCCGCCTGCTACCGCGGTGGCGGCCCGCTCACCGTCACGGACGCCAACGTCGCACTCGGCCGCATCCAAGCCATCCACTTCCCCGAAGTGTTCGGCCCCGACGGCGACCAGCCCCTCGACGACACCCTCGTCCGCGACCGGTTCGCCGCCCTCGCGCGGGAGATCAGTGAGAAGACCGGAGACGACCGCACCCCGGAGCAGGTGGCGGAGGGTTACCTGCAGATCGCCGTGGCCAACATCGCCAACGCGGTCAAGCGGATCTCGGTCCAGAAGGGCCACGACGTCACCCGGTACGCGCTCACCACCTTCGGCGGTGCGGGCGGCCAGCACGCGTGCATGGTCGCCGACTCGCTCGGCATCCGCACCGTCCTCGTCCCGCCCATGGCCGGCGTCCTGTCCGCCCTCGGCATCGGACTCGCCGACACGACGGCCATGCGCGAGCAGTCCGTGGAGGCACCCCTTGAGGCCTCCGCGATGCCCGGCATCCTCAAGACCGCCGACGACCTGGAGGGCGCCACCCGCGCCGAACTCCTCGCCGAGGACGTGCCCGAGGAGCGCATCCGCGTCACCCGCCGGGCCCAACTCCGCTACGACGGAACGGACACGGCGCTCACCGTCGAGCTCACCGAGCCCGACACCATGACCCACGCCTTCGAAGAACGCCATCGCGCCACCTACTCCTTCACCCTCGACCGTCCGGTCGTCGTGGAAGCCCTCTCCGTCGAGGCCACCGGACTCACCGAACCCCCCGACCTCTCCGCCCTCGCGACCTCTTCGTCCGCCCGAGGCGCGGCGCAGACGGTCAGCCTCCACACGGGCGGCGCCTGGTGCGACGTACCCCTGCACCGCCGCGAGGAACTGCCGCCCGGTGAAACGGTCACCGGCCCCGCGATCATCACCGAGGCCGGCGCGACGACCGTCGTCGACGACGGCTGGCGGGCCGCGACGACCGACGACGGGCATCTGGTCATGGAACGCGTGGCGGTTACGCAGAGTTCCGATCTCGGCACGCAAGCGGACCCGGTTCTCCTCGAGGTCTTCAACAACCTCTTCATGTCCATCGCCGAGCAGATGGGTGCCCGCCTGGAGTCCACGGCCCAGTCGGTCAACATCAAGGAACGCCTGGACTTCTCTTGCGCGCTCTTCGACCCCGACGGCAGCCTCGTCGCCAACGCCCCCCACATCCCTGTCCACTTGGGCTCGATGGGCACGAGCGTGCAGGAGGTCATCCGGCGACGCGGCGACAGCATGCGCCCGGGTGACACGTACGCGGTCAACGACCCGTACCACGGAGGCACCCACCTCCCCGACGTCACCGTGATCACCCCGGTCTTCGACACGGAGGGTGAGCACATCCTGTTCTATGTCGCCTCGCGCGGACACCACGCCGAGATCGGCGGCATCGCACCGGGCTCCATGCCCGCGAACAGCCGCACCATCGAGGAAGAGGGCATCCTCTTCGACAACTGGCTGCTCGCCGAGAACGGCCGCTTCCGCGAGGCCGAGACGCTTCGCCTGCTCACCGAGGCGTCCTACCCCTCGCGCAATCCGAAGACCAATCTCGCCGACCTGCGTGCCCAGATCGCCGCCAACCAGAAGGGCGTCGACGAAGTCGCCCGCATGATCGAGAACTTCGGCCTCGACGTCGTCCAGGCCTACATGCGGCACGTCCAGGACAACGCGGAAGAAGCCGTACGCCGCGTCATCGACGCCCTGGAAGACGGTGAGTTCGCCTACGAGACCGACTCCGGAGCGGTCATCCGTGTCCGGGTCTCCGTGGACCGCGAAAATCGTTCCGCCACGGTCGACTTCACGGGTACGTCCCCGCAGCTCGGCACCAACTTCAACGCACCCTTCGCGGTGGTCAACGCCGCCGTCCTGTACGTCTTCCGCACTCTGGTCGCCGACGACATCCCGCTCAACGACGGCTGTCTGCGCCCGCTCGACATCGTCGTGCCGCGTGGCTCGATGCTCGCTCCCGAGGCCCCGGCCGCCGTGGTCGCGGGCAATGTGGAGACCTCTCAGGCGATCACCGGCGCGCTGTACGGAGCCCTGCGCGTGCAGGCCGAAGGGTCCGGAACGATGAACAACGTCACCTTCGGCAACGAGCGCTACCAGTACTACGAGACCGTGGCCTCCGGATCCGGCGCGGGCGACGGCTTCCCCGGCGCCTCCGTCGTACAGACCCACATGACCAACTCGCGGCTCACCGACCCCGAGATCCTGGAGTGGCGACTGCCGGTCCGGCTCGAAGAGTTCGCGGTCCGGCCGGGCAGTGGCGGAGCCGGACGCTGGAGCGGCGGGGACGGTGCCGTGCGCCGTATCCGGTTCCAGCAGGCCATGACAGTCTCCACACTGTCCCAGCACCGCAGGGTCCCGCCCTACGGCATGGCCGGCGGCGAGCCCGGGGCGCTCGGCGCCAACCGGGTGGAGCGCGCGGACGGCACGGTCACGGAACTTGGCGCAAGTGATACGGCCGACGTCGGCTCCGGCGACGTACTTGTCATCGAAACCCCCGGCGGCGGAGGCTACGGCCCACCGTCCCACGACCCCCATCAAGCAGGAGAAGAGATCGATGATCTTCGGGCGTTCTGAGCGCGGCAAGCCCCCGGTCGAGCCCGTCACGCTCAAGATCCTGGTGGCCGGTGGCTTCGGGGTGGGCAAGACGACCCTGGTCGGCGCGGTCAGCGAGATCAAACCGCTGCGCACCGAGGAGGTGCTCACCGAGGCGGGCCGCCCGGTCGACGACACCAGCGGCGTGGAGGGCAAGCACACCACCACCGTCGCCATGGACTTCGGCCGCATCACGCTCCGCGAGGACCTGGTGCTCTACCTCTTCGGGACGCCCGGACAGGACCGCTTCTGGTTCCTGTGGGACGAGCTCGCCTCCGGCTCCCTGGGCGCCGTCGTGCTCGCCGACACGCGCCGCCTGGAGGACTGCTTCGCCGCCGTCGACTACTTCGAGCGGCGCTCCATACCGTTCGTGATGGGCGTCAACTGCTTCGAGGGATCGTCCCGGTACCCGGTCGACGAGGTCCGCCAGGCACTCGACCTCGACGACGAGGTTCCGGTCGTCCTGTGCGACGCCAGAGACCGGGAGTCGGCCAAGGAGGTCCTCATCGAGGTCGTCCAGCACGCGATGGCGTACGGAGCCGACCGACGCGAACCGGTCACCACCTGACCCGTACAGACGGTCCGAACCGCGCATACGGCCCGTACCCCCGCCGACCGGGGTACGGGCCGTCGTCCCGCACACGCGTGTGGCTCACGCGAGACGCACGCGCGCGTGGACCCCTGACTCAGCTGACGTTGTCCTCGTGCCAGCCGAAGCTCTTCTCCACCGCCTTGCGCCAGTTGTGGTACTCACGGTCGCGCACGGATGCCTCCATGGACGGTGTCCACTCGACGTCCTTCTGCCAGTGCGACTTCAGCTCGTCGAGGTCGTTCCACACACCGGTCGCGAGCCCGGCCGCGTAGGCCGCGCCCAGGCAGGTCGTCTCGGACACCCGGGGACGGATCACCGGCACGCCCAGGACATCCGCCTGGTGCTGCATCAGCAGATTGTTCTTGGTCATGCCGCCGTCCACCTTCAGGGTGGTGATCTGCACGCCGGAGTCCTGGAACATGGCGTCCACGACCTCACGGGTCTGCCAGCTCGTCGCCTCCAGGACCGCGCGGGCGAGGTGCGCCTTGGTGACGTACCGGGTGAGGCCGGTGACGACACCGCGCGCGTCGGAGCGCCAGTAGGGCGCGAACAGGCCCGAGAACGCCGGAACGATGTACGCGCCGCCGTTGTCGTCGACGCTCGCGGCCAGCGTTTCGATCTCGTCGGCGTTGCGGATGATGCCCAGTTGGTCGCGGAACCACTGCACCAGGGCGCCGGTGATCGCGATCGACCCTTCGAGGCAGTAGACGGGCGCCTCGCTGCCGATCTTGTAGCCCATGGTCGTCAGCAGCCCGTTCTTCGAGGGGACGGGCCGGTTGCCGGTGTTGAGCAGCAGGAAGCTGCCGGTGCCGTACGTGTTCTTGGCGGTGCCCACGTCGTAGCAGGCCTGTCCGAAGACCGCCGCCTGCTGGTCGCCGAGCGCCGAGGCGACGGGGACGCCCGCCAGCTGGCCCACGGCGGTGCCGTACACCTCGGCCGACGACCTGATCTCGGGCAGCACCGCCTCGGGGATGTTCATCGCCGCGAGGATCGACGGGTCCCACTGAAGGGTCTCCAGGTTCATCAGCATGGTGCGCCCGGCGTTGGTGACGTCGGTGACGTGCCGACCGCCGTCCGTGCCGCCGGTCAGGTTCCAGATCAGCCAGGAGTCGATGGTGCCGAAGGCGATCTCGCCGCGCTCGGCACGCGCGCGCAGCCCCGGCACGTTGTCGAGCAGCCAGGCCGCCTTGGGGCCGGAGAAGTAGCTGGCCAGCGGCAGGCCGGTCTGTTCGCGGAAGCGGTCCTGGCCGTCCGTGCCGCCCAGCTGGTTGCAGAGCGCCGAGGTCCGGGTGTCCTGCCACACGATCGCGTTGTGCACGGGCTTGCCGGTGGCCCGGTCCCACAGGACCGTCGTCTCGCGCTGGTTGGTGATGCCGAGCGCGCTCAGCTGGTCGGCGCGCAGCCCCGCCTTGGCGATCGCTCCCGCGACGACCGCCTGCACCTTGGACCAGATCTCGGTGGCGTCGTGTTCCACCCAGCCCGGTTTGGGGAAGATCTGGCGGTGCTCGCGCTGGTCGACGGCGACGATCGCGCCGCTCCGGTCGAAGATGATGCAGCGGCTGGAGGTGGTGCCCTGGTCGATTGCGGCGACGTATTTCTCGGCGTTCTCCGTCATGACGTCCCCTTACGTCTTCTTCGTCAGAAGGCTGCGTTGGAAGCCTGCGTTCTCGTCAGAAGGCTGCGTTGTAGATCGCGGCCCCGATGGCGGCACCGGCGATCGGGCCGACCACCGGGATCCAGGAGTAACTCCACTCCGAGGTGCCCTTGTTGGGAATCGGCAGCAATGCGTGGGTGAGGCGCGGTCCCAGATCACGGGCCGGGTTGATGGCGTACCCGGTGGGCCCGCCCAGCGAGAGTCCGATACCGACCACGAGGAACGCGATGAGCTGGACGGGCAGTCCCGCGTCGCCGATCCCGGCCACGTGTTTGTGGCCGCCGACCATGGCCAGAATGGGCAGCATCAGGCCGACGGTGGCGATGGTCTCGGTGATGAGGTTCTGCACGGGATGGTTGATCTCTGGCCGGGTCGAGAAGATGCCCAGCGTCTCGATGGCCTTGTCCTCGTCGGCGTTGAGGTTGAACTGGCCGAGGTAGAGCAGCCAGCAGAGCACGGCGCCGATGATGGCGCCTGCGAACTGGCCCAGAATGTAGAAGGGCACGTCCTCCCACTTCGTCGAGCCCTCGATGGCGAAACCGATGGTCACGGCCGGGTTGATCTGACCGCCGGACAGCGGCGCCGCGGTGTAGGCACCGGCGAGCACCCCGAAACCCCATCCGAACGCGATGACGACCCAGCCGGCGCCCTGTGCCTTGGACTTGTTGAGGGTGACCGCGGCGCAGACCCCCGCGCCGAACAGAATCAGAATCGCAGTGCCGATCAACTCGCCGACAAAAATGTCGCCGTTGCTCATGGCGGCTCCTAGGCCTCGCCCGGAGCGGTCCGCTCCGGGCCACCGTGCGGGGTGCGTTTCCCATGGCTACTTCAGCCGAAGGCAGGGAGGTCCCGCGCCCCGCCCGGCGTCCGTGACGAGCGTGCCGTCGCAGCGGAATCGCCCGTGGGGGACGGCCTTGGAAACAGGTCGCGAACCCGAGCGGTGCGGTGCCTGAAGACGCCCGAATGCGGCGATGCCGACTGACATCCGGAAGTGTTCACCGGCGCCCAGAGGGCGTCAAGGTCGCCGACGGCAACGGTTGAAGGCCGTGAACGAGCCAAGATCAGGACACGGTACGGGCCTGTCCAGGGCACGGTCTCGGGCAGGCCGTCCCTTCGCCCTCACCCGTCACAGGAGCCCCGGGCGGCACGGCCGTTGCTCAGAACCCTCCCGGTCCGTCGCTCAACCGGCCTGTGCTCGCTCCGCCCCCGAACCACGCAGGACCTCATGCCCCGGCAGTCCCGCCCGCCCCAGCACCCAACTCGCCCCGCTCAGAGCCTTGGCTGCCTGCTTGAGCGGTGCCAGACAGGCGGCCGCCTGTCGGTGGTCGGTCACGCTGCCCGGTGCGCACAGGACCGTGGCCAGCGACAAGGTGACGGGACGTCCGCCCGCCGACCAGGGCGCGTCGAGTACCGTGCCGGCCAGCGGGCCGAGAGTCTCCGGATCGGCGAGGACCAGGAAGTCGTCGCCGCCGATGTGCCCCACCCGGGTCGTCCCGGAAGCCGCGTGCTGCAGCGTCCGCCCGACCTCCCGGATCAGCTCGTCTCCCGCGGCGAAGCCCGCTCCGTCGTTGACCTGCTTGAAATGGTCGACATCGAGCCAACTGAGCGCGAACGTCCGGCCGTCCGCGATCCGCCGGTCCACCTCGCCGGTGATCGCGTCCGAACCGGGCAGCCTGGTGAGCGGGTTGAGCCCAGCTGCCTCCTCGACCCGGCTCTCGGAGAGCGCTCGTACGAGATCGGCCAGGCGTACGACCCCCACGCACCGCCCGTAGTGATCGACGACCGCGACATCGTCCGACGTACGGTCCCGCTCGCCGTCCGCCACCACGTCGAGGACCTCCCATGCGGTCGCGTCGACGCCGACCGTACGCGGCGGATCGCCGAGCTTGGCGGCCGGCCGGTCGGCGTACAGGGCATGCCCGTACGGTCCCGACATCGCCAGCAGGAAGCGTGACCGGTGCACCGAGCGGACCGGGATCCCGGAGGGATCCACGAGCAGCACCCCGGACACGTCGGGCGAGCCGGTGAGCAGCGCCCGCACCTGCCCCGCGGACGCCGTCGCGGGCAGCAGCGCGGCGGGCCGCACGAACTGCCGCACCGACGGTCCCGACCGGGGGGCCGCCGCGACGCCGGGGGAGAGGGCCGGAACGTATACGTCCGCGACGGGCAGCCGCGCGGGCGGCGCGAAGAGCTCGCCCTGCGCCAGCTGCGCCCCCGCCGACACCGCGGCCGCGCACTGCAGCTCCGTCTCGACGCCCTCCACGGACAGCAGCGCGCCCAACTGCTCGCACAGCGTCCGCATCGCCCTGACCGCCGCCGGCCGCGTCAGCAGGGACGCATCGAGTTTCACCAGCTCGGGCGCGAGGTCCGTGAGCAGCCGCAGGGGTACGTCGCCGTCGCCCACCCCGTCCGCGCAGATCCGGAAACCTTCGCTCCGCACCGTGGACACCGCCTCCAGCAGGCCCTGGTGCGGCACGTGCGTGTACGGCGGACCGATGTCGATCGTCACCTCCCACGGCAGCCGACCGGCCTCGCGCACGGCGTCGCGCAGCGCGGCGAGCCGTCCGAGATCGGCCAGTGTCCCGGCGAAGACATTCACGTGCAGCGGCAGCATCGTCTCCCTGCGGGCCGCTGCGCGCATCGCCAACGCCGCCAGCCGCCCGTCGAGTTCGGGGTCGCGGCGGGCCTGTGCCAGGATGTCACCGGATTCGGGACGGGCGAGTATCTCCAGCGCCGCAACCCCTCCGGTCGTCAGGTTGACGACCGGCTGGAAGGCGAAGCGGACAGTATCCGTCCAGGAAGGCACGGGAGCATACTGGCCCCGCCCGCGCACGCCCGGGGGCGATTCACGAGCTGTTCACGCAGCATTCCGAGGTCGTCACACCGAGTACGGACGGCCGCGGGGCGAGCGCCAGTGGACGGTCGTCTTCGCGGCGCACGCCGCCCCTGGATGCGGTGCGTTCGGCCGGCCGCCGACTCAGCGAACGGCGACGACCGACGAACCGTGTCCGAACAGCCCCTGATTCGCCGTGATTCCCACGCGCGCGCTCGCGACCTGCCGGTCGCCCGCGTCCCCGCGCAGCTGCCATGTCAGCTCGCACACCTGGGCTATGGCCTGCGCCGGAACGGCTTCTCCGAAGGAGGCCAGTCCGCCGCTGACATTCACCGGTATGCGCCCGCCCAGCGACGTGGCACCCTCCCGCAGCAGCTTCGCGGCCTCCCCGTCCCCGCACAGCCCCAGGTCCTCGTACCACTGCAGTTCCAGGGCCGTGGACAGGTCGTACACCTCGGCGAGCGAGAGGTCCTCGGGACCGATGCCCGCCTCCTCGTACGCCGCCCGCGCGATCGAGGCCCGGAAGGTGCCGGCCGCGGGTTCCACCGCGACGGCGGAGTCCGTGGCGATGTCCGGGAGGTCGAGCACGGT
Source organism: Streptomyces sp. NPDC096311 (assembly GCF_044763085.1). Classification (NCBI taxonomy): domain Bacteria; kingdom Bacillati; phylum Actinomycetota; class Actinomycetes; order Kitasatosporales; family Streptomycetaceae; genus Streptomyces; species Streptomyces sp. NPDC096311. The sequence goes on from NZ_JBIWFN010000011.1 coordinate 392,862, forward strand.
GGTGGGGTAGCGCGGTGTCACCGTCGACACCGCGCGGATCCGTACGGGGTCCGCCGCCCCGTGCCGTCGCGCGAAGTCCATGCTCGACAGTACGAGGGCGGCGCCCCCGTCGGACGTCGCACAGATGTCGAGCAGCCGCAACGGGTCGGCGACGACGGCGGAGCCCGCGACCTCTTCGGCCGTGACCCTCTTGCGGTACCGCGCGTTCGGGTTCAGCGCGCCCAGGGCGGCGTTCTTCACCTTGACCTGCGCGAAGTCCTCCAGGGTGTCCCCGTGCACGGCCATCCGCCGCCGTGCGTACAGCCCGAAGTACGTCGGATTCGTCGCTCCGAGGACCCGGAACCGCAGCCAGTCGGGATCGTCCGGCCTGTCCCCGCCCGCCGGACGGAAGAATCCCTTGGGCGCCGCGTCGGCACCGACCACGAGGACCACGTCCGCGAGGCCCGAAAGGATCTGCGTCCGCGCCGTGTTGATGGCCTGCGCCCCCGACGCGCACGCGGCGTACACACTCGTGACCCGTGCTCCCTGCCAGCCCAGGGCCTTCGCGAACGTCGCTCCCGCCACGTACCCCGGATAGCCGGCGCGCACGGTGTCCGCGCCCACGACCGAGCCGACGTCCCGCCAGTCGATCCCCGCGTCGGCCAGTGCAGCACGCGCCGCCACGACCCCGTACTCGACGAATCCGCGCCCCCACTTGCCCCACGGGTGCATGCCCGCGCCGAGCACCGCCACCTCACCGCTCATGCCGTCCCCCGTACGCCACATGCCCTTCATGCCGTCACCCCCGTCGGCCGCCAGTGCCACGTCGTCCAGGTCGTCTCCTCGTCCTCGTTCAGCACACCGGGGACGACCTCCACCTCCATGCCCACCGCCAGGTCGGAGACGGTGATCCCGGGAATCGTCTGGCCGAGTACGACGAGTCGCTCGGATTCCAGTTCCACAGCGATCAACGCATAGGGTTCCCACGAGAGTTCCGGATCGGTCACATACGGTGACGGAGGCCGGTAGCGGCTGTCGGTGTACGACCAGATCCGACCGCGCCGGGACAGCGGAACCTCAGTCAGCTCACCGCCCCGGCACCCCGGATTTCGGCAGAAGGCGTCCTCGCGGGGGAAGAAGACCGAGGCGCACGCGGAGCAGCGCGTGCCGAGGAGACGGAAGTCGTCCCCGTCCCCGGCGAACCATCCGGTGACCACGGGTGTGCGTGTACGCGACAAGACCCCTCCGCGACGCTGGATCTGACGGGACGTCAGAAGTGTGCCACGGGCATCGGGAAATAGGCAGCGCGACGGAGAGAACCGTGGAGGCCTCCTGGGCGTCGGAGTATCGGGAGGTGCGGCCGGGGCCCACGGGGGTGGTTCCGGCTGTGCCTCCTCGTGCGGCTCCGGGGCTCGTTGGGCGATCCGCCGATTCCCTCACTCGATGGTGCCCGACCGCCTGTGATCCCTTCCCCGACGGATCCCGCACCTGATAGATGCAGGGGGCATGACACGACTCTCCACCGCCGTACGCGGTCTGGTGACCACACTCGCCGCCTTACTGGCCGTGACCGCCGCCTCCGCCACCGCCCGGGCGACGCCCGAGCCGAAGGCTCCCGAGGACTTCGTGGCCCTGGGATCCGTGGACCCGACGATCATCCAGGAGATGCGCTACTTCACGCCGCACAACTTCGTGGGCGAGCGCGTCGACGGCTACTGGCAGCCGATCTGCATCCTCACCCGACCCGCCGCCGAAGCCCTCCACAAGGCCCAGGTGACACTGCTGCACGAGGGCTACACCCTCAAGGTGTACGACTGCTACCGGCCGCAACGCGCCGTCGACCACTTCGTGCGCTGGGCCGAGGACCTCGACGACCAGGCGATGAAGCCCGAGTTCTATCCGCAGGTCGACAAGACCCGTCTGTTCGAGGACGGTTACATCGCCGAGAAGTCCGGACACAGCCGTGGCTCGACGATGGACCTCACGATCGTGCGGCTGCCGGCGAAGCCGACCCGCCCGTACGTCCCCGGAGAACCCCTCGTGTCCTGCTACGCGCCCCAGGCCGACCGCTTCCCGGACAACTCCGTCGACATGGGTACCGGCTTCGACTGCTTCGACACCCTCGCGCACACGCTGGACCCACGCGTCCAGGGCGTGCAGCGAGCCAACCGGCTGCTCCTGAAGAGCACCCTCGAAGGCCTCGGATTCGTCAACCTCGCCGAGGAGTGGTGGCACTACACGTACAAGCCCGAGCCCTACCCCGACACGTACTTCGACTTCCCCGTGTCCACGAAGTCACTGACTTCATCCCCCTGAGCCGGGCCGGTCCGCCCCGTGGCGGCGGGGCGGACCGCATCACGAGACGCACTTGGACAGGCGCCCGGACCGCACCTGATGAGGCACCCGAAGACGAGCGCGAAGTGATCGGCTACAGTCCGCGGCGTGTCCGCAACCCCGCACCCACCCGCCGACTTCGCGCCGGACTCGCACTGTTCGAGCTGCGGAGCACCCTACGGAGAGGGCAACTCCGGCTGGCCCCGCACTTGCGCCGTCTGCGGCGGTGTGGCCTACCGCAATCCGCTGCCGGTCGCGGTGGCCCTGCAGCCCGTGTACGACGACAGGGGCACCGCCCTGGTCGTCATCACCCGGACCATCGCCCCCGCGCGCGGAGGCATCGCGCTGCCCGGAGGGTTCATCGACCACCGGGAGGACTGGCGGCACGCCGTCGCCCGGGAACTCAAGGAGGAGACGGGAATCGACGTGGCGAGCCGCGAGGTGCGGCTCGCCGACGCGATGAGCTCTCCCGCCGGCCACCTGCTGCTCTTCGGGCTCCTACCGGAGCGCCCGGCCGCCGAACTGCCGCCGTCCGCCGCCACGGACGAGACCCAGGGCTGGCACCTGCTGCGCCGGCCCACCGAGCTCGCCTTCCCGCTGCACACCTTGGCGGCGCGCGCATGGTTCGAGGGACGGTACATCTGAGGGGGCCCCACGAGGTTCTCGGAGGCCGTCAACGCGCCCCGAGGCCCCGCACCCGGACCGGATACTCCGGCTTGCCCGCTCCGCCCTCTCCGGCCCGCCGCACGACCACGTGCTGCCCCTCCCAGCGCGTCACGTAACGTTCGAGCTCGGGCTCGTCCCAGCCGTCGCCGCGGTCCGGCACGGCGAGCCCGCCCCCGACCCGCCCGCGCGCCGGAGCCCACGCCTCCAGCTCCAGGCCACCGTCGTCGCCCCGGACGGGCACGACGGCACCCGCGCGCGCCAGCACCGGAATCCGCGACAAGGGGGCATCGAGCAACACCTGAGCCGGCCCCTCGTAAGCCTCCTCGGTGACCGTGTCGTACCAACGCCCCCGGGGCAGCTGCACCGCACGACGGTCGGCCCCGTGGTCCAGCACCGGTGCCACAAGGAGGCTGTCACCTAGCATGAAGGCGTCCTCGCAGTCCCTGAGCGCCCGGTCCTCCGGCGCCGCCCACCACAGGGGCCGCACATAGGGTGCGCCCGTGCGGCGCGCCAGCAGCGCCAGCGTCATGAAGTACGGGAGCAGCCGCCGCCGCTCGACGAGAGCTGCGCGCGCGTGCTCCAGTACGTCGTCACCGAACTCCCACGGCTCCCGGCGCCCCGCCCGCAGACTCGCGTGCGTACGGAACAGCGGCAGATACGCGCCGAGCTGGAACCATCGCAGGTACAGCTCGGGAGAGGGGCTGCCGTCGAATCCGCCCACGTCGGGACCCGAGTACGGAACCCCGCACAGCCCGAGCCCCATCACCAGTGACAGCGAGGCCCGCAGCCCGGGCCAGCCCGTGGCCACATCTCCGGACCAGGTCCCTCCGTAGCGCTGCATTCCGGCCCACCCGGAGCGCGAGAAGAGGAACGGCCGCTCCTGGGGATCCAGCTCGCGCAGGCCCTCGTACGCGGCTCGTGCCATGCCCAGGGCGTAGACGTTGTGCGCCTCACGATGGTCGCCGCCACGTCCCTCCAGGGAGTGCCGAGCCGACCTCGGCAGCGTCGACTCCCCGAACGCCGTGAACGACGTCGGCTCGTTCATGTCGTGCCAGAATCCCGCGAACCCCTGCGCCAGCCGTTCCTCGTAGAGGCCGCCCCACCACTCCCGCACACGCGCGTGCGTGAAGTCCGGATAGACCGACTCCCCGGGCCACACGACTCCCCGTACAAGCCGGCCCGAGCCGTCCCGCACGAAGGCGTCCTCGGCGAGACCGCTGTCGTACACCGCGTTGTCCGGTGCGGCCTTGACCGCCGGGTCGACGATCGACACGAGCCGGATGCCGTCGCGGCGCAGCTCCTCGGCGAGCACCGGCAGCTTCGGGAAGCGCTCCCGGTCCACCGTGAACACCTGGAGGGCGTCGTAGTGATCGATGTCCAGGTGGACCGCGTCGAGGGGCAGACCGCGCTCCTGATAGCCCGCGACGATCCGCCGCACCTCCTGCTCGCTGCCGAAGCCCCAGCGCGCGTGATGGTGTCCCAGCGCCCACGCGGGCGGCAGCGCCGGGGCCCCGGTGAGCGAGGCCCAGGCGTGCAGCACGCGCGCGGGGGTGCCCACCATCAACCAGCAGCGCAGCGGGCCGCCGTCCATCCGCAATTCGCACGAGCCCGCGCGGTCGTGCCCCGACCCCGCGCCCTCCTCGCCCTCGCGCAGGGTCACCGTGCCGTCCCAGGAGGTGTCATGGAACACGAGATGTGTGCCCGCGTCGGAGACCACCATCTGCACGGGCATCGTGATGTACAGCGGATCGTCGCCCGGCGCGAAGGCGTGCCCGGGATCCGTGTTCCACAGCCGGTACGTCCCGTCCCGCAGCCTGGGACCGGCCGCGCGCCCGCCCAGACCGAAGAACCGGGCGTCGGCGGCCACTTCCGAGCGCTGCATCCACCGCGCGCCGCCCCCGTCGGCCGGCTCCCACCAACGGGGCGGCAGATCACGGCGCAGGATCACACCACCCGGGGTTCGCACCTCGACGGCGCCGTGCCGCGAGACGGCAACCGTCACCCGTTCGGCCACCACCCGCCAGCCGCCGTCCTTGTCGGGCTCCAGAACGGCCCGCGGGTCCGGCTCCGGGCAACGGCCCGCGAGCGCGTAGGACGGCTCCGGACCGGCCCCGTCCCAGCCCCAGAACACCGCCCCGCTCACCGCGACCGTGATGCGCAACTCGGACCGTGCGAACCGGACGATCCCACCCCCGGGCCCCGGCTCCGCCCCCTCCACCGGGCCGGGCACCCGCGCGCGCTCGGCCCCCCGCCGCGGCAGCCCGGCGGCGTCGGCACGCCTCCTTCGCCATGCGGCCCGCACGGTACGCAAGCCCTGGGCCGCCCCCGTCGAACCGACTGTCTTCACCGAACGCACCAGGTCACGACCGTCCATGCTGCTCACCCTGCCATTGCCTGGGCCAAATGAGTGAGCCGTTCAACTGCCGTTCACCCGCGATGGGGGCACATCTTCACGCGGAAGACCATCTGCGGCGCACCCTGGTGCGGAAGTCGATCACATGGCATCGTCCGTGTCAGCCGCGTGACGCGCACACCCCAGCTCGTGCGCGACCGACGCACACAGTCCGGGAGCCGATTCATGTCCACCGCGAACCCCTCAGCGCTCTGGCAGCCCGACCCAGGGCGCATCAACCAGGCGCAGGTCACGAAGTTCCAGGCCTGGGCGGCCGAGCACCACGGAGCCCCGTCCGACGGCGGCTACCCGGCACTGCACAGCTGGTCGGTACGGGAACTGGACACGTTCTGGAAGGCCGTCACCGAGTGGTTCGACGTACGGTTTTCGACCCCCTACGCGCGCGTGCTCGGTGACCGCTCGATGCCCGGCGCCGAATGGTTCCCCGGGGCGACCCTGAACTACGCCGAGCACGCCCTGCGCGCGGCCGAGACCCGTGCGGACGAAGCAGCGCTCCTGTACGTCGACGAGACGCACGAGGCGACCCCGGTGAGCTGGTCCGAGCTGCGCCGTCAGGTCGGCTCCCTGGCCGCCGAGCTGCGCGCCCTCGGGGTACGCCCGGGGGACCGCGTCAGCGGCTATCTCCCGAACATTCCCCAGGCCGTGGCCGCCCTGCTCGCCACGGCCGCCGTAGGGGCCGTGTGGACGTCCTGTGCCCCCGATTTCGGCGCGCGCAGCGTCCTCGACCGCTTCCAGCAGGTCGAACCCGTCGTGCTCTTCACGGTCGACGGCTACCGCTACGGCGGCAAGGAGCACGACCGCCGGGACGTGGTCGCCGAGCTGCGCCGCGAACTGCCGACTGTGCGCGCCGTCGTCCACATCCCACTGCTCGGCACCGAAGCCCCCGAAGGTGCCCTCAACTGGTCCGAGCTGACCTCGGCGGACGTGGCACCCGTCTTCGAAGAGGTCCCTTTCGACCACCCTTTGTGGGTGCTCTACTCCTCCGGCACGACCGGCCTTCCCAAGGCCATCGTCCAGTCCCAGGGCGGCATCCTCGTCGAGCACCTCAAGCAACTGGGCCTGCACTGCGACCTCGGCCCCGAGGACCGCTTCTTCTGGTACACGTCCACCGGCTGGATGATGTGGAACTTCCTCGTCTCCGGCCTGCTCACGGGCACCACGATCGTCCTCTACGACGGCAGCCCCGGATACCCGGACACGGGTGCCCAGTGGCGTATCGCCGAACGCACGGGAGCGACCCTCTTCGGCACGTCCGCCGCGTATGTGATGGCGTGCCGCAAGGCGGGCGTCCACCCCTCCCAGGACTTCGACCTCACGCGTGTGCGGTGCGTGGCGACGACCGGCTCGCCGCTGCCGCCCGACGGTTTCCGCTGGCTGCACGACGAGGTCCGCGACGATCTGTGGATCGCCTCCGTCAGCGGTGGCACGGACGTGTGCTCCTGCTTCGCGGGAGCGGTGCCGACGCTCCCGGTGTACATCGGGGAACTCCAGGCCCCCGGCCTCGGCACCGACCTCCAGTCCTGGGACCCCAGCGGCAAGCCCCTGATCGACGAAGTCGGTGAGCTGGTGGTCACCAACCCGATGCCGTCCATGCCCATCCGCTTCTGGAACGATCCCGACGGCAGCCGCTATCACGACAGCTACTTCGACACGTATCCGGGAGTGTGGCGCCACGGTGACTGGATCACCGTGACCTCGCGCGGTTCCGTCGTCATCCACGGCCGCTCGGACTCGACGCTCAACCGCCAGGGCGTGCGCATGGGGTCGGCCGACATCTACGAAGCCGTCGAATGCCTCCCCGAGATCAAGGAGTCGCTCGTCATCGGTGTCGAACAGCCCGACGGCGGCTACTGGATGCCCCTCTTCGTCCACCTCGCCCCTGGAGCCGCGCTGGACGAGGCCCTCCTGAACCGCATCAAGCAGACCATCCGCGAACAGCTCTCCCCGCGCCACGTCCCCGACGAGGTCATCGAGGTGCCCGGCGTCCCGCACACCCTCACGGGCAAACGCATCGAGGTTCCGGTCAAGCGCCTTCTCCAGGGAGCCCCTTTGGAGAAGGCGGTCAATGTCGGCTCCGTGGACAACGTCGAGTTGCTGCACTTCTACGAAGAGCTGGCCCGCAAGCGCGGCTGATCAACCTCCGTAGGTGGCCTCGGACTCGCCGAGCACGGCAGCGAAGTCCGAGGCCAGGCGCATCGCGTCGGAGGGTTCGAGTTCCGCGACCGAGATCCGTACACCGGGCGCGGAAGCGAGCCTGAACCGCGCACCCGCCGCGACCCACCACCGGTAGGACCGCAGTCCATTGACGACGGCCGACTCATCGCGCACCGGTACCCAGACATTCATTCCGCTCACGGAATGGGACGGGATCCCCCTGTTCCGCGAGTCGGTGTCGCAGTGCGTTCCGCCGCAGCGTCCTGTACTTCACCTACGTCACCGGCCTGTCCGTGGCACAGGTCGGCACCCTCGCCGCGGTCTCGGGGGCCATCGGCATCGCCGGCGCACCGCTCGGCGGCCGCATCGCCGACCGCCTGCCCCTCACCCGCGTCCTGATCTCCCTGCAGATCCTGCGAGCCCTGGCCTCCCTCGCCCTGCTCACCACCGACAACTACGCCCCGCTGCTGGCCTTCTCGGCCGCCGGCAGCTTCGGCGACAGGGCCGCCAACGTCCTCACCAAGCTGTACGCCACCCGCGTCTCCGGACCCGACCGCGTCCGCTACCAGGCCGTGACCAGAACCGCCGCCAACGCCGGATGGGCCCTGGGCGGCCTCACCGCCGCGGCCGCTCTCACGATCGGCACCACCACCGCCTACCAGTGGCTCCTGACAGGAGACGCGCTGTCGTTCGTCGCCGCCGTCCTCCTCACCGTGTGCTGCGCCGAACCGCCGTCCCCCGCACGCACGATCGCCACGTCCAAGGACCCCGCCCCCACCACCAGGCCGGCCAACCCCTGGCGCGACCGCGACCATCTCGCGTACGTCGCCACCGAGACCGTCCTCTTCCTCGACGACGCCGTGTTCAAGGTCGGCCTGCCGCTCTGGATCGCCCACTCCGACCAAGCCCCGCACGGCCTCGCCCCCTTGCTCATGGTTCTCAACAACCTGATGGTCGTGGCCCTTCAGGTCCCCCTGGCCCGCTACGGCGCCACCACGGCCGCCGCGCGCTCCCTGCTCCTCCCCTTGTCCGCCGCCTTCGCTCTCGGTGGCGTCGCCATGGCACTCTCGGCCACGGGCGGAGCCTTCACCGCCACGCTGTTCCTCACGACCTCGGCCGTCGCCTTCACCGTGGCGGAGATGCTGCACGCCACCGTCTCCTGGGAACTCTCCGTCGCCCTCGCGCCCGGGACGGCCCAGGGCGCCTACCTGGGCGTCCATGGACTGGCGCAGTCCGCCCAGCGCAGCATCGGACCACTCGCCGTCACCGCGGCCATCGCGACCGGCCCCCTCGGCTGGACGGCCTTCGGCGCGACCATCGCCGTGACCTGCGTGTTTCAGCACCACCTGGTGCGCGACCAACTCTCCCGCACCGCGTTGTCAGTGCCGCCAGTTACTGTGAGTGAGCATTGATCGACTGTGTACAGGGGGAAACATGGCGCACACCGAGCACCAGACCATGCGACGCGTCCTGCGCCGCGAAATCGTCGGCACCATCGGTCTGCTGACCGACGAGCACGACTTCACGGTGATGCGGCGCTACCGCACCTTCACGTTCGACGACCACACGACCTACCTCCACCAGGTGGAATCCCTGCTGAGGACCCTGGCAGCCCAAGGCAGCCACACCACGGTCGCGCTCTTCGATCCCGAGGAATACGCGGAGTTCTGTACTCACAACGGCCTGGAACCCGACACCGCCGCCAGCCGCACACGCTTCACCGCCGAACTCGCCGCCACCGGACCCACCGTCGCGTACGAGGGACAGCCCCTCGACGAACTAGTCCCCGACCTCGTCGACGAAGCCGTGCGCAAAGCGACCTGGGAGTACGCGACCACACTCCTGGCCCGCATCGGCAACTGCGCGTCCTGCGGAGAGGACATCGGACGAGCGTCCTTCGCCCGCGCCTCCCACCTGCTCACGCGCGTCCTCGACACCGCGAGCCCCGGCGAGCGCCATCTCGTGTGCAGCGTCTCCGCGGCACCGGAAACACTCGTCGCGGTGCTGCGGGCCGACGACGACGCAGAGGGCACCACCTGCGTCGACGAGGCGGAAGCCCTTGAATTCACGACCGTCCTGGCCCTGGGTCTTGCCACCGGAAGCGCCGGAGGACTCGTCATGCGCACCACCGCCCCCGATACGACCGACCGCGTCTATGGATGGCGACTGCGCGGAGAAGGCCTGCAACCCCTCACCGCAGGCGAGGTCTTCGACGCCTACTGCACCGATGTCGCATCCGGAGATCTGGTCTCCCCGGAGTCAGGCGTCGACTACTGCGTACCACCCGACCTCGGCAGCGGGGAGGAGGCGACGGGCCACACGCACTGAACGCGAAGGGGCGCCCCACCCACAGGTGGAGCGCCCCTGAGCAACCGTCGCTAGACGAACGGCCCCGGCTATTCGCCGGACAGCACCGCCTGGGCCGCCGTGCGCGCCTCGTCGGCCGTGTCCGTGGCACGTGCCGCCGCGGCGGCACGCTCGCACTGCGCCAGCGTGTACTTGGCGAGCGTCGCCCGGACATAAGGAATCGACGCGGCACCCATCGACAGGGAGGTGACCCCCAGACCGGTCAGCACACACGCGAGCAGCGGATCGGACGCGGCCTCACCGCAGACTCCACAGCTCTTGCCCTCGGCCTTCGCCGCCTCGGCGGACACGGCGACCAGGTCGAGCAGCGCGGGCTGCCACGGGTCCTGCAGGCGGGACACCGCGCCGACCTGCCGGTCGGCGGCGAAGGTGTACTGCGCGAGGTCATTGGTCCCCAGCGACAGGAACTCGACCTCCTGGAGGATCGAGCGAGCCCGCAGCGCGGCCGACGGAATCTCCACCATCGCGCCGAACTTCGCCTTCAGCCCGGCGGCACGGCACGCGTCCGCGAACGCCTTGGCGTCGATGCGGTCGGCGACCATCGGCGCCATGACCTCGAGGTAGACCGGCAGCCCCTCCGCGGCCTTCGCGAGCGCCGTCAGCTGCGTCCGCAGGACATCGGGGTGGTCGAGCAGGGTGCGCAGACCCCGTACGCCCAGTGCCGGGTTCGGCTCGTCGGCCGGAGTCAGGAACTCCAGCGGCTTGTCCGCGCCCGCGTCCAGCACCCGCACCACGACACGCCCCTCCGGGAACGCCTCCAGCACCTGCCGGTACGCCTCGACCTGCTTCTCCTCGGACGGCGCCTGCTTGCTGTCGTCCAGGAAGAGGAACTCGGTGCGGAACAGACCGACACCCTCGGCCCCGGCCTCGACGGCGGCCGGCACATCGGCGGGACCGCCGACATTCGCCAGCAGCGGCACCTTGTGTCCGTCGGAGGTGGCACCCGGTCCGGTCGAGGCAGACAGCGCCGCCTTCCGCTCGGCAGCCGCGGCCTCCAGCTGCGCCCGCTTCTCGGCGCTCGGCTCCACGAAGATCTCACCGGTGCTGCCGTCCACGGCGATCATCGTGCCTTCGGCGAGCTCTCCGGCGCCGGGAAGCGCGACGACGGCGGGAACTCCGAGTGCCCGAGCGAGGATCGCGCTGTGGCTGGTCGGGCCGCCCTCCTCGGTGACGAAGCCGAGTACGAGGGTGGGGTCGAGCAGCGCCGTGTCCGCCGGCGCAAGGTCACGAGCAATAAGGACATACGGCTCGTCGCTGTCGGGGACGCCCGGCATGGGCACTCCGAGCAGCCGGGCGACGATACGGTTCCGAACATCGTCGAGGTCGGCCACGCGACCGGCGAGGTACTCACCGGCACCCGCCAGCAGCGCGCGATAGGAAGCGAACGCGTCATAGACGGCACGCTCGGCCGTGCTGCCGACCGCGATACGCCGATCCACGTCCGCCATCAGCTCGGGGTCCTGGGCCATCATGGCCTGCGCCTCGAGCACCGCCTGGGCTTCGCCCCCCGCCAGATTGCCGCGCGCCATCAGATCGGCCGCCACAGCCTCGACGGCCTTGCGGGCGCGCCCCTGTTCGCGCTCCGCGTCCTCCGCCGGGATCTGCTTGGCAGGCGGCTCAAGCACCGCCGTTCCCATGTGCCGAACCTCGCCGATCGCCACACCGTGGCTCACGCCGACGCCTCGCAGCGTTGTCTCCATCTCACCCGTCTCCGGTAGTGCGGCGCGTCCCGCCGCCGCGGTGGTTTTCGAACCTGCCGTCTATGACGGCAGCGCTGTTGATGTCACTGCCAGCTGAAAAGGGCGTCGCCGGCCTTCACATCGCCGTCCTCGCGAAGATCGGAGAGGGAGTCGGCCGTCGCCTCGAGCGCCACGATCGGGCAGATCGGGGACTTGCCGGCGACCTCGACGGCAGCCGGGTTCCAGCGCACGACGGCCTGACCGCGGGTCACGGTGTCACCCTTGTTGACGAGGAGCTCGAAGCCCTCGCCGTTGAGCTGCACTGTGTCGATGCCCAGGTGCGTGAGCACGCCATGGCCCTCTGCGTCGACGACGACAAAGGCATGAGGGTGAAGCGAGACGATCACCCCGTCCACGGGGGCGACAGCCTCCCCGGGCTCACGCACGGGGTCGATCGCCGTGCCGGGGCCTACCATCGCTCCGGAGAAGACGGGATCCGGTACCGCGGTGAGTCCGATGGCGCGTCCTGCAAGAGGGGACGTCACGATGGTCATGGGAAGCCTCCCAGGGGTGGAGATTCATATGGGCCGTCACTGCCTGTACCGGACGGCGCACTGTTGAGCAGGGTATGTCATACGAACTGCCGGTTCCGCATGAGAGGTCCCGGTTGGCGGCCCTAGAGCACCGCGCAAACGATTTGCGCGCGCTCCAAACCCCCATGTAGAGTCGTACCCCTGCTTGAGGCCGAGCGGCGCGACCAAGCGTCCTTGCCTGGCAGCACCCAACTTGTCAGATCCTATCTCGGGGTCTGGTTCTGCATGTCCGCAGAGTCGTGGTCAGAGAGACGGAAAATCGCTGATAGTGTTTGGACCGCCGGAAAGGGAAACGCGAAAGCGGAAACCTGGAAAGCACCGAGGAAATCGGATCGGGAAACGGTCTGATAGAGTCGGAAACGCAAGAACAA